>NZ_JAVWWA010000019.1:50480-63125 GCF_036666375.1 Comamonas sp. | reverse complement strand
CCCGAGACCACGCCCATGCCGAAGCACAGCGAGAAGAACTTGATCCAGTAGTGATACAGGTCGCGGTACAGCGTCTTGCGCGTATAGAGCCAAAGACCTTCAAGCACGGCAAGGTACGAGGCCAGGCCGATAGTGATTGACGGGAAGACGATGTGAAAGGAAATGGTGAATGCGAACTGGATACGTGCCAGGTCGAGCGCGCTGAGGTCGGGAAGGGTAGGCATATGCGCCCGGAGTTTACTGAGTTTTCAGTAATTACTGAAAATTCAATAAGTTATGGGCGCGTGCCTCAAAGGGTCGGGATTCTCGCTCAGGCGCGGTGCGGCGAACTGTGTGTCAGTAGCGCTCTTGCATCCAGGCCACGAAATGCAGCAACCGGCGCGAGAAGTCCTGGGCATCGGCCTGCGGCTGGCGCTGTTGGGCAGCGAAAAATCCGAGCGCCTCGACCGCCTCGGGAAAGGCCGCGGCGCATTGCTGCAGATGGTCGTCGATCGACTCGGGCCAGGACGTCGAATCCAGGGGGCGCAGCACATTGGTCGCGCGAATCGCTTTCTTGGACGCTTGGCGCATGAGTTGCGCCGCCTGTTCCGGTGGCAGTGGCATCGCCAGGCGTTGCGCATAGGCGGTCAACACGCTGGAGAAATCGCCGTTGACCGCGAGCGCGATCGCCCGCGACGGCCGGAACAGCGCAAAGGCCTGGGCGCGGTCCGGCCCGGCGATGCAGCGGCAATGGTGCTTGAGCCAGAAACCCCAGCGTGCGAAATTCTCTGGCGCCTGGATTTCGGCCAGGCTGCCCAGATCGAAATCGACCTTGGTGACTTCGGCGTGGCTCTGCTCCAGGGCCTGGCGCGCGGCTTCAATCCGTTCAAGGTCCTGGGTCGAAGGCGTACGCACCAGCAGCAGCACGGCATCGAGGTCGGAGCGCCCTGGCACGGCATCCACTCTGGCAACGCTGCCATAGAGATAGGCGCTGTCGATCAGATCGGCCAGCGGGCCGTGCACGGCAGCGCACAGGGCGTCGACCACGGATTGGAAGGCCGGCTGCAGCGGCGCATGGCCCACGGTGCGGATATATCCCAGCGCATCGACGCCTTTGGTTTCGGTCAACCTTGCCTTTCAGAGTCCAGCGGTCGCGATTCGCGGTGATTCTGCCATGGCGCAGGGCCGCGCCCTGCGGCAGTCGCCTGTTCTAATGCGCGCATGCCTTCTACCGCTTCACTCAACCATCAGATTCGCCCTGCCACGCTGGAAGATGTCGCCGCGATCTTTCGCGTGCGCACCGCCGTCACGGAAAACGTCCTGACGCTGCAGCAGCTTGCCGAGCTGGGCGTGACGCCGGACTCCATCGCTGAGCTGATATGCAGCGCCCCCTGCATCTGGGTCGCCGAAGCCGATGGCAAGGTGGCCGGATTTGCGATGGTCGAGCTCGAAACCGCCTGCCTGTTCGCGGCCTTCGTGCTGCCGCAATATGAAGGCCGGGGCATGGGCCGGGATCTGGTCGCGGTCTGCGAGCAGGCCCTGTTCCGCGACCATGCGCTGGCCTGGCTCGAAACCGACGGCCGCAGCCGCGCCGCGGGTTTTTATCGCCACCTAGGCTGGGCGCATGCCGCGGATCTGGTCGATGGCGATGTGCGGCTGGAGAAGCGCCGGCCGTAGGCGGGCTTCAGTTTGTCGCCGCCGGCTGCTTGCCTTCGGCGGCCTCGGGCACATAGACCACCGAGCCGTCCTTCATGCGGTAGGCGACGCCGGCCTTGGCGCCTTCGCCCTGGCCGCTTTGGCCGTTGGCCTTGAAGCGTTCGACCTTGTCGCCTTTCTTGACGATCATTTCCATGCTTTCCTTGCCCGCGTTGGTGACCACGGTGACGTCGGGCTGGGACATCGCGGCCATCAGCGGGTTCTGGGCGATGGTGATCAAGAGCGCGGCGATGATCACCAGGAAGATGTCGATCAGATTGACGACCGACAGCAACGGGTCCTCGGCATCGCCTTCTTCAAGAAACTTGAGGCTCATGCGTGCACTCCGGCCTGGGCGGTCTGCGCGAGCGCGCCCGGGGCCAGCGCGGGCGCGCTGACGGCGGCATGTTGCTGCAGCCAGACCAGTTCCTCGGCGAGCCAGCGGCGGCGCACGGAGACGATCCAGTAGGTCAGCGCCGAGGCGATCAGCGCCAGGATCACGGCCGAAAACGCGACGGCCAGGTTGTCGGCGACGGCGGCGATGTCGCCGCTCGAAATGCTCTTGAGCGCCGGACCCATGGGAATCATGGTTGCGACCAGGCCCAGCATCGGCGTCACGCGCGTGGCCACGCGCGGCACTTCGAGCAGGCGGTGGGCCGCGAGGTCGCGTTCATCGGCGCTCGCGCCCGGGTGCTGGGCGGCCCAGCGCAGCAGCGGGTAGGCGCTGCTGTGCGCGGCGGCCGCGCCCAGGCGCAGCTGGCGGCGCTGGAAATGCGCCATCGCGAACTGGCCGAAGGCGAACAGCGAATAGAAGAACAGCAGCGCGATGGCGAGCAGAGTGGGAATCAGGAACAGCTGGCCGATGGTGTACATCCAGGATTCGATGTGCAGGCTTGTCATGGGGTGGCTTTCAAAATCTAGAAGAGAAAAATAGCGGGTCGCGCGCTCAATGCGCGGTGGTGGGCAGTGCGCGTGCCGGGCGCAGTGACTGGCGCAGCGCGCCGGCCGCGACCACGCCCAGCACCAGCAGCCACAGCAGCCATTGCTGCAGGCTCACAGGCGGTGGCGGCGCGGGCGGCTCGACTTTTTGCAGCTGCATGCCGGTGATCAGCGGCGGGGCCGGCGGCGGCTCGGGCGCGGCGGCGGGCTCTTCGGATGCGGGTGGCGGGGCTGCCGCGGGTGCCTGGGCAGCCGGGGCCTGGGATGGCAGCGCATTGCTGTCGGCGGCGCCGGCCACATAGTCCATCAGCGCCTGGTGCGGCGCCTGCACGCCGAAGCGCTGCTGCAGGGCCTGGTAGCGGTCCTTGAGCGTGGCCAGCGTCTTGTCGTCGGTCTGCCAGTAGCCCTTGCGTGCGGCTTCGAGCATGCGCTCCATGGTCTGGGCATAGGCATGGGGGTTGTTCTTCTCCATCCATTCCTTGACGCCCAGCTGGTGCTTGTCGTTCACATAGACTTCGGCCATTTCCTGCCACTGGTCATCGCGCACGATTTCATGCGAGGTCGCGGTCCAGCCCCAGAGGTTGTTGGTCGCGTCGAGCACGCGCAGCGTGCCCGAGTAGCCTTCCTTCATCAGGCCTTCGATATAGCCGGGGTGGAACTGGCGCGTCGCGAGTTCCTTCGACAGGAAGTTCGCGGCCGACTCGGTGCGCGTCGCGCCCGGGTTGCGCAGATTGGAGATGTAGAGCTGCGGCGCCTTGCCGTCGAGCGCGCGCACCGCCAGCCCTATGCCGCCCAGGTACTGGAACGGGTCGTCGGTGGTCAGCATGCCGTAGGTGTTGGAGCTGCGCGCGAGCACCGCGGCCTGCGTGCCCTTGAGGTGTTCGGCGTAGAGGTTGGTGCCCAGGCCCGCGACGCCCTTGGTGCCCCAGAGCTTTTCGTCGGGGCCGTAGGCCGACTGCATGCGGTCCAGATACAGCGCGGCGAGCTTGCTGTCGCCGTCGGCCTTGCTGCCCCAGGAGTCGCTGGCCAGCGTGGCTTCGGGCAGACCGGTACCGTATTCGCCGCTGGCCGTCGAGAAGATGCGCGTCTGGCTGGCGTTGGCCGCGGCCTTGGCATCCACGCCCTGGGCGATCAGGCGCTGGCGCACCTGCTGGCTGAAGCGCCAGGCGGGGTTGTCGGCTTCGTCGGCCGTGGCCGCGAGCTGGGCCGCGCGCGCGAGCTGGCGCAGCGCGTTGGGGAAATGGTCGCGGTACAGGCCCGTGGCCGACAGCACCACATCGACGCGTGGCCGGCCCAGCGCCTTGCGTTCCACGCGGCGCACGTCGATCACGCGCCCGCCCTTGTCCCAGACCGGCTCCACGCCCATGAGCCACAGCGCCTGGGCTTCGAGAATGCCCTGGTGGCGCATGGTCTCGACCGACCACAGCGAGAACGTGACCTTGTCCAGGGTCTTGCCCGTGGCATCGCGGTGGGCGGCGATCATCTGCTCGGCGGCTTTCTTGCCCGCGGCCCAGGCCTGGGCGCTGGGAATGCGCGAAGGATCGAAACCGTAGAGGTTGCGGCCCGTGGGAAACGCGTCGGGGTTCTTGATCGGGTCGCCGCCGTAGGAAGTGGGGATGTACTGGCCGTCGAGCGCGGCGAGCAGCGCGGGCATCTCGCCCGCGGCGTCGAGCCGGCCATACCATTCGCGCCCCTGCTCGAGCTGGGCCTGCAATGCCGGGTCCGTCACGCGGGCCTGGCCCGCAAGAAACTGTTCGAGCAGACGGAAGGGCGGGCTTTGCTTGAACTGGCGGTAGTCGCCGACCATGGCTTCGTCGATCTCGGCTTCGGCCACGCCCGCGGCGCGCGCCGCCGCATGCCAGTAGTCGCGGCCCAGCATCATCACCACGGTGGCGATGCGATGCTCCTGCGCGGCCGGCTGGCCCAGCGTGTGCAGGCCCAGCGGCTGCACGGTCTCGGCGAGTTCATGCAGATGGCTGTGCAGGGCCTCGACGAAGTCGGCGAAGTTGGCGGGCGTATGGCCCTGGGTCCAGCCCATGTCGGCGTCCATGCGCTGGGCCTTGACGCGCGCGAGGATGTCGGCGCGGTACTGGTCCTTCACGGCGCCCTGGTCCTGGTCCTGCCAGCTGTGCAGCAGATCGTGCACTTCGGTCCAGGCCTGGTGCATGCCTGCGGGCTGGAACGGCGGCGTCTGGTAGCTGATGGTCACGGCGCGCCCGCGGCGCTTGGCCTGCTGGGCTTCGCCGATGTTGTCGACGATGTAGGGGTAGACCACGGGCAGGTCGCCGACGGTGAGCGAGGGGTAGTCGGTCACGGCCAGGCCACGCTCCTTGCCGGGCAGCCATTCCTGCGAGCCATGGGTGCCGAAGTGGACGATGGCGTCGCTGGCCATGGCTTCGCGCGCCCAGAGGTAGGCCGCGAGATAGAAGTGCGTGGGCACGGCGCTCAACGAATGGTAGAGCGCGCGTTCCTGGTTGTCGCGCTTGTCGCTGCGCGGCGGCTGGGGCAGCAGCACCGCCTTGCCCAATTGCAGGCGCGGGATCACGAACACCGGCTGGCCCTGGTGCTGTATCACCATGTCGGACGCCGCGGGCGCGCCCCAGCGGCGCGTGACATCGGCGCGCACTTGCGGCGGCAGGTTGTTGAGCCAGGCTTCGTAGCGCGCGACGGGCAGCGTCGCGGCCAGGCCGTCGCGCAGCAGATCATCGAGTTTGGCGTCGCGGTACAGCGGCGCGAGCAGGCGCTGGAGCTTTTCTATCAGTTCGGCCTGGGACGGCACTTCGGTGGTGTAGCCGGCGGCGCGCAGCCGGGTGAGCGTTTCGATCAGGCTGGTCGGCACATTGAGAAACGCCGAGGCCAGGTTCTTCTCGCCGGGCGGCGAATTCCAGAAGAACACCGCGAGTTGCTTGTCGGCCGCGCGCTTGCGCTGCAGATTGACCCAGTTCAAGGCCTTGGTGACCACCGATTGCGCCTGGGCGTCGATCGGCACCTGGGCGCCGCTTTCGGGATCGATGGCCGAGGCGATCTGGATGTCGTTGATGCCTGTGTATTCGGCCTGGGCCACATAGAGCGGCAGGTCCATGGCGGGAATGCCTTGCGGGTCCCTGGCCCAGTCGTCGGCCGAGCCGCGGCGGTAGGTCGTGGCCTGGACCACGGGAATGCCCAGCTGCTCGAAGGCGCGCCGCGTGCCTTCGGCGTTGAGCATGATGCGGGTGTTGATCAGCACATCGGCGGCGCGCAGGCCACCGGGCTGCAGGATCTGCAGATGGGCCTGGGCGTCCATCGACGGGCTGTAGTAGGGCAGGGCGACCGCGCCCGCGCCTTCGATGCGCGCGACCAGGTCGTCGATCACCGCGGTCTGCAGGCCGCCGATCTGGGTCTGGTGAAAGCCGATGGCGACGACCGGCGGGCGCTGGCCGGGGGCGTCGAGTTTCAGACTGCGCCAGGCGAAGTAGTCGGCGGTGCTGGCGAACACCTGGCTGGGCGCGCGCGGGTGGTAGATGCCGACCTTGGGAAACACCACAGGCGCGGGAATGCCATCGGGGCGGCGCTTTTCGAGCAGCGCTTTCACGGTCTGGAAGAAATGCCGGTAGTTCGCCTGGCCGCCGTTGACGTAGTAACGCGTGAGCTGCTCGATATCAGCGGCCGCGAGGCCCTGGCCCGAAGGCTGGGTTTCGAGCAGCCAGACATGGGGCATGGGCAGGCGCGCCAAGGTGCTGCCGAGCTTGGCCTGAACCTGCTCCTGTTGGTAGGCGTCGATCAGCACCAGGTCGAAACCCGCGAAACTGCCCGGGTCGGCCTGGTCGGGCAGCGACTGCAGATTGCGCTGCTCGATCTGTATGCCGGCGTCCAGCGCGATGGGCGCGAGCGCAGTGAACTTGCCCAGCGGCACATTGCTCGCCGAAATGACCAGCACGCGCTGCGCAGGTGCCGCCGGCGCTGCGTGGCTGGCGCTGGCGAGCAGCAGCCCGGCCAGCAGCCAGGAAATCAGGGAGAAGAATTGCATCAATCAGCTTCGGGGGCGCCCGGTCGGTGGGCGGGCAGCGCGGCAAGTACATGGCTTGCGGGCGTCTGCCGTCAGAACGAGAAACAAGCCATCGACCAGAAAGCGGCGGGTGGCTTGGAGAGCGGCGGGCGCATCGGCGCCCGCCAGGGCCAGGCCCTCAGAAGTCGGCTTGCAGGCTGACAAACAGCGTGCGGCCGCGTTCGGCGTTCTTGAAGTTGGGCGACTTCTCGGCCAGATCCACGTTGCCTATGTTCTCCAGGCCCGCGCGCAGCGTGTAGGTCTTGTCGATCTTCTTGCCTATGCTCGCATTCCAGACGCTGAACGCGGGCATGGGTGCGGCCGCGGCCACCTGGCTGCCGACATAGTTCAGATCGACGCGCGCATTCCAGCCCGCGTTGCCGTTCCAGTCGAGCGCCGAGTTGAAGCCCACGCGCGGACGGTAGTCGAGGCGGGTGCCGGTCGTCAGGTCCTTGGTGGCCATGAACGTCGCGTTGTTGCTCCAGCGCCATTGGCGGCTGATGTCCCAGTTCGCGCCCAGTTCCAGGCCCGTGATGCGCGCCTTGTCGACGTTCGAGTACCAGTACTGGTTGCGGTTGTTGACCTTGGGACCGATGATCTTGCTGGCGATCAGGTTCTTGACGTCGTTGTGGAACAGCGTGCCTTGCAGTTCCAGCGCCGACGTGGCCTGCCAGGTCGCGCCCAGCTCGATCGAGTTCAGCGACTCGGGCTTGAGATCGGGGTTGCCGTAGATGTCGTAGCTCGTGCCGTTGTAGTGGTAGCTGCCCGACATCTGCTTGAGCGTGGGCGCCTTGAACGCATGGCCTATGCCGCCCTTGACGACCAGTGCCGGCGAAGCCTCCCAGACCAGGTAGGCGCGCGGGCTGAACTCGCTGCCGAACAAGGCGTGGTGGTCGGCGCGCAGGCCTGTGGTGAGGCTCAGGCTTTCGGTCAACGCCCATTCGTCCTGGGCGAACAAGGCCTGGTGGGTCACGCCGTCGCTGCCCTGGTTGAGTTCCGAATGGGTCAGCTTTTCACGCCGCACTTCGGCGCCCGTGGTCAGCTGGTGGGCGCCGAAGCGCCTGGACGCAAAACCGTCGATCACCTGTTCCTGCATGCGCTGGGGCGTGGCCGGCGCGACGCCGTTGCTTGCCGAGTTGGTGATGCGGATGTCGCTGGCATAGGCGCGCGCCTGCGTCTTCCAGTCGCCGAACTTGGCTTTCCAGGTCACGTCGGCCTGGCGGCGGTCGAGGTCGTATTCGCTTTCATAGACCGTGAGCAGCTTGTTGACGGTCTTGCTGGTGTCGAAGAAGCGCTGCTCCTTGCCGGCCATGAGGTTGAAGTCCAGCGACTGGTCGGCATCGATCTTGAGCGTGCCGCCTATGCTGCCCTGGCCGTTGTGCTGGCCTTCGAGCGCCGACAGCGTGGGCGCGGAGGGCTTGGCGATGGCATCGGCGTGGGCCGCCGTGCCCGAAACGCGCAGCGACAGCATGTCGTTGACCTTGCCCGCGGAGTAGATCGAGGCCTGGCCCAGATTGCCGCCCGTACGGTCGGTCTGTGTTCCGGCCTTGAGGTAGACCGAGGTCTCCCAGCGGTCGCCCCGGGGCTGGCGCGTGATCTGGTTGATCACGCCGCCCAGCGCTTCGGAGCCGTAGAGCGTGGACATCGGGCCGCGGATGATTTCGACGCGCTCGACCGCGGCCATGGGCACCCAGCCGAACTGGAAGTTCGAGTGGCCCACGATGTCGTCAGTGGCCGCAATGCGCTTGCCGTCGACCATGGTCAGCACATGCTTGCCATCCATGCCGCGCATCGACAGGGTGCGGCGGCCCGCGGTGTTGGTCGCGCTGAAGCCTATGCCTGTCTGGCCGCGCACGGCTTCGAACAGGTCGGCGGGCTGCTGCTGGTCGAGCCGGGCGCGGTCGATCACGCTGACCGAAGCCGGAGCGGTGCGGGTGTCATGTTCCTGCAGCGTGGCCGTGACGGTCACGGTCGCATTTTCGGTGGCAGGCGTGGATTGCGCGAACGCCAGCGCGGGCAGCGCCAGGCACAGGGCCGAAGCCAGCGGCGTCAGCGTCGCGGGAAGACGGCGTTGCGCGCCGGAGGCCGCGCGATGGGAAGAAGACATGGAAGGCTCCAGGCCCGGAAAGCGACGTTACAGCGCTGCAGGCCAAATAAGAAGTGAAACTGTATACAAATTGTAATGCAAACAGAAACCATTCTCATTCGAATTCGTGTTTTCTGATGGTGTTGGCGCGAAGCGTTGCGGAAATGGCGCGAAATCGGCGCGCACGCGGCGCGCATGCGCCCATGGGGTGCTGCGCGCCAGGCGCGCGAAGGCACGCAGCCGACCTTCGCGGCCGCCGCGCTGGCGTGCTTCAGGCGGTGCGCGCGCGCAGCCAGTGGTTGTCGAGCTGGATGGCGCCCACGCGCGCGGGCGCGATATTGCTGTCCTGGCCTGCGGCATCAAGGGCGATGGCCTGTTCGCCGCCGCCGACCCAGACGCGCGCGTCATCGGCGCGGCCCTGGCCGGGCACGGCCGCCAGCGCATAGGCCATGGGCAGCGCATGCTCGGCCTGCCAGGCGATGGGCGCACCCGGTCGGGCGCTGCCGAAGAACGCCACCCGGTCCACGCGCGGGCAACTCACGGCGAATGCGTCGCCGGTGAACGCAATATCGCCGCCATAGCCGGCCACGGGCGCGGGCGTGGCGACGGCGCGCAGCGCCTCGCCGTCGAACACCGCGAGCACGGGCGCCTGGCGCTTGGCCTGGGCGTCGTCGTGCTCGGCCTGCAAGGCCACGCCCAGCCAGCGGCGCGCGTGGCCTGGCCGCAGCTGCGCGCCCCAGGCAAGGTGGCGCAGGCTCAGGCGCGGGTCGTCAAGCTTCCACTGGCCCAGCAGTTCGCCGCGCGCCTGGGCAGCCAGGCGCACGACCGAAGAATCCATATGGTCCAGCCGCAGCTTGCGCCGGCCGGTCTCGGACTGGGTGGGAATGCCGCCATTGGCTACGATCAGACTGCCGTCGTGGTCGAGCAGCAGCTGGTGCGGGTCCATGCCGCCGGTGCGCCATTCGGCGAGCTTTTCGAGGCTGGCCGCGTCGCGCACGCCTATCAGCCCCTGGCTGTCGGCCAGATCGGTTTCGGTGGTGTAGATGTGGCGGCCGTCGGCGCTGGTCAGCACATGGCCGTTGAAGACGCGGTCGGGCTCTATCCACAGCCATTGCGGCTCCTGGCCTGGATGCCAGCGCAGCAGCCAGTCGCCGGGCCGGCGCGCGACGCACACGATGGCGCCCGAAGCTTCCTGCAGCAGCGCATGCGCGCGCGTGGGCACTTCGAGCCTGTGCAGCGGCAGCAATTGCGCAGCGGCCGCGGTGGTGGCGCCGGTCCAGGCGAGCTGGCCTATGTATTGCTGCGCGCCGTCCTGCCAGGCCGCGATGAAGCGCGGCAGCGGGCTGTTGCCGTTGGCCTGGGCGCGCGCGGCCAGCGGCAGGCCGGGCAGCAGGGACCAGACCAGCGCCTGCCGCAGCCATTGCCGGCGGTGCATTGCTGCGCTCATGATGTCAATCTCCGTCGGCATCCGAAAAGCCGATGTTCACTTTCAAGGCCGGTGCGACCTTGTCCTGCATCTGCTGCTTGACCTGGCCCAGCGCCTTGACGGCCTGCAGCACCGCATCCTTGTCGGTCGATGCGAGCTGCGCCATGGCCTGGTCGGCGGCTAGCACCGCATTGACCCATTGCTGGGCCAGGTCGTTGAGGCCGCGGCCGCGCAGATAGAGTTCGATGGGCACGATGTCCTTGCCGGCCACGGGCGTGGGGCCGGCGTGGTGCACGGCCAGCGTCTTGAGCGCCGACCATTGCGCGCGCCACGATTGCAGGCTGGTCTGGCTGGCGCTGCGCGCGAAGTCGGGCGCTGCGGCCTTGCCCTGGCTGCGCAGCGGCTTTTCCATCTGCTGCCAGCGCAGGCGCTCGAGCCCGCCAATCCACTGGTTGATGAACTCGGCCATCAGCTCGGGGGCGGCCGTGGATTCGTCCTCATCCCAGGGTGTTTGCGCGAGCTTGGTAAAACCCTTTTGCAGCGCTTGCGCTTCGGCATGGACTTCGCGCGCGGCCAGCGCCGCGTAGCGGCAGGCCGGGGTATTCGGCGCCGCGGCTTCGGTCCAGAGCAGCCATTCGAGCGCCGGGAAACCCTTGGCGGGCGCGCCCACGCGCTCCATGCCCAGCAGGTCGGCAGGCGCAGTGGTGATGGCCTTGCGCACGGCCGCGGGGCGCAGCGGCTGGAAGTCGATCAGGCGCATGGAGCGGCGCTCGATCAGCGGGCCCAGCGCCACGGCCGACAGCCGCTCCCAGTCGGTGGCCGCGGCGCGCCAGCGCTCGCGCACTTCAGTGGCCGAGCCCTGGCCCGCGCAATACTGCTGCCAGCTGCCTACGAGAGCCTGGGCGCTTTGCTCGAACGCGCTGGCGTTGGTGCCATACCATTGCGTGGCCAGGCCCGCGCTCAGGTGCGTGGGGTTGTAGAACGGCAGCGCGACTTCGGCGTAGGCCGCTGGAATGCCCTGGGCGGATGCCGTGCCGGCCACCAGGGCCAGCGCCGTGCAGGCCCAGGCGATGGGGCGGAATGCGGAATGGTTTGTCATGGGATTCCTGCGGGGTCAGAGCGATTCGAGAAAACGAACCAGCGCGTCACGCTCCTGAGCGTTGAGTTGCAGCACGGCGTCGCGCGAAGCCTGGGCCTCGCCGCCATGCCACAGCACAGCTTCGAGGATGTTGCGCGCCCGGCCGTCGTGCAGCAGCCGGCTGTGGCCGTTGACCGCGGGCACCAGGCCCAGGCCCCACAGCGGCGGCGTGCGCCACTGGTTGCCATTGGCCAGGAAGTCGGGGCGGCCGTCGGCCAGGTCCTTGCCCATGTCGTGCAGCAGCAGGTCCGTGTAGGGGAAGATCACCTGGCCCGACAGCGCCGGGCTGCTCAGCCGCGGAAACGGCGGCGCGCCGGTCACATAGCTGGGCCGGTGGCAGGCGGCGCATTGGGCGCGCGCAAAGATCTGCTGGCCTTGCAGCACCTGCGGGTCGGCCGGGTCGCGCCGTGCGGGCGGTGCCAGCGTGGCCTGGTAGAAGATCACGTCGTCGAGCGTCCTGTCGTCGATTTCCACGCCCTGGCCCTTGGCGCCGCGCGGCGCCTGCAGGCAGTCCTTTTGCGCAGGCATGCAGGCTTCGTCGGGGAAGTTCTTCGACGTGATGCCGATGTCGCCCTGGAACGCGCCCGCGGTCTGGTGGGCCAGCGTGGCGACGTTGGCTTTCCAGCCGAAGCGCCCGATCATCGTGGTCTGGGCAAACGCATCCCAGACGCGGTTGACTTCGCCGCGCACCGGGCCGCCTGCGGCCTGCTGCGCGCGCGCATTGGCCTCGATCTCGGCCTCGGGAATGGCTTCGAGCAGGCCCAGGCCTATGACCTGGGGCGCGATGCGCGGGCTGACCATGGCATGGGCCGCGAGCGCGCCGTAGCCGAGTTCGCGCAGCGTGTAGATCGGCTTTTCCAGCGTATAGGGCGTGCCGTCGGCGAACGCTCCGGTCAGCGTTTCATAGCGGATATGGACCTTGCCCTCGGGGCGTACGCCGGGTATCGCCAGGTCGTTGAACTGGTCGCCATAGGTCGGCTCGGGCACGGGGCCGCCCTGGGCGGTCTTGCCGGGAACCGACAGGCGCATCAGCAGGCCGGCGACGGCGCGTGGCTCCAGCCCGTTGTGGAAGTCGGGCGGCTGGGCGCGGCCGTCCTGCACATGGCAGCCGCCGCACGAGCGCGCGAGAAAATGCGGGCCCAGGCCGTCGCGCGCCGTGGTCGACGCGGGCGCCTGCACCCAGTTGCGCTTGAAAAAGGAATTGCCGATCACAAAGCGCGTGCGCTCGGCATCGGCGAGATTGGCCGCGGGAAACGAAAACGCATTGCGGCCGGTGGCAAACACCGTGGCCTGGCCACCGGGAAGGTGGTCGGCCGGCGCCGCGACGCTCGCATCCGCGGCGCCCGCTGGCGCGGCGC
>NZ_JAVWWA010000019.1:0-50380 GCF_036666375.1 Comamonas sp. | reverse complement strand
GCGCCCGCTGGCGCGGCGCGGCTCTCGGCAAAAACCTGGGCGGCGAGTGCCGCCGTGGCGGCCGCGGCAGCGCAGGCCACTGCGGCCAGGGCCTGGCGGCCCGTCAATCTTTTCATGGGACGCAGTCGGCTTACTCGGGTTGAACGATGTTCAGGCGGTCAATGCCCACGGCCTGGGCGGAGGCGGCGAGGTCCTTGCTCTGCTGGGTCAGGCTGTCGATCACGGCCTGGATCCTGGCGCGCGCCGGCGACGAGCGCTGGCCCTGTATGGCCTGGTCGAACGGCACGGGAATCTGCTGCGTGCCGGCCACCGACTTGCGGATATGCGTGGTGGTTTCCTGGGCCAGGGCCGCGTTCTTGAGCGCCACCCAGTCGCGCAGGCCCGGGCCGCGCAACAGGCTGCCGTCCAGACGCCGGTACTGGCCCAGCCAGACGTTCTCTATGCCCTTGGCGTTGGCAATCGCGTCGTTGTGGGTGTTGTCGGAGAAGCACGAGTGCTCGTCTTCCTGGTCCTGGCTGGCCAGTGCCACTTCCAGGCGTTCGCCCGCGAGTTCGCCGCGCGACAGCGAGCCCAGGCCGACAAAGATCTTGCGTATCGACTCATTGCCGCCGGCAACGAATTGCGCGCGGTAGTTGTCGGCGACGCCCGGCGCCCATGCGGCCTGGATCGATTGGAGGTCTTCAATCAGCAGGTCGGTGACAACTTGCAGGTATTGGCGGCGGCGGTCGGCATTGGGCTTCTTGCCGTCGATGAAGTCGGTGTGCGGGCGTGCGCCCGGGCCGCTGGCGCTCAGGTCCTGGCCCCACAGCAGGAACTCGATCGCATGCCAGCCGGTGGCGATGTTCTCTTCGCCGTCCTTTTCATTGAGCTCGGACAGCGCTTCGGCCGTGATCGGCTGGGCAGGGTCGTTGATGATGCCGGCGTCGTCATTGCCTTGCACATAGTCGACATACGACTCATCCATGGGCCAGGCGTTGATGCGGCCTTCGGGGCCGTCCTCGTTGTCGATGGGGCCGTCGTAGAAACGGAAAGCTTCGGTCTGGCCGTAGAAGTTGCGCGCGTGCAGCCAGGCCTTGCGGGCCGCGGCCAGCGTCTTCGCGCTGGGCTGCGCAATCAGGGCGTTGATGGCTTTTTGCATCGCCTGGGCCGATTGCAGCGAATCGCTGTAGCCGGCATGGACCAGCTGGGCGTAGTGACCGGCAACTTGCTCGACGCTGAGCGCGGACTGCTTGGCGGCAATGGGGGCAACGGGCTGGGCCAGGGGGGCGACCACGGGGGCGGCCGCGAGCGCAGCGATCAACAGCAGTTTATGCATATCTGAATGGGCAGGGCGCGCGGCCCGACGGTAATGGAACCTCAAATTGTAATGAGAATTTTTCTCATTGCTGTCGAATGACCGTCCTGACCCCGCGGCACCGATTCAGATCGGCGCGGCTTCGGTATCGAGCAATTGCTGCAGATGCGCCTGCCAGCCCGCGGCATTGCCCAGCCAGGGTGAGATATCCAGACGCTGGCCCACGCGCCGGCTGCTCGCGGCTTCGGTGTACTCGAGCAGGAAGGTCGGAAATCCCTGGCCGCCCGAAGCCTGCAGCCATTCGCGGCTTTGCTGGATATGGTCGGCGACGGCGTGGGCCAGCGCGTCCTGATATTGCGTGACAAAGGCCCGGCCATCGAGCCCCAGCTCCTGCGCCAGCGACTGCAGCACGCCCAGCGTGGAAATCTGCTGGCCTTCGACGTAGTGGGCGGTCTGGGCGCGCGCAAGCATTGCCAGGCCCAGGCCGGCCATTGATTCGGCGGCCAGCATCGCGGCGATCGGCGGCGTGGAGTCGAGCGTCGCGCCGATCTGGTTGAGCAGGCCGTTGTAGTAGGCGTCGCCAAACGGCTGGCCCGTGAGCGCGGCGATGCGCTCATCATGCGGCATCACATGCGCGCGCCAGTCGGGCGTGATGGTGCGGCGCGCCGCGCCGCTGAGCATTCCGCCCGCATGCCACTGCAGCTGCAGTCCGGGCAGGCGGCTGGCCGCGAGCAGCGGCGCGGCGGCATAGCACCAGCCGCACAGCGGATCGAAAATATAGTGCAGGACAGGGGGGGCGGCAGAGGGCATGGCGGCGGAAAGGTGAGCGTGCGGGATGCGCGCCAATGCTAAGCCTTCCAGCATGGCCAAGCATGGAATGCGACAATGGTCGCCCCTTGCGCGCGCTTGCGCCAAGCGCATTTGCGGCGTCCAGCTCGTATCGAGGCTCGATCACTGGCAGCCCATGCCGCCCTTCGAGGCGGCGCTTTCAGAAAGCCTCTCCCGTGTCCCATCGCTCTCCCGTACGCATCACCGACAAGCACCAGTTCCATACCCTGATCGATGCGCGCTCGCCCGCCGAATTCGCGCTCGACCATATTCCCGGCGCCATCAACTGTCCGGTGCTCGACGACGCCGAGCGCGCGACCATAGGCACGATCTACAAGCAGGTCAGTCCCTTCGAGGCCAAGCGCCTGGGCGCGGCCATGGTCTCGGCCAATCTCGCGCGCCATCTGCGCGAGACCTTCGCCGACAAGCCCGCCGACTGGAAGCCGCTGATCTACTGCTGGCGCGGCGGCCTGCGCAGCGGCTCCATGGTCACCTGGCTGCGCCTCGTGGGCTGGGATGCGCAGCAGCTCGCGGGCGGCTACAAATATTTTCGCCACCATGTGATGGCGCAGTTGGAACAGATGGTGCCGCAGCTGCAGTTGCGCGTGCTTGTCGGGGCGACCGGCAGTGCCAAGACGCGCGTGCTGCATGCGCTGGCCGCGCAGGGCGAGCAGGTGCTCGATCTCGAAGGCCTGGCACGCCACAAGGGCTCGCTGCTGGGGCAACTGCCGGGAATTGCCCAGCCGTCGCAAAAAGCGTTTGAGACCGGACTGGTCGATTGCATGGAAGCGCTGGATCTCACGCGCCCTGTCTACATCGAAGGCGAGAGCCAGCGCATAGGCCGCATCACGCTGCCGCTGGGCCTGGTCGAGCGCATGCGCGACGCGCCCTGCATAGAAATCGAAGCCACGGCCGAGGCCCGCCTTGACTATCTGCTGCGCGACTACGCCTATCTGGGCGAGGACGCGCAGGCACTGTCGGCGCAGCTGGGCCGGCTCAAGGAAATGCAGGGCAATGTGATTGTCGCGCGCTGGCAGGCCTGGGCGCAGGAGCAGGCCCTCGCGCCGCTGTTCGGCGAACTCATGGCGCTGCATTACGATCCGCAGTACGAGCGCTCGCAGGCGCGGCATTTTCGCGGCTGGGAGCAGCGCGCGCGCATCGGCTGCGCGGATCTGAGCGACGCCGGCATTGCGCGGCTCGCACAGCAGGTGGCCGCCGTGGCGCCAGCGCGCTAGCCGCAGAGACACTCCCAGACTTCGACGGCAAAAGGATAGAGCGACACCAGCAGCAGGCCGGCCATGGTGCGGTTGAAACGGTGGATGGCCGCAGGCGAGCGCAGCCTGCAGGCCACGCATTGACCAAACAGGGTCCAGGCGCTGATGCTGGGGAAACTCACCAGTACCAGCAGCGCGCCGGCCAGCAGCAGGTGCAGAAGATAGCCGTCGCGCGGCGTATAGGTGGCGGCGATGCCCACGGCCATCACCCAGGTCTTGGGGTTGATCCACTGCAAGGCCAGGCCTTGCCAGAAACGCAGGGGCTGGCGCGCGGTCCGCTGCTTGCCCGCGTTGCCAGAGCGCGCAATGCACCACGCCAGCCAGACCAGATAGGCCGCGCCAAAATACTTGAGCGCAGTGTGCAGATGCGGCACGCGGTCGAACACCGTGCACAGGCCGCAGCCCACCACCACCAGCATCAGGGCTGCGCCCACGCTCACTCCCAGGATGTGCGGCAGGCTGCGTCGGTAACCGAATGCCGCGCCTGACGCCGCCAGCAACAGATTGTTCGGCCCGGGCGTGATCGAGTAGGCGAAAGTGAACATGAGCAGCGGATAAAAAGCAGATGCGTTCATGGCTGAGTCCATTCAGGGTGAATCGGCGTGGTGTCCTGGCCTGCGGGCTAGGAAAACCGGCGTAACCATGTCATGCTATTGACTATTGGTAAATTAATATCGATACAGTTAATTAATAATGCGGGCTGACTGGCCTGTGCCGAACACCATGACACTTGACCCAAGAAAGGCGAGCGAGCTCGCCCGCACGCAGGGGCCGCGAGGGTGCGGCTGGCAACCGTTGCGCGATTCGCCGCTGTCGCTGGTGGAGCAGTTGATCGCGCATGTGGTCGAGCTGATAACCAACCAGGGGCTGGGCCCGGGAATGCGCTTGCCGTCGGTGCGCGTGATGGCCGAGGCGACGGGCCTGAGCCGTTGCACGGTGGTCCAGGCCTATGGCCGGCTCGAGGCCCAGGGTCTGGTCGGGTCGCGCCGCGGCGCGGGTTTTTTTGTCTGTACCCAACCCGTGCAGGCACCTTGCCGTTCAGGCGATGCCTGCGACGTCGCCGGGCCGCTGGCGTTCGACAGGGCCTTTTTGCTGCGCAGCATGTTCAGCGGTCCGTGGCGCGGCGCTGCCTCCGCTGGAGCCGGGCTGCTGCCGGCGCACTGGCTCGACGCCGACATGCTGGGCGCAGCGATCCGCAGCGTGGGCCGCACGGCCGGCACGAGCCTGCTGAGCTACGGCACGCCCCATGGCTACCGGCCGCTGCGCCAGCAGATCGCGACGCAGTTGCAGTCCCAGGAAGTGCCGGCCCACCCTGACTTGCATCTGATGACGGTCGCGGGCGTCACCCAGGGGCTCAATCTGGTGGTGCGCAGCCTGCTGCAGCCCGGCGACACGGTGCTGGTCGAAGACCCGGGCTGGTTTCTGGTCCATGGTTTGCTGCAGGCCCAGGGTCTGCAGGTGGTCGGCGTGCCGCGCCGCCATGACGGCCCCGATCTGGCTGGGCTGGCGCAGCTGGCCGAGCAGCACCGGCCGCGCATGTTCATCATCAACACCGCCGTGCACAATCCCACGGGCTCGACCTTGTCTTTGGGCGTAGCCCATGAAGTGCTGCGCATCGCCGAGCGCTTCGACTTTCTGCTGGCCGAGGACGATACCTTCGCCGATTTCCATCCGGGCACGCCGGTGCGCCTGGCCGCGCTCGACCGGCTGCAACGCGTGCTGCTGATCGGCGGCTACGCCAAGACGCTGGGCGGCGGACTGCGCGTGGGTTACATCGCGGGACATGAGGCCTTGATGCGCCGGCTGGTCGACGCCAAGCTGCTGGGCAGTCCGACCTCGCCGGAACTCGGTGAGCAGGTGGTGCACCGCATCCTGGCCGACGGCCAGTACCGCCGCCATGTCGACCGGCTGCGCGAACGCGTGAATCAGGCACGCGGGCGCTGTCTGTCCCAGCTCGAGGCGCTGGGCTGCCGTGTGGCACAACCGCCGCATGCGGGTATGTTCGTCTGGGCCGACTGCGGCCGCGATTCCGAAACGCTGGCGCGCGAGGCCGTGGCGCTGGGACTGCTGCTTGCCCCCGGCATGCTGTTTTCGCCCCAGTGCGCACCCAGCCGCATGGTGCGCGTACCCGTTCCCATGGCCGACGACCCGCAGGCATGGAGCCTTTTCGCACAGGCGCTGGACCGCGTGGCGCCTTGAGATCTGCGCCTGCTGACCGCCGTTTACTTGCGCACGACCAGGGTCAGCAGCGCCGAAGAATCCTCGAGCGCGCTGACCGCATGCGCGACGTTGCCTGGCAGATGCAGCAGCTGGCCGGCGTGCAAGGCATGCTGCTGGCTGTCGATGTCGACCTGCAATCGGCCTTCAAGACAGTGCAGCACCAGCCCGCCCGTGACCTTGTGCGCAGGCATGCGCTTGCCCGCATGCAGCACCATGCGTATCACTTCGAGATCGTCGGATTTGAACAGCGCCACGGATTTTTCGTCTGCCAGCCGCGCACCGTAAGGATGGACGTCGACGGCCTGTGCGGGCAAGGCGTGGGGAATGGCCATGGCGTGCGCTCCATAAGGGGGATGGGGAAATTCTGGCGGTTCTTGCGCCAATCGGCAAGAACCGTGTGATCAGGCGTACCTGCGTCCCCCCGGATGGTCAATCCACTTTCGCGCTGATGACCGTGCCGTCCACGGGATTGACTTTGATTTCCATGCGCTGGCCGGCCGCGGTCAGCACATCGACGGCAATCACGGCCCGGCCCCAGTCGTTGCCCAGCTCGACATCGACGGCCGTTCCTGGCGTGTGCTTGAGCGCGGCGTCCAGCGCCTGCTTGAGCGTGATCTTGCTGGCGTCGAGGCGCTTCCTGTCCTTGGACGATGCCGAGCCCTTGTTCTTGTGCTGCTGCGCCGCGCCCGTGCCCGCGTTGACATGCACCTCGACATGGTCGCCCTGGGTCGTGATGAGGTCCACGTCGAAGCGCGGCGAGCCATCGTCGATGTCGAGCTGGGCATCGAAAGCGCGGCCCGGAACGGCCTTTTCGGCTGCGTCTATCGCCTGCGACAGCGACAGCCGGGTCTGCTGCAGCGCGGCCTGCCACTGGGCCGGCGATTCGGCGTAGACGGGAGCACTGACGCTGCCCATGACAACCATGCTGATCAGGCTCAGGCCGCCGGCGCGCAGGGCCGAGGCAATGGCGGAAGGTTGCAGGTATTTCATTCAGATTTCCTTTCGGGCAAGAATGCTGCGCGGTGCGCGCAAAAAGTGGCGCCATCCTGGGTGGGGCCGTCTTGATTTTCCAGGACGACCCCTGCGAACAGATGTCAGGGCAGGCGCTGCGCGCCGTGCCGGAACGCAACCTGCATTGTTGCCCATTCACGCGCCTTGCGGCAAAACCGCGGTGCGCGTCGTCGCCGTCAGCCCGCGCGCTTTTGCAGGCTTTGCACGATGCTCGAGAAGTCAAGCCCGCCATGGCCGGCCATCGAATGCATCGCATACAGCGAGCGCGCCAGGGCGCCCAGCGGCGTGGCGGCCTGCACCGCGCCCGCGTTTTCCTGCGCCAGGCCCAGGTCCTTGAGCATCAGGTCGGTGCCGAAACCGCCCGCATAGCCCTTGCTGCTCGGTGCATTCTCCTGCACGCCGGGCCAGGGGTTGTACTTTTCCAGCGCCCAGTTGCCGCCCGAGCTGCGGCGCATGATTTCGGACAGCACCTGCGGGTCCAGGCCGTTGGCCACACCCAGCGCAATCGCTTCGCTGGTGCCTATCATCAGGATGCCCAGCAGCATGTTGTTGCAGATCTTGGCTGTCTGGCCCGCGCCCACATGGCCGGCGTGGAAGATGTTGCTGCCCATCTTCTCGAGCACCGGACGCGCGCGTTCGAGCTGGGCGGCGCTGGCGCCGACCATGAACGTCAACGTGCCGGCAATCGCGCCGCCCGTGCCGCCCGAGACCGGCGCATCGATGAAGTCGATTCCCGCGGCGTTGGCGGCGGTCCCGACCTGCTGGCTGGTCGCCGCGGCAATGGTCGAGGAGTCGATCACCAGCGTGCCTGCAGCGATATGCGCGAGCAGGCCACCTTCACCCGACGCTCCGAGATAGAGCGACTGCACATGGCGGCTTGCGGGCAGCATGCTGATCACGACCTCGGCGCCTTGCACCGCGGCTTCGGCGCTCGCGGCAATGGTCAGGCCCGCGGCAGCGAACTTGTCGCAGGCCTGTTGGGACAGGTCGAAGGCGGCGACGCTGTGGCCGGCTTTTTGCAGATTGACGGCCATGGGGCCGCCCATGTGGCCCAGGCCTATGAATGCGATGTGCATGTTTGTCTCCTCTTGTGGTGATTGGAAATTTCAGTCTTCGGTGGTGGTGCGCGGTTTGCGCTTTGGCGTGGCGCGGGCCTGGGGGTTGTAGGCCAGCGCTTCGCCGAGCCAGAACTCCCACTGTTCGCGGCGCGCATAGCCATCGGGTTCGATGAAGAAATAGCCTTGCATGCCGCCTCCGGGCGACAGTTCGCGCACGCCGGGCTGCTCGGCGAATTCGTCATGGCGCGAAGGCGGCAGGCGCACCAGCAGCTCGTCGCGCCTGACGCCCAGGCAGATCTTGCCGTCGACCATGAAGCACAGGCAGCCGAACATCTGGCGCTCCTCGACGTCGCTGCGCGCATCGAGCGCCTGGCGCAGCGCGGCCGTGAGGCCGGGGGAAAAAGCGTCGGGATCGCGCGCCATCGCAGGGCTTTCAGCGGATCACGTCGGGCGCGTCGGCTTCGAGCATGCGCCGCGCGATGATCACGCGCATGATTTCGTTCGTGCCTTCGAGAATCTGGTGCACGCGCGCGTCGCGCATCAGCCGCTCGAGCGGGTATTCGCGAATGTAGCCATAGCCGCCATGCAGCTGCAGCGCCTCGTTGCAGACCATGAAGCCGGCGTCGGTGGCAAAGCGCTTGGCCATCGCGCAGTAGGTCGAGGCATCGCGCGCGCCGGCGTCGAGCTTGCTGGCTGCCAGGCGCACCATCTGGCGCGCGGCAACGAGTTCGGTTGCCATGTCGGCGAGCTTGAACTGCAGCGCCTGGAAGCTTGCCAGGCTCTTGCCGAACTGGCGGCGCGCGTGCAGATGCGCCTGGGCCTGGGCCAGCGCGCCCTGGGCCGCGCCCACCGAGCAGCAGGCGATGTTGATGCGCCCGCCGTCCAGGCCCTTCATCGCGATCTTGAAGCCTTCGCCTTCGCTGCCCAGCAGGTTTTGCGCGGGCACGCGCACGTTGTCGAAATGGATCACGCGCGTGGGCTGGCTGTTCCAGCCCATTTTTTCTTCCTTCTTGCCGTAGGTGATTCCGGGCAGGTCGGCGGGCACGGCAAACGCGCTGATGCCGGCCGCGCCCGAGCCCACGGCGCCGGTGCGCGCCATCAGCACCAGCATGTCGGTGCTGCCCGCACCCGAGATGAAGGCCTTGCTGCCGCTGATGCGGTAGTGCTCGCCTTCGCCGTCGGTGGCGCGTTCGGCGCGCGTCACCAGCGCGGCCGCGTCCGAGCCCGCGCCCGGTTCGGTCAGGCAGTACGAGGCCAACTTGGCGCCGCTGGCCAGCTGCGGGCCCCATTCCTCGCGCACCGCGTCCTGGGCCCAGGTGCCCAGCATCCAGGTCGCCATGTTGTGGATGGTGATGAAGGCCGTGGTCGAGGGGTCCACGGCCGCCATTTCCTCGAACACCAGGGTTGCGTCCAGCCGCGGCAAGGCCAGGCCGCCCGCGTTCTCGGGCGCGTACAGGCCGCAAAAGCCCAGTTCGCCGGCCTTGGCAATGGCTTCGCGCGGAAAGTGGCCTTCGGCGTCCCAGCGCGCCGCATGCGGGGCGAGTTCGGCCAGCGCAAACTGGCGCGCGGTGTCGGCAAAAGCCTGTTGTTCGTCGCTGAGTTCAAAGTCCATGGGTATTCCTATTGTTGTGCGGGCGCCTCGCCGGTCTGCAGCCAATGCATGAGGGCCGCGCGGCGCGCTTCGGTGGCCTGGCGCAGGCACTGGTGGTAGCGCGCAGGCCAGTCGGCCAGGGCCTCCTCGCGCGCATGGCTGGTCTTGCAGGCCGTGATGCGCTGGCGCGTCCAGGCTGTCTGGTCGCGGCGCAAGGCCGGGCGCTCGTGCGCCGACAGCGCGCGCATCACGTCGCCATACAGAATGGTGTTGGCGGTGTCTGCGGCCTGGAAGTCGAGCACGGCGCAGGCATTGCGCGCGCCGGCGTCAACCGAGGCTCGCTCGCAGGCCGCTCCGGCCTGGGCCTGGCTGATGCCGGGGGCCAGCGCCGCGAGCAGCGCCAGCGCCGCGGCGCCGAGAAGGGAAGGGGAAGACAAGGCATTCATGCCGCCATCATCCCAGCCTTGGGGCTGCCTTCAGTGCAGATTGATGGTGGTGTTGACGCGCGCCGCCGTGGTGCTGTCATCGAACCAGCGCGCGGTCACGGTCTTGGTCTGGGTATAGAACAACACGACCTGCTTGCCGTAGGGGCCCAGATCGCCGAGCTTGGAAGCGCGGCTGCCGGTGAACGAGAACATGGGCACGGGCACGGGAATCGGCACGTTGATGCCGACCTGGCCGACGTCGATCTCCTCCTGGAACTTGCGCGCCGCCGCCCCTGACTGCGTGAAGATGGCCGTGCCGTTGCCGTTGGGATTGGCGTTGATCAGGGCAATCGCGTCGTCCAGCGTGTCGGCGGCCATCAGGCACAGCACCGGGCCGAAGATTTCCTGGTCGTAGATCGCCATGCCGGGCTTGACGCCGCTGAAGATGGTCGGGCCGACGAAATTGCCGTTGGCATAGCCTTCCACGGTGGGCTTGCGGCCATCGAGCTCGAGCTTGGCGCCTTCGGCCTCGCCGCGCGCGATCAGCCCTTCGACGCGCGCCAGCGCCGCGCAGGAAACCACGGGGCCGACATCGGTGCCGGCCTCGACACCGGCGCTGACTTTGAGCGTGCGCGCCTTGGCGACCAGTTCGGGAATCCAGTTCTGCGCCTCGCCCACGAGCACGGCGGTGGAGACCGCCATGCAGCGCTGGCCGGCCGCGCCAAACGAGGCGCCGGCGAGCGCATTGAGCGTCTGCTCCTTGTTCGCATCGGCCAGCACGATGGCGTGGTTCTTCGCGCCCATCATGCATTGCACGCGCTTGCCGGCCAGGCTGGCGCGGTTGTAGACATGGGTGCCGACCTGGGTAGAGCCGACAAAGCTCACGGCCTTGATGTCGGGGTGGTCGCAGATGGCGTTCACCGCGTCTTCACCGCCATGGATGACGTTGAGCACGCCCGCGGGCAGGCCGGCTTCGACGGCCAGTTCGCACAGGCGCATGGTGACCATGGGGTCCTGCTCGGACGGCTTGAGCACGAAGGTGTTGCCCGTGGCGATCGCCATGGGGAACATCCACAGCGGAATCATCGCCGGGAAGTTGAACGGCGTGATGCCCGCGCACACGCCCAGCGGCTGCAGTATGGAATAGGTATCGACGCCATTGGCGACGTTGTTGGCCAGCTCGCCCAGCTGCAGGTTGCCTATGCCGGCCGCGTGCTCGACGACTTCGAGGCCGCGGAACACATCGCCTTCGGCGTCGGCCAGGGTCTTGCCCTGCTCGGCGGTGAGCAGCGCCGCGAGCTCGCCCATGTTCTCGCGTATCAGCTGCTGCAGCTTGAGAAAGATGCGCGCGCGCGTGCCTATGGGCGTCTTCTTCCAGGTCGCGAACGCCTTCTTGGCGCTGCTCACGGCCAGGTTGATTTCCTCGGGCGTGGCGAACGGCACGCGCGCCAGCACCTGCTGGGTCGCGGGATTGACCACGTTGCGCCACTGGGTGGTGCGCGATTCGACCAGTTGGCCGTCAATCAGCAGTTTGACCGTGGGGGCGAGGACTGCGGCAGCGGTAGGGGCGTTCATGACATGGTCTCCGGTGTAGTAAGAAATTTTCCAGCGATGGACTATGCTAGCTGTGCGAAATTCATAGGGCAATATCGGTTTGTGCACTTTCGCTTTGCAAAAATGCACAGGCCGCGCAGGCCGCGCCAGCGCTGGATTGCGCGTATTCATTAAGGGTTTTCATGGACTGGGAACATCTGCGTTATTTCGCCGCCGTGGGCCAGCACGGCAGCCTTTCGGCCGCGGCGCGCGTGCTGCAGGTCGAGCACAGCACGGTCGCGCGCCGCATCCAGGCGCTGGAAAAAAGCCTGGGCCAGGCGCTGTTCACGCGCGAGGCCGGGGGCCTGCGGCCCAGCGAGGCCGGGCGTGCGCTGCTGCCCGCCGTGGAAGCCATGGCCCAGGCCGCGCGCGGCATAGAGCGCAGCGTGGACCAGGCCGCCACCTCGGCCGAAGGCCCGAGCGGGCTGGTGCGCGTGGGCACGACCGAAGGGCTGGGAACGACGCTGCTGGCCGGCAAGCTGGCCGCATTGACCTGCAGGCATGCGCAGCTGTCGGTCGATCTGCTGGCGCTGCCGCGGCTGCTGCACCTGTCGCGGCGCGAAGCCGACATCGTCATTTCGCTCGAACGCCCCAAGCGCGGCGCCGTGGTCGTGACGCGACTGGCCGACTACGACCTCTATCTCTACGGCGAGCGCGAATACCTCGCGCGCCGCCCGCTGGTGCGCGAGACCGCCGACCTGCGCCACCATGCGTTCGTGCACTATGTCGACGACCTGCTGTTCACCAAGGAGCTGCAGCTGATCGACAGCCTCTACCAGCCGCAGCGCTACGCATTTCGCAGCACCAGCATCACGGCGCAATACGAAGCCGTGCGCGCCGGCGCGGGCCTGGGCGTGCTGCCCGCGTTTCTGGCCGACCGCGACCCGCGGCTGGCGCGCGTGCACCAGCCCCAGGCGCGCTTCACGCGCACGTTCTGGATGTCCATGCCCCAGGAAGGCCAGTCGGTGCCGCGCATCCAGGCCGTCTGGCGCTGGCTCAAGGAGACGCTGAAGGAGGAGGCGCAGCGGCTGCAGCCGCCGCAGTGAATGCAGCGCCTGCCCCTGGATGCCTCTGCCCTTCGACACGCTCAGGGCGAACGGAGTTCGCTGCGACCTCAGTCCAGACTGATATTGGCCTTTTGTATCAACAGCTTGTACTGCGTGGCCTTGCCCTTGGCGAACTGGTCCATCTGCGCCAGCGGCCAGGTGATGGGCTGGAAGGCAAAGGTGGCGAACTTCTCCTTGACCTCGGGGTCCTGCAGCACGGCAACCACGTCGGCGTGGATCTTGTCGCGCACCGCGGGTGCGATCCCCTTGGGCGCGAGCAGGGACACAAAGGAGTTCACGTCGAGTTCGGCCGGGCCGCCCGATTCGGCGACCGTGGGCACGTCGGGCATCTGCGGATTGCGCTGCGGGCTGGCCACGGCCAGGTAGCGCAGTTTGCCCGCGCGGTAGATGCCCTGGCTTGAAGGAATGCTGGCAAAGCTCCAGGCCGGATCGCCATTGGCGACCGAAGTGAACAGCTGGCTGACTTCGCGGTAGGGCACGTGGGTCATCTTGCTGCCCGTGAGGTAGTCGAGCCATTCACCGCCCAGATGGCCGGGGCTGCCCACGCCCCAGGAGCCGTAGCTGATGCGGCCGGGCTCGGCCTTGGCGGCCTTGATCAGGTCGGCCATGTTCTTCCACGGCGACTGCGTGGGCACGGCAACGAAGAACGGCGTGAGAAACAGCGGCGCAACCGCGTTGAAATGCTTGAGCGTGTCGAAATTGCGCTTGGCGTAGAGATAGGGCAGGGCCGAGACATGTTCGCTGTCGAGTTGCAGCAGCGTATAGCCGTCGGGGTGGGCGCGGCGCACGGCCTCGATGGCCACGAAGCCGCCGCCGCCGGGGCGGTTTTCCACCGTGACCGGCTGCTTCCAGCGCTGGCCCAGCTTCTGGCCCACAAGGCGCAGCACGGCGTCGGGGCCGCTGCCCACGGCAAAGGCCGTGATCACATTGACCTGCTTGGTGGGGTAGGGGGCGGTCTGCGCCGATGCCCAGCCCGCTGTGGTCAGCAGGGCGGCAGCGACCAGTGCCGGTGTAGAAGGAACAGTTTTCAAGTTTGTCTCCAGATGGAAGAAAAGGCCCCGTGTCTCCGGGGCTTGCGGGATTCGATGGTGTCAGCCGGCGGCGTCGGGCTGGGCCAGGGGCGCGGCCCGGGCAAAGGCCGGCAGGCGCGCGCAGGCCGCGTCGACGGCGCTGATCAGCGGCCAGGCGCCCATGTCCACGCCAAAGCGGCGTGCGCTTTCGACCTGGGGCACGAGGTAGGCGTCGGCCAGCGTGGGCGCGCCGCCGAAGCAGAAGTCGCCGCGTTGACTGTCCTGGGCCAGCAGCGCTTCGAACGCGTCGAAGCCCGCGCTGATCCAGGTCGCGCACCAGGCGTTCACCGCGGCTTCGTCGGCGCCGAACTGCTGGCGCAGGCGCATCAAGATGCGGCGGTTGTTGATCGGGTGCACGTCGCAACCGATCAGCGCCGCGAGCGCGCGCACCCGCGCCCGGGCCGCCGCGCCCTGGGGCAGCAGCGCGGGCGTGGGATGGGTTTCCTCCAGCCATTCGATGATGGCCGGCGACTGGATCAGCACCTGGCCGTCGACATCGAGCGCGGGCACCAGACCCTGGGGATTGACGGCCTTGAAGGCCGCGCCCTGGTTCTCGTCGACGCGCAGGTCCACGGGAATGTAGTCGGCGCTCAGGCCCTTGAGGTTGAGCGCGATGCGCAGGCGGTGCGAAGTGCCGCTGCGAAAGAAACTGTAGAGTTTCATGTGCTTTACTCGGCTGCGCCCACGGTCAGCGCCACGCTGCCCACGCCTTCGACGCTGCCCGCGATGCGGTCACGGGGCAGCACCGCGCCCACGCCTTCGGGCGTGCCGGTGTAGATCAGGTCGCCGGGCTGCAGGTGGTAGAACAGCGACAGGTCGGCAATGATTTCGCGTATGTCCCAGATCAGCTTGTCGACATTGGACTGCTGCTTGACCTGGCCGTTGACCGACAGCGCGATCGCGCCGCGATCGATCACCACGCCTGGCATGGGCACGATTTCGCTGGCCACCGACGACTGCTCCACGTCCTTGCCCAGGTCCCAGGGGCGGCCCTTGTCGCGCGCCACCAGCTGCAGGTCGCGCCGCGTCATGTCGAGGCCGCAGGCATAGCCGTAGATGTATTCATGGGCCTGTTCGGCGGCAATGCGGAAACCCGGCTTGCCGATCGCCACCACCAGTTCCATCTCGAAGTGGTAGTTGCTGGTCTCGGGCGGGTAGGCGACGGTGGCGCCCGATTCCACCAGCGTCGACGGCGCCTTGGTGAAATAGAACGGGCGCTCGACGCTCTTGTCGACCGGGCGGCCCATCTCGACCGCATGCGCGTGGTAGTTGCGGCCCACGAAGAACAGGCGGTGGATGGGCAGGCGCTGCTCGCTGCCGCGCACCGGCAGGGATTGAACGGCGGGCGGAGTCCAGAGGTAATTGGTGATCATGAAAAAGTCTTTCGAAAAATGCAGGGCGTGCGGCGTTCAGCCGCGCACTTCGTAAATCCCCAGCTTGCGGTGCAGCGGCGCCTCGTCGGCGACAAACAGGAACGCGGCCTGGGTGCTGGAGGCATTGCGCAGCGTGATCGCCGCCCAGCCCGGCGCGCAGCAGGTGTCGGATTCGGCCAGGCGCCAGTCCTGGTCCATCACGGCAATCAGCGCGCCGCCTTCGATCACATGGAACACCGTGGCCGGCGAGCGCGCGGGCAGCTGCAGCGTCTGGCCCGGGCGCAGCATCAGCGCGTAGAAGCCCAGGATGTTTTCGCAGTCGGCGCCGGTCTCGGGGTTCACATAGGTGACCTGCACGCAGTCGAGTGCGGGCTGGTCGTCGGCCAGCGCCAGCAGCGCGGCGCGCGCGTCGGCCCAGGGATAGCGCAGCATCGGGTACTGCCGGCTGCTGCGCTCGAATACCTTGGTGGGCGCGACGCCGCCGCGCGCATAGGCGCGATCGCCGCGGCCGGCCAGCGTCTGCTGGCGCGGGCCGTCGACGTGGTAGGTGGCTTCCATGTAATAGACCAGCGGCAGGTCCAGCACATCGAGCCAGACCACGGGCTGGTCGCCGTCGTGGCCGTGTTCGTGCCACAGGCCCGTGGGCGTGAGGATCAGGTCGCCGCGCAGCATCGGGCATTTCTCGCCGTCCACGGTGCTCCACGCGCCTTTGCCTTCGACCACCATGCGCACGGCATTCGGCGTGTGGCGGTGCGAAGGCGCCCATTCGCCGGGCAGCAGCAGCTGCATGCCCAGATAGATGGCCGAGCTGGCCTGCATCTTCTCCAGCGTATGGCCCGGATTGGCCAGCACCAGCACGCGGCGTTCGGCCTTCTCGATGGGCGTGAGTTCGCCGGCCCGCAGCAGCAGCGGGCGTATGCTGTCATAGGTCCAGAGTATGGGCTGGGTGCGCGGTTTGGGCGTCAGCGGCGGCATCACGCTGCGCAGGCTGGGCCACAGCGGCACGAGGTTGTTGCGCACCAGCTCGTCGCGGTACTCCTGGGGCAGGTCTTCGAGGCGACCGAGTTCTTCCATGGTGTTCTCCTGGGATGGGTTCAGTCGGCGAGGCAGTGGTCGGCCTTCCAGCCGTACAGCCACTCCATGGCGTCGTAGAAGCGCTCGGGCGTGCGGCCTTTCCACAGGTCGTTGCGCACCAGGCGCTCCACGCCCCGGGCGTGGAAGATGCGGCCCATTTCGCGCGCCGACAGCACGACGCGCGCGGTGCGCGCAATGCGCGAGCGTTCGTAGAGCGCAAAGGCCTTGACGAAATCCTGGTCGCAGGCCTGGAGCGCTTCGCCCAGCGTGACCGCGTCTTCGAGCGCCATGCACGCGCCCTGGGCGATGTATTGCAGCGTGGGGTGGGCGGCGTCGCCCAGCAGCGTCGCGCGGCCGAAGCTCCATTGGCCTATGGGGTCGCGGTCAGCTGTTGCCCAGCGCTTCCAGCTCTTGGGCAGGTCGATCAGCTGGTGGGCGCGTGCGCAGCAGCTTTGGTAGTAGCTCTGCACTTCCTCGCGGCTGCCGTCGCGCACTCCCCATTCCTCGTTCTCGCGGCTGTGGAAGGTCACGACCACGTTGTATTGCTCGCCGCCGCGCAGCGGGTAGTGCACCAGGTGGTAGTTGGGGCCTACCCAGATGCTGGCCGCGTTCCAGCGCAGGTCCTCGGGAAAATCCTCTTTCTCGACCACGGCGCGGTAGACCACATGGCCCGAAACGCGCGCGTTGTCGCCCACGTACTGCTGGCGCACGGCCGACTTGACGCCGTCGGCGCCGATCAGCGCCTGGCCCGTGAAGGACCGGCCGTTCTGGTCGTGCACGGTCACGCGGTCCGCATGCTGTTCGACGCGGGTGATGTGCGTGCCGGTGACGGTCTCTATCGCCGACTGCGCGCGTGCGCCTTCGAGCAGGGAGGTGTGGATGTCGGCGCGGTGTATCACCGCATAGGGGTTGCCGAAACGCTGGCGAAACGCCGCGCCCGTGGGGATGCGGCCGACCAGGGTCTCGTCGAGCGCGTCGTGCATCACCATTTCGTCGGTGTAGACGGCCCTGCCGCGCGCCTGTTCGCCAATGCCCAGCGCATCGAAAGCCGCGAATGCGTTCGGCCCCAGCTGTATGCCCGCGCCGATCTCGCCGAGCTGCGGCGCCTGTTCCAGCACCTGCACCGCATGGCCCTGGCGCGCCAGGGCCAGCGCCGCGGCAACCCCGCCTATGCCGCCGCCGACCACCAGGACGGGCAGGGCGGAAGATGATTTCGTCGTCATGGAGGCCACTCTTTCTTCGAAGCTTGCGTGATGCCAATCCGCATCAAGGTCGTGGCGATTGGCGTCTTGCGATTAATCAACAGTATGCTGACGATCAGTGTAGTGTTTATATTCGCTGCGGCGAAATGGGTGAAAACCCTGAGTCGCTGAATTCGGGTTTTGCATACGGCAAAGCGCCGCCGCACCCCTAAACTTGGCTGCTATGACAACTTTCAGTCCTGAAGAACTTGAACTGCTTCCTGGCTTCCATATCCGGCGGCTGCAACAGATTGCCGTGGCGGTTTTCATGGAGGAAACCCAGGACTTCGCGGTCACGCCCGTGCAGTTCGCGGCGCTGTCGGCGGTGCTGCGCCAGCCCGAGATGGACCAGCGCTCGCTGGCGCGCTTCATTGGCTTCGACACCTCCACCATAGGCAGCGTGATCGACCGGCTCGAAGCGCGCGGCTTCATGGTGCGCAATGCCAGCAAGACCGACAAGCGCGTGCGCCTGCTCACCGTGACCCCGGCCGGCGTCGACCTGCTCAAGGCCGCCCAGCCCGCGGTCATGCGCGCCCAGCAGCGCATGCTCGATCCGCTGCCCGTGGAGCAGCGCGCGCTGTTCATGCAGATGGTCGCGCAGATCAACCACGAAAACGAAGGCCGCAACCGCGCTCCCAGTCTTGCGGCCGGCAGTGCGGCGGCGAAGTTCACGGAGTGAGGCGCTGCCCGGCCTTGGCGCGGCCGCAGCGCGCAGGCACAATCAGATCCTCTTCATTTCCAAGGTGAACGCATGCTTGTGACGACCACTCCCAACGTTGAAGGCCGGCCCATCACCCGTTATCTGGGCATCGTTGCCGGTGAAGCCATCCTGGGCGCGAACGTTTTCAAGGATTTGTTCGCGGGCATACGCGACATCGTGGGCGGCCGCTCTGCAACCTACGAGAAGGAACTGCAAAAGGCCCGCCAGGTCGCGCTGCAGGAAATGCAGGAGCAGGCGCAAAAGCTCGGCGCCAATGCCGTGGTGGGGGTCGATCTGGACTTCGAGGTGCTGGGCCAGGGCAATGGAATGCTGATGGTCTCGGCCAGCGGCACGGCCGTGGTACTGGGGAATGAAGGCGCTGGGCGCTGAGCGCGCGAAAATCCGCGAAAATCGCGGGTTGAACGCATTCTTCAATGCACAGAAAGGTTTTCATGAGCGACTCCACCCAAGCCCCTGCGCTGCCCGACCACCTCTCCATCGACCCCAGCAGCCCGCACCATGTGGCCGCGGTGTTCGAGCATGACATCGGCATCCGCTTCAACGACAAGGAGCGTTTCGACGTCGAGGAATACTGCATCAGCGAAGGCTGGGTGCGCGTGCCCGCGGGCAAGACACTGGACCGCAAGGGCCGTCCGCTGCTGATCAAGATCAAGGGCAAGGTCGAGGCCTTCTACAAGTAAGCGCTGTTGCGCCTTCCTTGAACCAGCGCCTTCGGGCGCTTTTTTTTTCAGTCGCAGGCCTGCAGCGCATCGCCCAGCGCGCTGACCAGGCGCTCGATCTCGGCCTGGCTGCTGATGAACGGCGGCGCGAGCTGGATGGTGTCGGCGCCATAGCGCACGTAAAACCCCATCTCCCAGCACTTCATGGCGATCTCGTAGGGCCGGCGCGCGGGCTCGCCGGGCAGCGGGTCTATGGAAAAACCCGCGGCCAGGCCGAAGTTGCGAATGTCCAGCACATGCCTGGCGCCGCGCAGGCCGTGGACCGCATTCTCTAAATGCGGCGCCATGGTCTTGACGCGCGCCGGCAGGTCTTCCTGCTGCAGCAGATCAAGCGTGGCCAGCGCGGCCGCGCAGGCCACGGGGTGGGCCGAATAGGTGTAGCCATGGGCGAACTCGACCAGGTATTCGGGCCCGCCCGCGGCCATGAACGTGGCGTAGATCTCCTTGCTGGCGACGCAGCCGCCCAGCGGCTGCACGCCGTTGGTGACCTGCTTGGCGAAGTTCAGGATGTCGGGCGTGACGCCGAAGACCTGGGCCGCCGTCCAGCCGCCGCAGCGGCCGAAGCCGGTGATGACTTCATCGAAGATCAGCAGAATGTCGTGCTGCGTGCAGATTTCGCGCAGCCGCTGCAGATAGCCCGCCGGCGGAACCACCACGCCGGCCGAGCCCGAGAACGGCTCGACGATCACCGCCGCAATGGTGCTGGCATCGTGCAGGGCAATGATGTCCAGCAGCCGGTCGGCGAGCGCGCGGCCGTCGGTCGCGGGCAGGCCCTTGTGGAAGCCGCCCGGCGGCGGCTGGGTATGCGGCAGGTGATCGGCCTCTATGCCCTGGCCGAACAGCTTGCGATTGCCCGCGATGCCGCCCACCGAAATGCCGCCGAAGTTCACGCCGTGATAGCCTTTTTCCCGGCCTATGAGCCGCGTCTTGCCCGCCTGGCCCTTGGCGCGCCAATAGGCGCGCGCCATCTTGAGAGAAGTGTCGGCGGCTTCCGAGCCCGAGCCCGTGAAGAACACATGGTCCAGGCCCTGGGGCATCAATTCCTTGATACGGTTGGCAAGCGTGAACGCCGCGGGGTGGCCGAACTGGAAGGCCGGCGCATAGTCGAGCTGCAGCGCGGCCTGGCCTATCGCCTCGGCGATCTCCCTGCGGCCATGGCCCAGGCCCGAGCACCACAGGCCCGAGAGGCCGTCGAAGATCTCGCGGCCCTGGGCATCGCGCAGATACGCGCCCTGGGCGCCGACCACCATGCGCGGCCTGGCCTTGAAATTGCGGTTGCCGGTGAACGGCATCCAGTGGGCATCGAGCCAGGCCGCATCCATGCGGTGGGCGGTGATATCGGCGAAGTTCATGCGCGCTTTCAGTGGACAGTGCGGGGGCTAGCGTGCCAGCACTTGCGGTCACTGTCCAGCCGGACTAGGGCTTGTCTGAAAGCGCCAGGCAGCGCGCGAGCACGGCCGCGGCCTGGTCCAGCCTGGGGCCGGGGCGCGAGACCAGATCGACCTCGGCTGTGCTGAGCGTGCAGATGCGGCCGCTGCGCACCGCATCGATGCTGCGCCAGCCCGGGCGCTGGACAAACGCGCTGGCCGGCGTTTCGGGCGTATGGATGATGATCTGCGGATTCTGGCGCACGACATATTCGGGCGACAGCCGCGGGAAGGGCCCGAGCGCGGGCGCGACGATGTTGCGCGCGCCCAGCCGGGTCAGCAATTCGCCGATGAACGAGGTGCTGCCGGCAGCATACGGCGTGGCGTCGACTTCGAAATAGACGCTGCGGCCCGCATGGGCGCGCGCCGACTGCGCGACGCGCTCGACTCCGTCCTGCAGGCGCGCGTTCAGCGCCTCGGCGCGCTGCTGCTGCAGCAAGGCGTCCAGCGTGCGCCACTGTGCGCGCATGCCCGCGATATCGTGGGCGTCGAGCGCGAGCACGGGGATGCCGAACTGCGCGAGCTGGGCCATCAGCGGCGGCGAATAGGCCAACAGCACGACGTCGGGCCGCAGGCGCACGATGGCTTCCACGGACGGCGCGGAAGACTTGCCCAGCCGCGGCAGCGCCGCGATCTCGGGCGGGTGGTTGGAGAACGCATCGACGCCGACCAGGCGCGCGCAGGCGCCGAGCGCGCACAGCGACTCGGTGACCGAAGGCAGCAGCGACACGATGCGCTGCGGCACCCGGGCGAATTCCACCGTGCGGCCCTGGGCATCGCGCACGCCGTACGCCAGCGCGGGCGCGGTCGCAGCCAGCAGCACGCAGGCCGCGAGCAGCCAGGGCGCGAGGCGCGCGCTCAGTTTGCGGGCGCCCATTTCACGCTGACGAACAGGGTGCGGCCCGCGTTGGCATAGCCTTTGGTGGGCGCATAGTCGCGGTCGGCAACGTTGTTGACGCGTGCCAGCAGCGACCAGTCCTTGGCCAGCTGGTGCTGGGCATAGAGGTTGACCACGCCATAGCCGCCCAGGCTGGCCGAGTTCTCGGCATCGACAAAGCGTGCGCTGTAGAGCTGGGCTTCGGTGCCCAGCGTCCAACCTGCAAGCTGGGTGTCGGCCGAGAGCTTGAGCATGCGCTTGGAGCGGTAGGGCAGCAGCCTGCCGTTCTCGAGGTTCTTGGGGTTCAGGAAGTCCAGCGACAGTCCCAGGTTCATGCGCTCCAGGCGCGTCGAACTGGTGAGTGTCAGGCCCTTGAGCTCCACGCTTTCCCAGTTGCGGTAGCAGTTGCAGGCCGGCGAACTGGTGAAGTCATAGGTGATCTGGTTCTTGATCTTGTTGCGATAGGCGACGGCCGACAGCTGCTGGTTACCCGTGTTGTAGTGCAGACCGGTTTCGACATTGGCGCTGCTTTCGGGCTTGAGATCCGCCGCGGCCTGGCCCGTGAAGCGCTCGTAGAGCGTGGGCGTGCGAAAGGCCGTGCCCGCCGACACCACCCAGCGCAGGCTGTCATTGAGCTGCAGCCCATAGCCCAGGCCGCCCGTGGTCTTGCTTTGCTGCTCGCGCACGCGGTCGTGGCGCACGTTGGCGTCGAGCTGGTGCCGGCCGCTGGCATAGCGCCAGCCGGCCGACAGCGAGTTCTGCACGCGCTTGCTGTCGGTGTTCTGCGTCCAGGCGTAATCGGTGTTCAGCCGGTCCTCGCGGCGCTCCAGATCGATGTTGACGCGGCTGTCACCCAGCTTCCACTGGTTCTGCAGCAGGTAGTTGCTGCTGCGGCCGTCGTTGCCTTCGGGGGAATCGGTGAAGCGCCGGATGTCGCTGCGCGCCTGGCCCAGCTGCACCACGCTCTGGTAGGTATCGCTCCAGGCGGCCTGCCAGCGCAGCGTGCCCGAGGTGTTCTTCACGCGGTCGTAGTCGTCGAACGGCGCGGCGCTCTGGTCGTATTGCGCCTTGAGGCGGTTGTGCTGCAGGCGCGTGTCGATCTGGTGAATGCCTTGCCTGTAGCCCGCGTTCAGGCCCAGCGAGCTGTTGCTGTAGCCATCGCGGTCGGGGTTGGGCGTCCAGGGGTTGCCCGGGTTCACGTCGAAACCGTCGCTGCGCTCGTCCGCCACATGCAGGCCATAGCTCCAGCCGTTGCCGCCGCCTTGCAGTCCGGTGGAAATCTTGGAGGTGCCCAGGTTGCCCAGGCCGGCTTCGGCGTATGCGCGCAGCGGGCCGTCGCCGCGGCGCGTGAAGATCTGCACCACGCCGCCCATTGCGTCCGAACCGTAGATGGCCGCGGCCGGACCGCGCAGTATCTCGATGCGTTCGATCTGCGCCAGCGGCAGCGCGGCCCACGCTGCGCCGCCCTGCAGTTCCTGGCTGTTGAAGCGCACGCCGTCGACGAACACCGCCGTGTGCTGGTTGCCCATGCCGCGCAGGAACACCGAGGTGGTCTGGCCCGGGCCGCCGTTGCGCGTGATCTGCACGCCAGGCACCTGGGCCAGCAGGTCGGCGACGCCCGTGGCGCCACTGCGCTCTATGGCCGCGCGGTCGATCACGCTCATGTCGGCGGTGACGGTGCGCAGCGGCTGGGCTTCGCGCGCAGCCGTGACCACCAGGGTGTCGAGCGCGGAGCCGGTCTGCGCCCAGGCCGGCGCGCACAGTGCCATGGCGGCAAACGCGCAGGCGTGCAGTCGCACCGCAGCGCCGGTGTTCGGTCGAAAGGAAATAGTCATGAAGGATTACCAGTTCGCGCCCGCGACCCCGCCGGCGCTTCACTCACAAGGTTGCCGCGCATGCAGCAACCGCCTTGTTGGCCGGTATCCAGACTGGTGAATCACGCACATCGCCTTCCCGGCGGCTGCGCCAGTGGCTTGTCGATGCGCGCCGGCCCGAATGTTCGGGCCGCTTCACTCACTGTTGCGGGGGCAGTACAGGCTGGAGCGATGCATTGCGCATCGCCGCCCTGTTTCCCGTTTAACGGCCCGGCAAGATTTGCCGGGCCAGCACCAACGCGGTGATTCTAATCGGCGCTGTCAAACGGACAGCCGCAGCGCCGTGACGATGGCCACGCCTATTGCCAGATTGGCCGCGACCCAGACGCGGATGCTGGCCAATGCCTTGCCGCCTGCGGGCCAGTCGGCGGCCTGCACCGCGCGGTCCAGGCGCTTGAACAGCGCAAAGCGGATATGGCCGAAGATGCCGGCCATCACCAGGCCCAGCGCGGTCATGACTTTCCAGGCCAGCGGCATCTGGAACTGCAGTTCGGCCTGGTCCGCCATGTGATAGACCGAGGCGACCATGCCCGCGCCCGACAGCAGCACCACGGCCACGGTCACCAGCATGGCCGCGAAGAAGCGCTGCAGCACGTTGTGCATCAACGGCACGCGCTGCGCGGGCGCCAGCGACTGCACGGCGGGGCGCAGGAAGAAGTGGGAGAACGCCATGCCGCCCAGCCAGACGATCACGGCCAGCAGATGGATGTATTTCAGGGGGGCGAACAGCATGGGACAGGTCTCAGATCAGTGCCGCGTTCTTTCGCTCCTCGGCCTGGCAGGCCGCGGCGGTGAAGATCACGTCGGTGGAGGAATTCAGCGCGGTTTCGGCCGAGTCCTGCAGTATGCCAATGATGAAGCCTATCGCCACGACTTGCATCGACACATCGCTGGAAATGCCGAACAGGCTGCAGGCCAGCGGAATCAAGAGCAGCGAGCCGCCGGCCACGCCCGCGGCGCCGCAGGCGCAGACCGAGGCCACGACGCACAGCAGGATGGCCGTGGGAATGTCGACCACGATGCCCAGCGTATGCGCTGCGGCGAGCGACAGCACGCTGATGGTGATGCTGGCGCCGGCCATGTTGATGGTCGCGCCCAGCGGAATCGCAATGCTGTAGGTGTCTTCGTCAAGGTTCAAACGCTTGGCCAGGGCCAGGTTGATCGGAATGTTGGCCGCCGAGCTGCGCGTGAAGAACGCCGTCACGGCGCTTTCGCGCAGGCACATCAGCACCAGCGGATAGGGGTTGCGGCGGATCTTGGCGAACACGATCAGCGGGTTGACCACCAGCGCGACAAACAGCATGCAGCCGACCAGCACCGTCAGCAGGTGGGCGTAGCCCAGCAGCGCGGCCATGCCGGCGTCGGCAAACGTTGCCGCGACCAGGCCGAAGATGCCCAGCGGCGCGCAGCGGATCACGCCCTGGATGACGAGCGTGATGGCGTTCGACAGGTCGCCCAGCAGCTTGCGCGTGCTTTCGCTCGCATGGCGCAGCGCCAGTCCCAGGCCCACGGCCCAGACCAGAATGCCGATGTAGTTCGCGCTCAGCAGCGCGTTGACCGGGTTGTCGACGGCGCTGAGCACCAGCGCCATCAACACTTCCTGCACATTGCCCGGCGGTGTGACGCCCGTGGCCGCGGTCTGCAGCACCAGCGTCGAGGGGAACAACATGCTCGCGAACACGCCGACGATAGCCGCGGCCAGTGTGCCGACGACATACAGCCACAGCACGGGGCGAATCAGCGTCGAGTCTCCGGGGCGGTGGTTGCTGATCGAAGCCATCACCAGTATCAGCACCAGCACCGGGGCGACGGCCTTGAGCGCCGAGATGAACAGCTTGCCCAGCAGCCCCACACCGGGCGTGGCCGCCGGGAAAAGAAAGGCAAACGCAATACCGGCAATCAAGGCCAGCACGATTTGCGTCACAAGGCTGGTGCGCTGCATCAGGTGCAGCAATGGCTTGAAGATCATGGAATAAAGAAGAACGAATGGGGCCGAGGGAGCAGGGCGCTGCGGCATGCCGGACGCGGCAGCACGGGCAGCCGTGCCGCGGGAGCCGGGAGTTTAAGCGCTGGGCAAAACCCCGCCCCACGGCAGGATGCTAGGCGGCATGCGGCCTGGCAGCGTAGTTAGCAACAGCATTGGCGCCGATTTGTCGCTTTCGATGCCACCGGGAATGTGCCGGGCATGGGCTTGGGTCGATAATCGAAGGCTATGTCGTCCCCCAAAGTTCTCTTCGGCTTCCACGCCGTAGGCGTGCGTCTGAAGACCGCGCCGCAATCCATCGTCGAAATCTACTACGAGGCTTCGCGCCGCGACGCCCGCATGCGCCAGTTCCTGGACCGTGCGCGTGAAGCCGGAGCGCGGCTGATCGAAGCCGACGGCGAACGCCTGGCCAAGCTTGCCGGCAGCCACGGCCACCAGGGCGTGGCCGCGCGCGTCGAGCCCACCAAGCAGATCACCTCGCTTGACGAGCTGCTCGAAAACCTCGAGGAAAGCGGCGTGAAGAACCCGCTGCTGCTGGTGCTCGACGGCGTGACCGATCCGCACAACCTCGGCGCCTGCCTGCGCGTGGCCGACGGCGCGGGCGCGCACGCGGTGATCGCTCCCAAGGACCATGCGGCCGGCATCAACGCCACCGTCGCCAAGGTCGCCAGCGGCGCGGCCGAGACCGTGCCCTATTTCATGGTGACCAATCTGGCGCGCACGCTCAATGAGCTCAAGGAGCGCAACATCTGGATCATCGGCACCAGCGGCGATGCCGACAAGAACATCTACCAGATGGACCTCAAGGGCCCGGTCGCGCTGGTGCTGGGCGCCGAAGGCGATGGCATGCGCCAGCTCACGCGCAAGACCTGCGACGAGCTGGTGAGCATTCCCATGCAGGGCGCGGTCGAAAGCCTCAACGTGTCGGTGGCCAGCGGCGTGTGCCTGTTTGAAGCCGTGCGCCAGCGGCTGGCCGCCGCCTGAAGACGGCCGTCTCAGTCGCGCGCGCCGGGCTCGGCGCTGGCGGCGTTGAGCAGCGCCAGGTCATCCGCTGACAGGCGCAGCTGCGCCGCCGCCATCAGCTGCTGGAGCTGGTCAAGCGTGCTGGCGCTGGCAATCGGCGCCGTGATTGCCGGGCGCTGCATCTGCCAGGCCAGGGCCACCTGGCCGGGCTGCGCGCCCAGTTGCTGGGCCACGCTGTCCAGCGCCTGCAGAATGCCCAGTCCGCGCGGATTCAGATAAGTGCTCACGGTCTTGGCGCCGCGCGGGCTCTTGCCGGCGTCGGCCTCGCTGCGGTATTTGCCCGTGAGAAAGCCCGCGGCCAGGGCGTAGAAATTGATCACCCCGATTTCCTGGGCAACGCACAGCGGCGCGAGTTCGCGCTCGAACACCGCGCGGTCGCAGAGGTTGTACAGCGGCTGCAGGCTTTCATAGCGCGGCAGGCCCAGGCGCTCGCTGGTCAGCAGCGCCTCCTTGAAACGTGCCGCGCCGTAGTTCGATGCGCCTATCGCGCGCACCTTGCCCGCGGCGATCAGGTCGGCATAGGCGCCCAGCGTGTCGGCCAGCGGCACATCGGCGTCGTCGTCGTGGGATTGGTAGAGGTCGATGTAGTCGGTCTGCAGGCGCTGCAGCGAAGCTTCGACTGCCGCGCGGATGTACTCGGGGCGCAGGCCGACCTTGCCGTCGCCCATGTCCTTGCCGACCTTGGTTGCGAGCACCACCTGCTGGCGCCGCCCGCTGCGCTGCAGCCACTTGCCGAGGATGCGCTCGGATTCTCCGCCCGTGTGCCCGGGCACCCAGCGCGAATACACGTCGGCGGTGTCTATGAAATTGAAACCTGCATCAAGCCAGGCGTCGAGCAGCGCGAAGGATGTGGCTTCGTCCACGGTCCAGCCGAAGACATTGCCGCCAAAGCACAGCGGCGAAACCTGCAGGCCCGAGCGGCCCAGTTGTCGAAACGAAGGAGAAGAAGCATTCATCGGCGTGTCCTTTGCATTGCGGATGCTTCCATTATGCAAACACGCCTCCTGGGTATCAGCCCATGACCTCGCTGTCGTCGCTGCGCTGGCGGGTGTGGAATTCCAGGCCCAGCACGTGCGCCATTTCGCTGAGCGTGGACAGGCGCGGGTCCAGGCCGCCGCTTTCGAGGCGCTGCACCGTCATGCGCGAGAGTCCCGCGCGTTCGGCCAGATCGGCCTGTGTCATCTGCGCGGCCTTGCGCGCCTGGGTCAGTTGTTCTATCAGGGGGTGGGTCATCTCGGGGATGTTAACGCCCCTGCCTGGCGCTGGCGGGCTGCTCAGGCAAACAGATTGAGCCGGGTTCCGAGCAGGCCGAAGCGCGCGAGCTCCGGCTGCAGCAAGGCCTGCTGCGTGGCCGCAGGTGCTGCCGCGTTCTGCGCTGCGGCGCGTTCGCCGCGGCGGACCACGGCCAGGCTCTGGGCATCGACCACGCGCTGCTGTGACCAGGCCCGGTTGGCGTTGTCGAGAGCGCGTTGGTAAGTGATGTCCATGATGCCGATGACCTCTGGGGTCCTTGATTGAAGTGGCTCGACTTTAGCGCTGCACGCCACTTCGCCATGGCCCGAAAAAAGCCCGGCCTACCGTCCTTTACCGGCGATCAGTCGAGGCAATCGAGGCTGCTTTGCTCGCAGTAATGCGGGCCTGGCGTGGCGCGCGGCGCGTGCACATGGGCCTGCAGATCGCGCAGCGCGGTGCGCAGGCCTTCCTCTATGACCGGGTGGTAGAACGGCATTTCGAGCAGCTCGGCGACGCTGCTGCGCCGCGCTATCGCCCAGGCCAGCAGATGGGCCAGATGCTCGCCTGCGGGCGCGCACAGCTGCGCGCCCAGCAGCTCGCCGCCGTCGGCGCGCGCATACAGCCGCAGCACGCCCTGGTTGCGCAGACCCGCGCGCGCCCGGCCCTGGTCGGCGAAATCGACGCCGCCTATCGCCACCTCGTCGCTCCAGTGCGGGTCATAAGGCATGCCGATGGCCGCGACCGAAGGCTCGGTGAACGTGATCGCCAGCGGCGTGCGCCGCGCGAAAGCGCGCGGCTCCTCGGAAAGCGCATTGTTGGCGGCGATTTCGCCTTCGTCCGTGGCCTCGTGCAGCAGGGCGCGGTCGGGGTTGACATCGCCGGCCCAGAACACCGACAGACCGCCCAGCTGCAAGGTATGGGGGTCGACTTCGGGCAGGCCGCGCTCGTTGAGCGCCAGTCCCAGGTTTTCCAGGCCCAGGCCCTCGATCGCCGGGCGCCGGCCCGTGGCGGCGAGCACGGCATCGACCTGCGTGGAAAACGCGCCCGCGCCGACGGTGATCGCGTGGCCATCGAAAGCCCGGAGTTCGGGCATCTGCCCGAGCTGCAGCTGCATGCTGCTCGCCATGCTCTGGATCAGCGCGGCATTGACCTTGGGGTCGGCGAGGCCGGCCAGATGGTCGTCGCTGTGGAATGCCGTGACGTCCAGGCCCAGATGCGCGAGCGCCTGCGCCATTTCGGTGCCCAGCGGCCCCAGGCCCAGCACCGCGATGCGCGCGGGCAGGTCGGTCTGCTCGAACAGCGTGTCGGTGGTCAGCACGCGATTGCCCAGCGCCTGCCATTCGTCGGGCACATGGGGTTTGGAGCCGGTGGCGATGATCAGGCTGCGCGCGGTCAGCCGGCGCTGGCCGTCCACTTCGACGGTATGCGGGTCCAGAATGCGCGCGCGGCCGGTGATGGCGCGCGGGCCCAGGTCGGCCGTGGTCTGCAGCACGCCGGCGACAAAGCGGTCGCGCTCGGCGCGCACGCGCTGCAGCACGGCGGGGATGTCGGCGCTCAATTGTTCGCTGCCGCGCAGTCCGAAGGCCTCGAACTGATGGCGGCGGTGAAACGCATGCGCGGCTTCGAGCAGCAGCTTGGACGGCATGCAGCCCACGCGCGCGCAGGTCGTGCCGCCGGGGCCGGCGTCTATCAGCGCGAAGCGCTGCGTATGCCGGCGCACCGCGCGCAGCGCGGCCAGGCCCGCCGAGCCCGCGCCGATGATGAGAACGTCATAGTCGTATGCAGGGGTCTGGTTCATGCGTTCACTTTGCATGGGACCCATGTTGCCGGCTGTAGGCCGGCATGCAAGCCCCGGGCCGGACGCCACGCTAGCGCGCGTATCAGGCGTCGAGCCAGCCCAGCCGGCCCTGGCCGATATCGTTGAGGTGCTGCACAAAGGCCGCGCTCGCATCCTCGGGCATGCGCCACAGCAGCGTCACCAGACTGCCGTGCGCGACCTCGAGCAATTCCGCCTGCACCGCGGCGATCTCGCGGCGCATCATGCCTTCGTGCGAATAGGGCACGCTGCAGCGCAGTGCGGTCATGCGCTGCAGCCGTATCTTGGGCGCGCTGAGCAATGCCTGGGCGACGCAGTCGGTATAGGCGCGCACCAGCCCGCCCGCGCCCAGCTTGACGCCGCCGAAGTAGCGCACCACGGTCGCGAGCACGCCTTCGAGCTCCTGGTGGCGCAGCACATCGAGCATGGGCCGGCCCGCCGTGCCGCTGGGTTCGCCGTCATCGACGGCCGCCGACTGGCCGCCCGCGAGCAGCGCCCAGCAGACATGGGCTGCGCCCGGATGTTCGCGCCGCAGGCTGTCGACCACCTGCTGGGCGCTGGCGCGATCGGCCATCGGTTGCACGCAGCCGATGAAACGGCTTTTCTTGATGATGAGTTCGCTCCGTGCGGGCGCGGCGAGAGTCTGGGACATGGGGTCTGTGAGCTTAACGCAAGGCGCGCGCAGCCTAGGCGAATCGGCGACATCATTGCCGGCATTTGTCCTACAAGGATTGCATTGGTGAAAAGCTAACCTAGAGGTCATAGGAGTGACCGTCCATGTCCAGTAGCCTACCCCCAACCCACGACCTGGCCGCGCACACATTCGGGCGCCACCAGTTCACTCCACCGCCTTTGCCAGACAATCTCGAACGCGCATCTTCCGTGGGCGCGCTCGCTGCAGGCCAGGATCCGCTGGCATATGCCGCACCCGTTCTGGACCTCGATCAGCGCATACGCAACGTAGGTGAATGGTGAAACCAGGCCCCCGCCGGCATTGCTGCCGGCGGTGCTGTTTTTGCGCTCGGCAAACTCCACACCGGTTGATTGCAGTGACCTGAGCAGTTTCGCGCGGCCCGCGTCGACCGCATTGCGCAATGCTAAAGTCCGCGTCCTATGTCTCGATACTGGTTGCTTCAACCCGCCGCAGCCCGTTCCCGCCAGATAGCGCTCGCAGATATCGGGCGCCTGCTGCACGGCCTGGGCGGTACGGGCAGCCACGAAGTCGCCGAAGCCTTGTTGCAGCTGCTGCTGCGTGAAGTTCCGCTGGCGCAATGCGCCATTTTTTCGTTTCAGGGCCAGGGGCGGCCCCAGGTGGTCGGATTTGGCGACCGCGCACGCACGGGGGCGCTGGCTGCGATTTCGCAGGACTACGCGCAACGCTTCTATCTGCTCGACGGTGCCCAGCGTGTTCTTGCCGAGGAGCTGGCCTGGGTCAACGGCCAGCGCGCCGCGCCAGCATCCACGGCGGCCAGTGTACGCATCTGGCTGCATCTGCAGGCACGCGACGAGGTGCTTCATCCCGAATACCGCGCCGTTTGCTACGAGCAGCCGCGCGTGGTCGAGCGGCTTTCGCTGCTCAGCCGCCAGCAGGGCGCGCGCTGGCTGTCGGTGAACCTGTACCGCGGCGAAGAACATGGTCCATTCGATGCCGCCGCGATTGGCGTGATCGAAGCGTTCGCGCCCATGCTCATGGACATCATGCGGCTGCACTACGCGGGGCAGACGCTCGAGGACGATCTCGCTGGCTGGGTGATCGCGCGCCTGCAGCGGCGCTTTGCGCAGCTGACGCAGCGCGACCTCGACGTGGTGCGCGCCGTGCTCGAAGGGCTGGACACCGCGGCGCTGGCGCAGCGTCTGGGGCTTACGCTCGAGAGCGCTCGCACCTACCTCAAGCGCGTGTGCCGCAAGCTCGGCGTGCAAGGCCAGCGTGAACTGTTCGCGCTGCTGATGGAGCCCGGCGAGCGCCGCTGAAGAATGTCCTGGCGATGTCCCTATATGGGGACAAATTGTGGTCTGCCGCTTTTTACACTGCTTGCACAAATCCCGATTTCCGCGCCCGCCCAGGAGACAAGCGCCATGCACCAGCCCCATGCCCAGCCGAGGCCATCGATCTACTACCGCTACCAGGTGCATGCGCCCTGGCTCGCGTCCGCGCACCCGGCCCAGCCACGCCATCCGGTGGTCATTGCCGGCGCCGGGCCCGTGGGCCTGACGGCCGCGCTGGAGCTGGCGCGCCAGGGCGTGGCCTGCGTGGTGCTCGAGTCCGAGCTGCAGGTCAGCGAAGGCAGCCGGGCCATCGTGTTCACGCGCCGTTCCATGGAAATCCTGCAGCAGGTGGGCGTGGCCGAACGCGTCAGCGAGAACGGATTGCCCTGGCGTTGCGGCAATTCGATCTACCGCGGTCAGCGCGTCTACCGCATGGAGGCGCCGCACGATGACGACGATCGCTTCCACCCCATGATCAACCTGCAGCAGCAGTATCTCGAGGAATATCTGATCGATGCCGCGCTGGCCCATCCGCTGATCGACTTTCGCTGGGGCAACCGCGTTGCCGAAGTCGTGCAGGAAGCGGACTTTGCGCATGTGCAGGTCGACACGCCCGAAGGCCTCTACACGCTGCAAGCCGACTGGCTCGTGGCCTGCGACGGCGCGCGCTCGGGCATACGCTCGGCCATGGGCCTGCAGATGGAAGGCGCGTCGTACGAAGGACGCTTCGTGATCGCCGACATCCGCATCGACCTGCCGCTGCCGACCGAGCGCCTGGCGTATTTCGATCCCGACTGGAATCCGGGCAACACCATACTCATGCACCGCGAGCCGCATGGCATCTGGCGCGTGGACTACCAGCTGCCATTGGACGAGGACCCGCAGGATGCACTGCGGCCCGAATCGCTCAAGGCACGCATAGACGCCCAACTGGCCATGATCGGCTTCGCCGGAACGCCCTGGCGCATGGACTGGAGTTCGGTGTACTCCGCGCGCGCGCTGACGCTGCCCGACTATGTGCATGGCAGCGTGGTGTTTTGCGGCGACGCGGCCCACATGCTGCCCATCTTCGGCGTGCGCGGCGCCAATACCGGCTTTCAGGATGCGCAGGCCCTGGCCTGGCGGCTGGCGCTGGTGGCACGCGGCGTCGCGCCGCGCGCGCTGCTGGCCACCTACAGCAGCGAGCGCGTGGGCGCGGCGCGCGAGATTGTCGAGGAGGCCGGCAAGAGCACGCGCTTCATGGCGCCGCCCACGCGCGGCTACCGGCTGCTGCGCGACGCCGTGCTGTCGCTGTCGCTGAGCGAGCCGTTTGTCGGGCCGCTGTACCACTGGCGCACTTCGCGCCCGCATGCCTACGAGCAGTCGCCGCTCAACAGTACGCACGACGACAATGCGTTGTTCGAGGCTGGCCCAGGCCATGGCGCGCCGCCGCAGAACGTGCGCCTGGGCGCCGAGGATTTTCTGCTCGACCATGTGGGTGGTCATTTCGATCTGCTGTATTTCACCGATGGCGCGTCCATTCCTGCGCCGCTGCAGGCCACGGCTGCGGCGGCGCGGGCGCGCGGCCTGCCGCTGCGCATCGTCGCCGTGGGCCGCGGCAGCGGACCCGTGGCCGGCGCCGATCTGCTGCTGCAGGACAGTGCAGGCCGCTGCCGCGCGCGCTACGGCGTGGCCGCCGAAGGCGCGGCCTATCTGCTGCGCCCGGACCAGCATGTCTGCGCGCGCTGGCTCGCGCTGGACGCCGCACGCCTGCAGTCGGCGCTAGACAGCGCGCTGGCTATTTCTGTCCCTGTTGAAAGCCGTTGATGTCCCACAACTCCCCATCTGCGGCCGCGCCCGCACTCGATATCGCCGGCCTCGAGTCGGTCTATGAAACCCTGGCTTCGGCGATAGACGCCGTCGGGCCTGATAAAACCGAGCTGTTCCTCGTCAAGCTGGCGCTGCTCAGCGCGCGCCAGATCGGCGATGCGCAGCTGCTGGCCACGCTGGTGGCGAAAGCGCAGAAGGACCTCTAGGCGTTCACCGCGCGCGCAGCAGGGCGGTCAAGACCCTGCTGCAGCAAAGCTACCTGTGCAAAAGTACACTGGCAGGTTCCAGTCCCCACGATCGCACGCCATGAACGCCCCCGTTGACGTTTCCTTCTTTGCCCGCGCCGCCAAACCGCTGACCAGCTACCGCCCGTACTGGGCCAAGCGCTTCGGCACGGCCAAGTTCCTGCCCACCACGCGCAAGGAAATGGAACAGCTCGGCTGGGACAGCTGCGATGTCATCCTGGTCACGGGCGACGCCTACGTGGACCACCCGAGCTTCGGCATGGCGGTGATCGGCCGCGTGCTTGAAGGCCAGGGCTTTCGCGTCGGCATCATTGCCCAGCCCGACTGGCAAAGCGCCGAGGCGTTCAAGGCCCTGGGCAAGCCCAACCTGTTCTGGGGCGTGACCTCGGGCAATATGGATTCGATGATCAACCGCTACACGGCGGACCGCAAGATCCGCTCGGATGACGCCTACACGCCCGGCGACGTCGCCGGCAAGCGTCCCGACCGCGCGGCCATCGTCTACAGCCAGCGCTGCCGCGAAGCCTACAAGGACGTGCCGCTGGTGCTTGGCGGCATCGAAGGCAGCCTGCGCCGCATCGCGCATTACGATTACTGGAGCGACAAGGTGCGCCGCTCGGTCGTGGTCGATTCCAAGTGCGATCTGCTGCTGTACGGCAATGCCGAGCGCGCGCTGGTCGAAGTCGCCCACCGCCTGGCTGCGCGCGAGCCGGTGGACACCATCACCGACGTGCGCGGCACGGCCTTTGTGCGCCGCGCCTCCGAAGCCGGCTGGTTCGAGATCGACTCCACAACGGTCGACGAACCGGGCCGTGTCGAAGCCCACATCAACCCCTACCAGACCACCAGCGAGCAGGCCGCGGCTCAGGGCAGCACCTGCAGCAAGGAAGACGGCGAGGCCGCCGCGGCCTCCGCCATTCCCGAGATCGCGGGCCCGAGCTGCGGCACGGGCAAGAATGTGCCGGCGCGGCGCCAGTACGACTCGCCGCTGGTCGCGGGCGTGGAGGAGGGCGATTCGGTTCAGCCCATACAGTTCGTCGCCAACCCGCTGCTTCGCAGCAAGCTCAAGGCGCCGCCGCGCGACCACTCGGTGATACGCCTGCCCAGCTACGAGCAGGTCAAGAGCGATCCCATTCTCTATGCCCACGCCAACCGCGTGCTGCATCTGGAAACCAACCCCGGCAACGCGCGCGCGCTGGTGCAGGCCCATGGCGAAGGCGCGACCGCGCGCGACGTCTGGATCAACCCGCCGCCGATTCCGCTGACCACGGCCGAGATGGACTATGTGTTCGATCTGCCGTATGCGCGCTCGCCCCATCCAAGCTATGCCGATGAAAACGGCAGCCACGATGGCGCGACCAAGATTCCCGCCTGGGAAATGATCCGCTTCTCGGTCAACATCATGCGCGGCTGCTTCGGCGGCTGCACCTTCTGCTCGATCACCGAGCACGAAGGCCGCATCATCCAGAGCCGCTCGGAAGATTCGATCATTCACGAGATCGAGGACATCCGCGACAAGGTCGCAGGCTTCACCGGCACCATCTCCGATCTGGGCGGCCCCACGGCCAACATGTACCGCCTGGGCTGCCGCACGCCCGAAATCGAGGCCGCCTGCCGCAAGCCCAGCTGCGTCTACCCGGGCATCTGCCAGAACCTGACCACCAACCACGATCCGCTGATCAAGATCTACCGCCGTGGCCGTGCGCTCAAGGGCATCAAGAAGATCCTGATCGGCTCGGGCCTGCGCTACGACCTCGCCGTGCAGTCGCCCGAGTACGTCAAGGAGCTGGTGCAGCACCATGTGGGCGGCTACCTGAAGATTGCGCCCGAGCATACGGAGCAGGGTCCGCTGACCAAGATGATGAAGCCGGGCATTGGCAGCTACGACAAGTTCAAGAAGATGTTTGAACAGTTCAGCGAAGAGGCCGGCAAGAAGCAGTTCCTGATTCCTTACTTCATCGCCGCCCACCCGGGCACCAGCGATGACGACATGATGAATCTGGCCATCTGGCTCAAGAAGAACGGCTTCCGCGCCGACCAGGTGCAGACCTTCTACCCCAGCCCCATGGCCACGGCCACGGCCATGTACCACTCGGGCCGCAACACGCTCAAGCGCGTGCGCCGCACGGTGCTCAGCGAGGACGAGTCGGTCGACATCGTGCGCGGCGAAAAGCGCCGCCGCCTGCACAAGGCCTTCCTGCGCTACCACGACCCAAACAACTGGCCGCTGCTGCGCGAGGCGCTCAAGACCATGGGTCGCGCCGATTTGATCGGCAACGGCAAGCACCATCTGATTCCTACGTTCCAGCCGATGACGGACGGCACGTACCAGAGCGCGCGCCGCAAGAACAGCACCGCGCCCGACAAGGCCGTGGCGCGTCCCCAGGCCGCGTCCTCGGGCGCGCGCAATGCGGCGGCTCCGGTCAAGGGCCAGCTGCTGACGCAGCACACCGGCCTGCCGCCGCGCGCGGGCACCGGTGCCAAACCCGGTGCCAAGCCCATGGCCCGCCCGGGCAATGCGCGTCCGGCCAGCAATGCGCGCCCCGCCCAGGGCAAGCGCGGCGGCGCACGCTGATACCGCCGAGGCCGGTGCCGGCCTCGGATCGCCATCAGGCCGGAATCACATGCAGCGGGATGTCCTGCTGCAGGGCCATTTCGCGCAGATGCGCGACCGAGCGTTCGCCCATGAAGCGGGTGATCGCTTCATGCGTGGAAGCTTCGCGCATGGTGCCGACATCGCCGCGCGCGGGCAGGCCGGCGGCGGCGCAAAGCCGGGCGGCGAAATGCGGCTCCAGCGCGGCAATCGCCACCACGCCGTCCTCGCAGCGGTAGGTGCGGTAGCCCGCATGTGCACCGCCGACATCGCCCTGCGGCGCTGAAAGCCCCCAGTGCAGCGGCTGGGCCAGCCACTGCGCGGCCTCGAACAGCCCGACATCGAGCAGCGCGCCCGCGCCCGAGCGCAGCCTGTGCATCTGCGTCTGCAGCACGGCCTCGCTGGCCATCAGCGCGCCGGTCATGTCAGCCATCAGTGATGCCGGCATCTGGCCGCCGGGCAGCAGCCCGGCTTCGGCCTGGTAGGTGATGTCATGACCGGGGATGTCTGCGCCTTCGCCGGTCGCGCCGAAGATGCGCACCATCGACAGCTGCGGGTAGCGCTTTTGCAGCGTGTCCCAATCCAGCCCCAGCTTGTGCAGCGCCGCAGGCCGGAACGAGGTCAGCAGCACATCGCTGCGCGCGAGCTCGGCGTGCAGCTGGTCCTGACCCTCGGGCGATTTGAGGTCTGCCTGCAGGCGGGTGATGTCCTTGTGCAAGGCGTTGTAGGCCTCGGGGCAGTAGGTCTGCACCGGGTCGGCGCTTGCGCTGCCGGCCGGGGCCAGGGGTTCGAGCTTGGTGCATTGCGCGCCCATGGCCGCGCAGCGGCGCAGCGCGGCCGGGCCCGGCAGGTTCAGCGCCAGGCTCAGAATGCGCACACCGCGCAGCGGGTGCAGGGGCAGGGCCGACCAGGAAGAGGGGTTGTGCATCGTCATGACCTCGTAAGTACGGCGTCCGCGTAACGCATTGGCGCCATGCCAATGTGTCGGGTTCATGTCTTTATACGCAGATGCGCGCTTCCCGGCCCTCGGTGCAAGCCCTCATGCGGCCCGTGTTGCGCGTCAGTCGAGCGCTGCGCCCAGGCGCTGCGAGATCGCGCGCGCGGCCTGCAGCAGCACGGGCAGCATCTGCGTCTGCATGACTTCGGCGCTGGTGCGGTTGGCCTGGCCGCTGATGTTGAGCGCGGCCACGGTCTGGCCCGCGCGGTTGGTGAGCGGCGCGGCCAGCGAGATCAGGCCTTCCTCGAGCTCCTGGTTGACCAGGCACCAGCCCTGGCTGCGTGCCTGGCGTATGCGCTCGGTCAGCTCGTTCACATCGGTGATGGTGTGCTGCGTGAAGCGCTCCGTCTTGAGCGTCTGCAGGCGCGCTTGCAGCGCAGCGTCCGGCAGCCCGGCGAGCAGCACCCGCCCCATGGACGTCCAGCAGGCCGGCAGGCGCGAGCCTATGCCCAGGTGGGAGCGCATGATCTTGTGGGTGTGGACCCGCATCACATAGACCACGTCCAGGCCGTCGAGCACCGCGGCCGAGCACGACTCGCGCACCTGGTCCACCACGTCTTCCATTACCGGCTCGGCCAGATTCCACAGCGGCATCGACGACAGATAGGCAAAGCCCAGCTCCAGGATGCGCGGCGTGAGCCGAAACAGCCGGCCGTCGCTTTCCACGTAGCCCAGCGTCTGCAGCGTCAGCAGGATGCGGCGCGCGCCGGCGCGCGTGAGGCCGGTGCGCGCCGCGACTTCGCTGAGCGTCTGCTGCGGCGCGTCGGCGCTGAATGAATGGATCACGCCCAGGCCGCGCGCAAACGATTGCACATAGCTGTCACCGGGCTTGGGGTCTTGGGTCGGGGGCTGGACGGTCATGGGATGCCTCTCTATAATTCATTATACGAACATTTGTTCTTTAGGCGAACATTTGCCAGGATTTTTGATCCCCAGGAGACGCATTACATGATCAACAAGATTGCCGACTCGGTGGCCCAGGCGCTGTCCGAAGTGAAAGACGGCGCCACGGTACTGATTGGTGGCTTCGGTACGGCCGGTATTCCCATCGAGCTGATTGACGGACTGATAGAGCACGGCGCGCGTGACCTCACCGTGGTCAACAACAATGCGGGCAATGGCGAGGAAGGCCTGGCGGCCCTGCTCAAGACCGGCCGCGTGCGCAAGATCATCTGCAGCTTCCCGCGCCAGGTCGACAGCCAGGTGTTCGACGGCCTGTACCGCAGCGGCAAGCTCGAGCTCGAGCTCGTGCCCCAGGGCAATCTGGCCGAGCGCCTGCGCGCCGCAGGCGCCGGCATCGGCGCGTTCTTCTGCCCCACGGCCTACGGCACCGAGCTGGCCGCGGGCAAGGAAACGCGTGAGATCAACGGCAAGCACTACGTGCTCGAGTATCCGATCCACGGCGACGTGGCGCTGATCAAGGCCGAGCAGGGCGACCGCTGGGGCAATCTGAACTTCCGCATGTCGGCCCGCAACTTCGGCCCCGTGATGGCCATGGCCGCACGCCACACCGTGGCCACCGTGCACGAGATCGTCGAGCTCGGCGAGATGGACCCCGAAAGCATCGTCACGCCAGGCATCTTTGTCAGCCAGATCGTGCGCGTGGAACGCGTTGCGACCCAGGCCGGCGGCATCAAGAAAGCCGCCTGAGCGGCGCGCGACAAGGAAAGAACAACATGAGCTATCAAAAACGCAGCAAAGACGAGCTTGCCAAGCGCGTGGCCGAAGACATCCATGACGGTGCCTATGTGAACCTGGGAATCGGCCAGCCGACGCTGGTGGCCAACCACATTCCCGCGGGCCGCGAAGTCATCCTGCAAAGCGAGAACGGCATCCTGGGCATGGGCCCGGCACCGGCCGCGGGCGCCGAAGACTACGACCTGATCAACGCCGGCAAGCAGCCCGTGACGCTGCTGCCCGGCGGCGCCTTCTTCCACCACGCCGACAGCTTCGCGATGATGCGCGGCGGCCACCTCGACATCTGCGTGCTCGGCGCGTTCCAGGTGTCGGCCACGGGCGACCTGGCCAACTGGAGCACGGGCGAGCCCGGCGCGATTCCCGCCGTCGGCGGTGCCATGGACCTGGCCATTGGCGCCAAGCAGACCTGGCTGATGATGGACCTGCTGACCAAGAAGGGCGAAAGCAAGATCGTCGCGCAGTGCACCTATCCGCTGACCGGCATAGGCTGCGTCAAGCGCATCTACACCGACCTGGCGACGCTCGAGTGCACGCCCGACGGCTTGAAGCTCGTCGACATGGTGCCCGGCCTGACCCATGCCGAGCTCGAACAGCTCGTGGGCCTGCCTATCCAGGCCTGAGTCCGCGCCACCGCCCCATTTACTTCATTCGACCCATTCAGGAGACAACATGAACCAGGCCTTTATTTGCGATGCGATCCGCACCCCCTTCGGCCGCTACGGCGGCGCGCTGTCGAGCGTGCGCGCCGACGATCTGGGCGCGCTGCCGATCAAGGCGCTGATGGAGCGCAATCCCGGTGTGGACTGGGCTGCCGTGAGCGACGTGATCTACGGCTGCGCCAACCAGGCCGGTGAAGACAACCGCAACGTGGCGCGCATGTCGGGCCTGCTGGCCGGCCTGCCGCTGGAAGTGCCGGGCGCGACCATCAACCGCCTGTGCGGCTCGGGCCTGGACGCCGTGGGCACGGCTGCACGCGCCATCAAGTCGGGCGAAACCGGCCTGATGATTGCCGGCGGCGTCGAAAGCATGAGCCGCGCGCCTTTCGTCATGCCCAAGGCCGAAAGCGCTTTCAGCCGCAACAACGCGGTCTATGACACGACCATAGGCTGGCGCTTCGTCAACAAGCTGATGAAGGCGCAGTACGGCGTGGACTCCATGCCCGAAACCGCCGAGAACGTCGCCGATGACTTCAAGATCGAGCGCGCAGCCCAGGACCGCATGGCGCTGGCCAGCCAGATCAATGCCGCGGCGGCGATTGCCGCCGGCCACCTGGCGCGCGAAATCGTGCCGGTCTCGATTGCCCAGAAGAAGGGCGACGCCATCATCGTGAGCCAGGACGAGCATCCGCGCGCCACGACCATCGAAGCGCTGGCCAAGCTCAAGGGCGTGGTGCGTGCCGACGGCAGCGTGACGGCCGGCAATGCCTCGGGCGTGAACGACGGCGCCTGCGCGCTGCTGCTGGCCGACGAAGCCAACGCCGCCAAGTACGGCCTGGTGCCGCGCGCCCGCGTGGTCGGCATGGCCACGGCCGGCGTCGCGCCGCGCATCATGGGTTTCGGCCCCACGCCCGCCACGCTCAAGGTGCTGGCCCAGACCGGCCTGACGCTCGAGCAGATGGATGTGATCGAGCTCAACGAAGCCTTTGCGGCGCAGGGCCTGGCCGTGCTGCGCGCCCTGGGTCTGCAGGATGACGACGCCCGCGTCAACGCCTGGGGCGGAGCGATTGCCCTGGGCCACCCGCTGGGTGCCAGCGGTGCACGCCTGGCCACGACGGCCGTCAACCGCCTGCACGCCACCGGCGGCCGCTACGCGCTGTGCACGATGTGCATTGGCGTGGGTCAGGGCATTGCCGTGATCCTCGAGCGCGTCTGATTCGCGCGGCTATGCGCTGTGCGGGCCCGCCCGCGCAGCGCATCTTTTTTTCGGAGTTTCCATGAATACTGCTACCCAGAATGCCCAGCGCGTGCTGATCACCGGCGGCGCCAGCGGCATAGGCGCGGCGATTGCCGAGCGCTGCCGCGCCGAAGGCTACGAGCCGGTGGTCATTGACCGCGTGGGCGACGGCATACGCGCCGACCTGTCCGACGCGGCCGACACCGAGCGCGCGCTGCGCGAAGCCCTGGCCGCAGGCCCGATCACGCGCCTCGTGAACAACGTGGGTATCGTGGTGCCGGCCGAGGCCGAGAACCAGACCCTGGCCGAATTCGACCTGGCGGTCTCGCTGAACCTGCGCTGCGCCTTCCAGTGCATGCAGGCGCTGCTGCCGGGCATGAAGGAAGCGGGCTTTGGCCGCATCGTCAACATGTCCTCGCGCGCCGCGCTGGGCAAGGAGCTGCGCACGGCGTACTCTGCGACCAAGGCCGGCCTGATCGGCATGACGCGCGTCTGGGCGCTCGAACTCGGCCGCCACGGCATCACGGCCAACGCCATCGGCCCCGGCCCCATCCGCACCGAGCTGTTCGACCGCGCCAACCCGCCCGATGCACCGCGCACGCGCGCCATCATCGAATCGGTGCCGGTCAAGCGCGTGGGTACGGCAGATGACGTGGCCCACACGGCCAGCTACCTGCTCGACGAGCGCAGCGGCTTTGTCACCGGCCAGGTGATCTATGTCTGCGGCGGCATGACCGTCGGCGTTGCCGGCGTCTGAGCCGCACACCATCCGACAGGCCCCCAAGGCCTTGACCCTGCCTGCGGCCCATGAGGCTGCAGGTGCTAACCACTAGAGAGACAGAGACCATAATGATGAAGACAAGCACCAAGTTCACGGGCCGCCGCGCGGCCCTCGCCACGCTGGCCAGCCTGGCTGTCGGCGCTGCAGCGCTGCCCACCAGCGCGCTGGCCCAGGCGCCGTACCCCAGCAAGCTGATCACCATCATCGTGCCGTTCTCGGCCGGCGGCACGACCGACATCCTGGCGCGCATCGTTGCCCAGGGCCTGACGGCCGAGCTGGGCCAGTCGGTGGTCATCGACAACCGTCCCGGCGCGGGCGGCAACATTGGCGGCCTGCTGGCCTCCAAGGCCCCGGCCGACGGCTACACGCTGTTCATGGGCACCGTGGGCACGCATGCCATCAACGCTTCGCTCTACAAGAAGATGTCCTTTGACCCGGTCAAGGACTTCGCACCGCTGACGCGCGTGGCCAACGTGCCCAACCTGCTGGTCGCCAACCCCAACCAGCCCTACAAGACCGTCAAGGAACTGATCGCCTACGCCAAGGCCAATCCGGGCAAGGTGAACTACGGTTCGTCGGGCAGCGGCAGCTCCATCCACCTCTCGGGCGAGCTGTTCAATTCGCTGGCCAAGGTCGACATGGTGCACGTTCCCTACAAGGGCAGCGCGCCGGCCGTGACCGACCTGCTGGGCAACCAGATCGGCATCATGTTCGACAACATGCCGTCCGCCATCCAGCATGTGCGCTCGGGCAAGCTGGTGCCGCTGGCCGTGACCACGGCCAAGCGCTCGCCCGAACTGCCCAACGTGCCGACCATTGCCGAAGCCGGCGTGCCCGGCTATGAAGCCACGTCTTGGTTCGGCATGCTGGCCCCGGCCGCCACGCCTGCGCCCATCGTCGCCAAGCTCAACGCCGCGCTGGTCAAGGTGCTGGCCCAGCCCGACATCAAGAAGAAGATCAACGACCAGGGCGCCGAGGCCTACAGTGAGACGCCTGCCGAGTTCGCCGCCTTCATCCAGAAGGAAAGCGTCAAGTGGGGCAAGGTCGTGCGCGAATCGGGCGCGATCGCGGACTGATCGCGATTGATCCCGGAGGGCCTTGCGGCCTTCCGGTGACCCGCAAGGAAGGCGCTGGCTGGGGCACGCAGTCCCGCTGCGCTGACGGCCTATTGCGCCAAACGGCCCGACAGCATTTTCTGCACCAGGGGATGCTGTACATGTTTTTGTGCGCCTATGGCAAAGAATTGCTCTTCCACGCCCTCACAGGCACCTATCTTTTGCACCTCATATCGGATCGTGAGATCGTCTTGCACGAGGGACGCCATGGGAAAGACACCCATGCCTGCGGCACTGAAGGTTTGCAGCATTGAGCTGTCCTCGAATTCGCCCACGATGTGCGGCTTGATCTCCAGCCGCTCGAACCATTGGTCCAGCCTGAAACGTACCGCTGCATGGGCGGTGGGCAGCAGCACGGGTACCGCGGCCAGGGAGCGCGGAAAATTGCAGCGTGCTGCGGTCAGCAGCGGTGCGGGCGCGTACCACGCCAATTCCGATGCGCCCAGCAGGTGGCTGTAGACTTTCAAACTGGGATTTTGCGGTGCGGCGCGGTCGGCAAGCACTACGTCGATCCGGTGCAAGGCCAGGTCGCCGAGCAAATCTTCAAACTCATCGACCAGGCACAGAAGCCTGAGGTGGGGTTCTTGCAGCACGGCCTGCATCAGGCTCCTGACCGCAAGCTTGGGCAGTTCGTCGGAGATGCCGACCACCAACCTGACCGCCGGCAAGTCGGCTGCGTCACGCAGCAGTGCAGGCAACTGCTCGCCCAACTGAAAAATCTGCTCGGCCTGGCGCATGGCCGCCAGACCCGCTTCCGTGAGTGCCACGCCGCGTCCCGCGGGCTTTAGCAGCGCATAGCCCAGCGCGCGCTCCAGTTCCTTCACCTGTGTGCTGACGGTTTGCACTGCCATGCCCAGACGCTCGGCAGCGCGGGCCATGCCGCCTTCCTTGGCAACCACCCAGAAGTAGTACAGATGGCGGTAACTGAAGGCGGAACTCATTGGTTCACCTTTTTCGGAACTGATACTTCCTGATTATCTGCTTCTATAAAGCGGCTGTGTCTTTATCGTGGGAGTGCCCCTCGTGAAACACAACCGCAGGAGAAGCATCATGTTGAGAGTTCTTGTCCCATCGGATGGCTCGCGCAATGCGCTACACGCGATACGCCATGTTTTGCACGAATACGACCAGAACCATGCGCTGGATATCCATTTGCTCAACGTGCAGCCGCCGTTTTCGGCGCTGATCTGCGAGCACAGCAGCAAGATCGCCAGAACGGATTTTCACCAGGAGCAGGCCGATGCCGCACTCGCGCCGGCGCGCCGGGTGCTCGACGATGCTGGAGTTCCGTATACCGCCCACTCCAAGGTGGGCGACACCGTCGACTGCATTGTCGACATGGCCGCCGAACTCCATTGCGACGGCATTGTGATGGGCACGGCGCGCAAAAGCTCCTTGGTGCGTCTTGTCGAGAGTTCGGTGACCAACAAGGTGCTTGAAAGAGCCCATGTTCCGGTGGAAGTGATCGCCGGCGAGAGCGCCTCAACGCTCGAGCGTGTCGGCATCCCGGCAGGCATAGGGGCAGGCGCAGGAATCCTCGCGCTCTGGATGGCTGCGAATTGACCGATGTCCCACCCCGATGAACGCGACGCTCCTGGAGCTGGCCCATGAACAACATCGAATCGTTGGCGACAGGTCCGATGTGGATCGGATTCATCGTATTCGTATTGATCGTGCTGGCCCTGGATTTGTTTGTTCTGGGAGGAAACAAGGCCCACCGGGTGTCGGTCAAGGAAGCCGCGGGCTGGACCGTCATCTGGATTTCTCTGGCGACATCTTTTGGTGCATTGTTGTGGTGGCATCTCGATGCAGAGGTCGGCCGCGAAATAGCCAATCGCAAGGCGCTGGAGTTCTTTACGGGCTACCTGATCGAGCAGGCCTTGTCCGTGGACAACATGTTCGTGTTCGTGGTGATCTTCGCTTACTTCGGCGTTCCACCCGAGTTGCAGCGCCGTGTGCTGCTGTATGGCGTGCTCGGCGCCATAGCCATGCGTGCCGTGATGATCATGGGGGGAGTGTGGCTGGTTTCTGAGTTCCGCTGGATGCTTTATGTGTTCGGCATTTTTCTTGTGGTCACCGGCATCAAGATGCTGGTTCTGGTCGACCATAAGCCCGACCTGGAAAAAAATCCCTTGCTGCGCTGGCTGCGCAGCCACCTGCGCATCACGCCCGGGTTTCACGGCCAGGATTTCTTTGTGCACATTGACGGATTGCGCTATGCGACCCCGATGTTCCTGGTACTCGTCATGATAGAAGCCAGCGACTTGGTTTTTGCGGTCGACAGCATTCCCGCCATTTTTGCGGTCACCACCGATCCCTTCATTGTCTTTACGTCGAATATCTTTGCCATCATGGGTCTGAGGGCGCAGTATTTCCTGCTCACGGACATGGCCGAACGCTTTCACCTGCTGCGGTATGGACTCGCGCTGGTGCTGGTCTTCATCGGTGCCAAGATGCTGCTGATGCCCTGGTTTCACATGCCCGTGCAGTGGTCGCTGTCGATCGTGGCCTTGATCGTACTGGCCTCCGTATTCCTCAGCATCAGGCTTCCCCGGCACAGGCAGCCCGGAAGTTCGCTGTGAATCAAGGCAAGAAAAAGCCCCTGCAAGAGGGGCTGGGAGGGCTTGCTGCAGATATCCTCAAGGGAGCCTGGCGCCTTTTTCAAGGGGAACCAGGGCCCCTGGACATGTTCAGATCACCTTGGCGATGGCCTGGCAGACGTAGTCGATGTTCTTGCTGTTCAAGGCAGCGACGCACATGCGGCCGGTGTCGGTGCCGTAGACACCGAATTCGCTGCGCAGGCGCACCATCTGGTCCTTGGACAGGCCCGAGTAGCTGAACATGCCGACCTGCTGGGTGATGAACGACATGTCCTGCTGCACGCCCGCGGCCTTGAGGCCGTCGACCAGCTTCTGGCGCATGGCCTTGATGCGCACGCGCATCTCGCCCAGTTCCTTTTCCCACAGGGCGCGCAGCTCGGGGTTGTTGAGCACGGCCGCGACCACGGCGCCGCCGTGGATGGGAGGGTTGGAATAGTTGGTGCGGATCGTGATCTTGAGCTGGCTCAGAACGCGCTTGGCTTCTTCGGCGTCCTTGGCAACCACCGACAGCGCGCCCACGCGCTCGCCGTACAGGCTGAAGCTCTTGGAGAACGAGGTCGAGACCAGGATGTCCAGGCCGGCGGCGACGAACTTGCCGATCACGGCGCCGTCTTCGGCAATGCCTTCGCCAAAGCCCTGGTAGGCCATGTCGAGGAAGGCTGTCAGTTGCTTGGCCTTGACGGCGGCAATGACCTGGTCCCACTGGGCGGCAGTGATGTCATAGCCCGTGGGGTTGTGGCAGCAGGCGTGCAGCACGACGATGGTGCCGGGCGCTGCGGCGTTGAGGCTGGCCAGCATGCCTTCGAAGTTGACGCCGCGCTTTTCGGCGTCGTAGTAGGCGTAGGAGTCGACTTCGAAACCGGCGTTCTGGAAGATCGCGCGGTGGTTTTCCCAGCTGGGATCGGAAATCAGCACCTTGGCCTGGGGGCTGACCTTCTTGAGGAAGTCGGCGCCGATCTTCAGGCCGCCGGTGCCGCCAATGGCCTGCACCGTGGACACGCGGCCCGAGGTGACGACATCGCTGTCGGCGCCGAAGACCAGGCCCTTGACGGCGTTGTCATAGGCGACGATACCGTCGATGGGCAGGTAGCCGCGTGCCGTGGGCTGGGCCATCATGGCCTTTTCGGCGGTCTGCACGCATTGCAGCAAGGGCAGCTTGCCGTTGTCATCGAAGTACACGCCCACGCCCAGGTTGACCTTGTTGGGGTTGGTGTCAGAGGCGAATTGCTCGTTCAGACCCAAAATAGGGTCGCGGGGGGCCATTTCGACGGCGGTAAACAAAGACATGAAAAAAATCCTCGGAGGATGAAAATATGGCTGCCAGCCCCAAGCTGCATTATTCATTTGGGTTAGCCCCGGAATTTTAGCGGCCTGCGGGGCAGGCTAGTATCACCACGTTATGCACCAAGCTACTGATCTGCCATTGACTGGCCAATTTGTTTCGTATGAAGGCTCGCCTTTCGAGCTTTATCAGCCGTATCCGCCGGCCGGCGACCAGCCGCAGGCGATTGCGAAGCTGGTGGAGGGGCTGCAGGACGGCGAAGTGTTCCAGACGCTGCTGGGCGTCACCGGCTCGGGCAAGACCTTCACCATGGCCAATGTGATCGCCCAGATGGGGCGGCCGGCCATCGTCTTCGCGCCCAACAAGACGCTGGCCGCCCAGCTCTACAGCGAATTCCGCGAGTTCTTCCCCAAGAACGCGGTCGAGTACTTCGTCAGCTATTACGACTATTACCAGCCCGAAGCCTATGTGCCGCAGCGCGACCTGTTCATCGAGAAGGACAGCGCGATCAACGAGCACATCGAGCAGATGCGGCTGTCGTGCACCAAGAGCCTGATGGAGCGGCGCGATGTGGTGATCGTCGCCACGGTGTCGGCGATCTACGGCATTGGCGAGCCCGAAAGCTACCACCGCATGGTGATGACGCTGCGCACCGGCGCGCGCATGGGCCAGCGCGACGTGATTGCCCAGCTGATACGCATGCAGTACCAGCGCAACGACCAGGATTTCAGCCGCGGCAAGTTCCGCGTGCGCGGCGACACCATCGACGTGTTTCCGGCCGAGCATTCCGAGCTGGCGCTGCGCATCGAGCTGTTTGACGACGAAATCGAGACGCTGCAGCTGTTCGATCCGCTCACCGGCCGGGTCAAGCAGAAGATCCCACGCTTCACGGTCTATCCCAGCAGCCATTACGTCACGCCGCGCGACAAGGTGCTCGCGGCCGTCGAGACCATCAAGCTCGAGCTGGCCGAGCGCCTGAACGAGCTGGTGGGGCAGGGCAAGCTGGTCGAGGCCCAGCGGCTGGAGCAGCGCACGCGCTTCGACCTCGAGATGCTCAGCGAAATCGGGCATTGCAAGGGCATCGAGAACTACACGCGCCACCTGTCGGGCGCGGCGCCCGGCGATCCGCCGAGCACGCTGACCGACTACATGCCGGCCGACGCGCTGATGTTCCTCGATGAAAGCCATCAGATGATAGGCCAGCTCAACGCCATGTACAACGGCGACCGGGCGCGCAAGACCACGCTGGTCGAATATGGCTTTCGCCTGCCTTCGGCGCTCGACAACCGGCCGCTCAAGTTCGCCGAATTCGAGCAGCGCATGCGCCAGATCGTGTTCGTCTCGGCCACGCCTGCCGACTACGAGAAGACCCATGCGAGCCAGGTGGTCGAGCAGGTGGTGCGGCCCACGGGCCTGATCGACCCCGAGATCGAAGTGCGGCCCGCTATCCACCAGGTCGACGACGTGCTGCAGGAAATCCGCCTGCGCTCGGAAATCAACGAGCGCGTGCTGATCACCACGCTGACCAAGCGCATGGCCGAGCAACTGACAGATTACCTCACCGACAACGGCGTCAAGGTGCGTTACCTGCATTCCGATGTGGACACCGTCGAGCGCGTGGAAATCATCCGCGACCTGCGGCTGGGGTTGTTTGACGTGCTGGTCGGCATCAACCTGCTGCGCGAAGGCCTGGACATCCCCGAAGTCTCGCTGGTGGCGATTCTCGACGCCGACAAGGAAGGCTTTCTGCGCGCCGAGCGCAGCCTGATCCAGACCATAGGCCGCGCGGCGCGCAACCTCAACGGCAAGGCGATTCTCTACGCGGACCGCATCACGGATTCGATGCGCAAGGCGATAGACGAAACCGAGCGCCGGCGCGCCAAGCAGACGCAGTTCAACCTGGACAACGGCATCACGCCGCAGGCCATTGTCAAGCAGGTGAAAGACCTGATTGACGGTGTTTACAGCGAAAAAAGCGGCAAGGAAGCCGAGCGGCTGGAGCAGGCCGACGCGCAACGGGTGCGCGTGGAAGAGATGTCGGAGAAGGACGTGGCGCGCGAAATCAAGCGCCTCGAGAAGCAGATGCTCGAGCATGCGCGCAGCCTGGAGTTCGAGCAGGCAGCGCGCGTTCGCGACCAGTTGGCGCAGCTCAAGGCGCGCTTTTTCGGCGCTTCCGGACGCGAGTCGCCAGTAGTGTGAGCGGGTCCGCGAGCTTTGTCTTGGGGTACCCGACAAAATTGATGGGGTTTGTGATACACTAGACCCCACATTCAATAACAACAAAGACTTCGATGAAGAAGGGCTCTGGACCTTTTGTAGGGCGGAGTATGGGCGGAGACGGTGCCCGGACGGGTCAAGAACCTGCCTAGGGTATTTCTGTAACGAACAAGCCTGACAAAGGAGCTCGCGATGCGTCTCACAACCAAAGGCCGCTTTGCGGTCACTGCCATGATCGACTTGGCCCTGCGCCAAAACAACGGTCCCGTCACGCTGGCTGCCATCAGCCAGCGTCAACAGATTTCGCTGTCCTATCTGGAACAGCTGTTCGGCAAGCTGCGCCGCCACGAACTGGTCGAATCGACCCGTGGCCCTGGCGGCGGATACACGCTGGCCCGCAAGGCCGCGGATATCACTGTTGCCGACATCATCGTTTCGGTGGACGAACCCATCGACGCCACCCAGTGTGGCGGCAAGGAAAACTGTCTGGGCGAAGCCGGCCGTTGCATGACCCACGAGCTGTGGGCCGCGTTGAACCAGCGCATGGTCGAGTTTCTTGACTCGGTGACCTTGCAAAAGCTCGTCGACGAACAGATCGCCAAGGGCGTGCAGATCGAAGACAAGCCTGTGGTGCGCCGCGCGATCTCCACGGCTCCCGTGGTCAAGCCGATACGCGTGAATGCACCGAACTCGGTGTTTGCCTTGGGCAACGTTTTCGCCAAGTCGTAATCCGCGCCGAGCAACGGTGCCAGCGCCAGGGGGCGGGGCACTGCCAGGTGTGTAGAGAAAATTTCGTTTTTTTGCCAGCCAGACATTGCATTGAGCCAGCCATGGACATGACCCCGCACTTCCCCATTTATCTCGACTACGGCGCCACCACGCCGGTGGACCCGCGTGTGGTCGACGCCATGATTCCGTGGTTGCGCGAGCACTTCGGCAATGCGGCATCGCGCAGCCATGCCTGGGGTTGGGAAGCCGAAGAGGCGGTCGAGGCGGCGCGCGGTCATGTGGCGGCGCTGATCAATGCGGATCCGCGTGAAATCGTCTGGACCAGCGGCGCGACCGAGTCCGACAACCTGGCGATCAAGGGCGCGGCCCATTTCTACCAGGGCAAGGGCAAGCACCTGATCACCGTGAAGACCGAGCACAAGGCGGTGCTCGACACCATGCGTGAACTCGAGCGCCAGGGCTTTGAAGTCAGCTATCTGGATGTGCAGGACAACGGTCTGCTGGACTTCGAAGTCTTCAAGGCCGCGATCCGCCCCGACACCATCCTCGCCAGCGTGATGCTGGTGAACAACGAAATCGGCGTGGTGCAGGACATCCCCCGCATCGGCGCGCTGTGCCGCGAAAAGGGCATCATTTTCCACGTGGACGCCGCGCAGGCAACCGGCAAGCTGCCTATCGACATGGCCACGCTGCCCGTCGATCTGATGAGCCTGACGGCGCACAAGACCTACGGCCCCAAGGGCATCGGTGCGCTGTACGTGCGCCGCAAGCCCCGCGTTCGCCTGGAAGCACAAATGCACGGCGGCGGTCACGAGCGCGGCATGCGTTCGGGCACGCTGGCCACGCACCAGATCGTCGGCATGGGCGAAGCCTACCGCATCGCCAAGGAAGAAATGGGCCAGGACATCGCCAAGGCGCGTGCCCTGCAGACCCGTCTGCTCGACGGTCTCAAGGACATCGAGCAGGTGTTCGTCAATGGCGACATGACGCATCGCGTTCCCCATTACCTGAACATCAGCTTCAACTACGTTGAAGGCGAGTCGCTGATCATGGGCATCAAGGGCCTGGCGGTATCGTCGGGTTCGGCCTGCACATCGGCCAGCCTCGAGCCCAGCTATGTGCTGCGCGCCCTGGGCCGCAGCGACGAACTGGCCCACAGCAGCCTGCGCATGACCATCGGCCGTTTCACGACCGAAGAAGAAATCGACTACGCGATCGGCACCATCCGCGCAAATGTCGAGAAGCTGCGCGAACTGAGCCCCTTGTGGGAAATGTACAAGGACGGCATCGACATCAGCAGCATCCAGTGGGCTGCCCACTAGGCGTGCCCCACTGAGCTTGGTCCAAAGATCCACGGTCTGAAGAATTGAAGAGGTAGACATCATGGCTTATTCCGAAAAAGTGGTAGACCACTACGAAAACCCCCGCAATGTGGGTTCGTTCGACAAGGGTGACGGCTCCGTTGGTACGGGCATGGTCGGCGCTCCCGCCTGCGGCGACGTGATGAAGCTGCAGATCAAGGTCAATCCGGAAACCGGAGTGATCGAAGATGCACGCTTCAAGACCTATGGCTGCGGCTCGGCGATTGCTTCGTCGTCGCTGGTCACCGAATGGGTCAAGGGCAAGACGCTGGACCAGGCCG
>NZ_JAVWWA010000018.1:0-63826 GCF_036666375.1 Comamonas sp. | reverse complement strand
AAAACACCGAACGCCGGCTGCGCGAATGGCGCGCCGGCCCGGCCACGCTGCGCGCGCCCGACCCGCAGCGCGGCGAGCGCCATCCGGTGCTGCCGCTTGATGAGGAGCAACGCCCATGATGGATTCCTGGTGGCTGTTTGCCTTGAATGTCCTGGGCCTGGGCGCGATCACGCTGTTCACGCGCGCGTTCTTCATGTTTCCCGAGCGCGAAGTGCCGATGCCGCACTGGCTCAAGCGCGGCCTCAAATACGCTCCGCTGGCCGCGCTCGCGGCCGTGATCGCCCCCGAACTGGTCATCACCCAGGGCGCGCTGATCCAGACCTTTCTTGACGCGCGCCTGCCGGCCGTGCTCTGCGCCACCGGTTACTACTTCTGGCGGCGTGGAATTCTGGGCACCATCGTCGTGGGGATGGCGGTTTACTTGCCGCTGCATATTGGCTTGGGGTGGTAGCTCCCACCTACATTGCGCCCTGAAACGCCCTTCGATCCTTCGACAAGCTCAGGATCCGGGCGAACGGATTCCTCCCGTTCGTGCTGAGTCTGTCGAAGCACCTACAATGGCGGCGCTTTTCCATCAACGCCACTCCACTGCCTCCTGGCGAGGCTGAATCCCTGCCATGAACATTCTTCGCTTCTCCGACCTGTGCGCCCAGGGCAAAGCCCAGGGCCAACGCGTTTTCATCCGTGCCGACCTGAACGTTCCGCTGAGTGACGCCGGTGAAATCACCGAAGACACGCGCGTGCGCGCTTCGGTGCCGTGCATCGAGATGGCGCTCAAGGCCGGTGCGGCAGTGATGGTCACCAGCCACCTGGGCCGCCCGACCGAAGGCCAGTTCCAGCCCGCCGACTCGCTGGCTCCCGTGGCCAAGCGCCTGTCCGAGCTGCTGGGCCGCGAGGTGCCGCTGGTCGCCGACTGGGTCGACGGCGTGCAGGTGCAGCCCGGCCAGGTCGTGCTGCTGGAAAACTGCCGCGTCAATGTCGGCGAGAAGAAGAACCAGGAAGCGCTGGCGAAGAAGCTGGCCGCGCTGTGCGACATCTTTGTCAACGACGCGTTCGGCACCGCCCACCGCGCCGAAGGCACGACCTACGGCATTGCCCAGTTCGCGCCCATCGCCTGCGCCGGCCCGCTGCTGTCGGCGGAAATCGACGCGCTGCAAAAGGCGCTGGCCGCGCCCGCCCAGCCGCTGGTGGCCATCGTCGCCGGCTCCAAGGTCTCGACCAAGCTCACCATTCTCGAAGCCCTGGCGAGCAAGGTCGACCAGCTGATCGTCGGCGGCGGCATTGCCAACACGTTCATGCTGGCCGCGGGCCTGAAGATCGGCAAGTCGCTGGCCGAGCCCGACCTTGTCGACAAGGCCAAGGCGGTGATCGACGCCATGGCCGCGCGCGGCGCGCAGGTGCCGATTCCCACCGACGTGGTGGTCGCCAAGACGTTTGCCGCCGACGCGCCCGCGACCATCAAGGCCGCGACCGATGTCGCCGACGACGACCTGATCCTGGACATCGGCCCCGAGACCGCTGCGCGCCTGGCCGAGCAGCTCAAGGCCGCGGGCACCATCGTCTGGAACGGCCCCGTGGGCGTGTTCGAGTTCGCGGCCTTCGAGAACGGCACGCGCACCATCGCCCAGGCGATCGCGCAATCCAAGGCGTTCAGCATTGCGGGCGGCGGCGACACCCTGGCGGCGATCGCCAAGTACGGCATCGAAGACCAGGTCGGCTATATCTCGACCGGCGGCGGCGCCTTCCTCGAAGTGCTCGAAGGCAAGACATTGCCCGCATTTGAAATCCTGGAAAAACGCGCCAACGGCTGATTGCCATGTAGCGCCCTGCCCTAAGCCCCGGTCCGCCGGGGCTTTTTTCTTGCCGTGCCTTAAAATCCCGCCCCATGACTTTCCTCGACATGCTGCGCAACGCCGGCTCGCAAAACCAATCCATGCTGTGTGTGGGTCTCGATCCCGAACCCAACCGCTTTCCTGCAGCGATGCAGGGCGATGCCTCGAAAATCTTCGACTTCTGCGCCGCCATCGTCGATGCCACCGCCGATCTGGTGAACTCGTTCAAGCCGCAGATCGCCTACTTTGCCGCCCACCGCGCCGAAGACCAGCTCGAACGCCTGATGGCCCACATGCGCGCCGTCGCCCCCCATGTGCCGGTGATTCTCGACGCCAAGCGCGGCGACATCGGCTCCACGGCCGAGCAGTATGCGAAGGAAGCCTTCGAGCGCTACGGCGCCGATGCCGTGACCCTCTCGCCTTTCATGGGTTTCGACTCGGTCGCGCCCTATCTGAAGTACGAGGGCAAGGGCGCGTTCCTGCTGTGCCGCACGTCCAACCCCGGCGGCGACGACCTGCAGGCGCGCACGCTGGCCGATGTGCCGGGCAACCCCAAGGTGTTCGAGCATGTGGCCGCGCTGGCGCAGGGCCCGTGGAACCTCAACGGCCAGCTGGGCCTGGTGGTCGGCGCGACGCGCCCGCATGAGATCGAGCGCGTGCGCGAAATCGCGCCCACGCTGCCGCTGCTGATTCCCGGTGTCGGCGCACAAGGTGGCGACGCCGTGGCCACCGTCAAGGCCGGGCTGCGCGAACACGGCAGCATCATCGTCAACTCGTCGCGCGCCATTCTTTACGCGTCCTCGGGCGCCGACTTCGCCCAGGCCGCACGCGCCCAGGCGCAAGCCACGCGCGCAACCCTCCAGCAGGCGGCGCTAGAAGCGCGCGGCTGACCGGGGGACCGGCCATGCAGATCAAATGGCTGGAAGACTTCATCATGCTGGCGCAGGAGCGCAGCTTCACGCGCGCGGCCGAACTGCGCCATGTGACGCATCCGGCGTTCGGGCGGCGCATACGCGCGCTTGAAGCCTGGACCGGAACGCCGCTGGTCACGCCGGGCAGCAGCCCGGTGCGCCTCACGCCCGCGGGCGAGGCCTTTCTCGAAACCTGCGGGCTGATGACGCGCACGCTCGCGCAGTCGCACGAGGAACTGCAGACCATTGCGGGCCTGCAGGCGCAGACCATCACGCTGGCCACGGGCCGCACGCTGGCGCGCACCATCGTCGCCGACTGGCTGCTGCGCCTGGGGCCGCTGCTGCAGACCAGCCCGCTCACGGTCTACACGCGCACGCTGCATGAGACGGTGGCGATGCTGGAGCAGGACGAGATCCATTTCTCGCTGATCTACCACCACCCGGCGATTGCCGTGCGGCTCGATGCGCGCCAGTTCAGCCATGTGCACATCGCCAGCGACCGGCTGGTGCCGGTCTCGCGCGCGAATGCCGCAGGCCAGGCGCTGCACAGCTTTGCCGCGCCCGGCAGCGTGCCCTACCTCGCCTATCCGCACCGCATGGCGCTGGGCCGGCTGGTCGAGGACCATCTGTCGCAGAACCCCGATGCGCCGCGGCTGCAGCGCATTCTCGAGTGCGATTCGGCCGACGCGCAGTACGAATACGTGCACAAGGGCCTGGGCGTGGCCTGGCTGCCCTGGTCGATGGCGCATGCGGATTGCAAGGCCAGACGCCTGGCCCTGGCCGGCAGCCGCAACATGGAAGTGCGCTTCGACGTGCGCATGTACCGGCCCAAGCGGCGCCTGACCTTCGCCGCCGAGGAATTCTGGCGGCGCGTGACCCAGCGATAATTGTTACAAGGCGTGCCATAACGGCACGGCCTGGTGCCGTTATGGCACCAATTCAGGCACCGTGTCTTTTGACAATCGTGGTTATCCCAATAAGGAATCAGCTCATGCAAAATACTTCTATCCTGCGCCGCACCGCCCTGGCCTGCGGTATCGCCCTTCTGGCCGCCGGTTCCGCCTTCGCCGACGCGTCCTACCCCAGCAAGCCCATCACCATGGTCATCGGCTACCCGCCAGGCGGCAGCACCGATCTGATCGGTCGCATGGTCGGCACCGAACTCGCCACACGCCTGGGCCAGCCCGTCGTGATCGAGAACCTGGGTGGCGCCGGTGGCGCGATCGGCGCGCAAAAGGTCGCCAAGGCCGCTCCCGATGGCTACACCATCATGGTCGGAGCCAACAACGAACTGGCGATTGCGCGTTTGATCAACAAGAGCGTGAAGTACTCGATCCAGGACTTCACCCCCATTGGCCTGGTGGCTTCGCAGCCCATGGTGCTGGTGGCTTCGCAAAAGGCCGGCGTCAAGAACACCGCCGAATTCATTGCCGCCGTTTCCAAGAACCCCGGCAAGTTCAGCTACGGCAGCTCGGGCGTGGGCACGGCGCTGCACCTCGCAGGTGAAATGGTCCAGGAACAGGGCAACCTGAAGATCACGCACATCCCCTACCGCGGTGTCGCGCCTCTGACCACCGACCTGGTCGGCAACAACATCGAGTACGGCGTGTTCGTGCTGTCCAGCGGCCTGCCCCAGATCCAGGCGGGCAAGGTCATCGCCCTGGGCACGACCGAAGCCAAGCGCTCGGCCATCACGCCCGACATCCCGGCCCTGTCCGAAAACCCGGCTTTCAAGAACGTCGACATCGGTTCGTGGTTCGCGATGATGGCACCTGCCAACCTGCCCAAGCCCATCCAGGACAAGCTCAAGAAGGCCTTGAGCGACACGCTGGCCTCGGCCGAATTCCGCAAGAAGCTCGCAGCTTCGGGCTCGACGGTCATGGACCAGAAGGTTGATCCACGCAAGTTCATCGACGGTGAAATCGCCAAGTACGCCAAGATCGTCGAATTCGCCAAGATCGAAGAGTGAGCGATGAGCGCACTGCAATTTGAACTGCCGGCGCCCGACATCAGCGCCTGGCGCGCGGGCAACACCGGCACCGAAGGCGTCTGGCATTTCGACTCCGGTTTGCCGGGCCGCCAGGTGATGATCTCCGCGCTGGTGCATGGCAACGAGCTGTGCGGCGCCTGGGCGCTCAAGGGCCTGCTCGAGGCCGGCCTGCGCCCGCTGCAGGGCACGCTGACGCTGGTGTTCGCCAACCTCGACGCGTTCGATCGCTTCGATGCGAACGCACACGACGCCTCGCGCTTCACCGACGAAGACCTGAACCGCCAGTGGAGCGACGCGCGCATCGATGCCGGTGACACCAACGAACGCCGTCGCGCCGCGGCGCTGCGTCCGTTCGTGCGCCAGGTCGACTGGCTGCTCGACCTGCACTCGATGCACGAGCCTTCGGCGCCGCTGCTGCTCACGGGCGTGCAGCCGCGCAACCTGGTGCTGGCCAAGCAGATGGGCGCGCCCGCGCACATCGTCGTCGACGCCGGTCACAAGGACGGCACGCGCCTGCGCGATTACGGCCGTTTCGGCCTGTCGGACGAAGAAGCCGGCGACTCGCGCTCGCTGCTGGTCGAATGCGGTTTCCACGGCGACCCGGCCAGCCGCGCCGTGGCCCAGGACCAGTGCCTGCGCTTCCTGCTCGCGTCCGAAGTCATCGATGAGGCCGAAGCCCAGCGCCTGCTGCCCGGCTGGCGCCTGCCGGCCGCGGCCGAACAGTTCGCGCTGACCGTGACCGGTCCCGTGGTCGCCAAGAGCCAGGGCTTTCGCTTCAATGCGCCGTTCACGGGCCTGGAGCGCTTCGCCCAGGCCGGCACCGTGATTGGCGACAACGACGGCGAAGCCGTGGTCACGCCCTACGACGACTGCGTGCTGGTCATGCCTTCGGTGCGCCAGGCGCGCGCCGGCGTGACCGTGGTGCGCTTTGCGCGCTCCGCGTTGCTGTGATCCACTTCCTGCGGGCACCGCCGCTCGCAGGAATCTGTGGACAGAATTGTGGATAACTTCGAAGGTTGTGCGCCGTCGGAGATGAAAAAGGCCCCCATGTCCCAAGGCATGGGGGCCTTTTTGCTGGCGCCTGGCGCGTCTTACTTCACCGTCACGGTCATGGGCCTGGCGAAGATCGTGTAGCTGTAGGTGCCGTCACCCATCTGGTAGGTGTAGCCGGGCAGCACGGTGGCCGTGCCCGGCGCGGTGAAGGTCACGCTGCCGTTGGCCGCGACGGTGTGCGCGGGCGCGCCGTCCAGCACCAGCAGCGGATTGCTCGTGCCGCTGCTCGCGGCGCCGATCTGCGAAGTCAGCGCCAGCGGCACGCTGAATTCCGCGCCCACCGCGGCCGTTGCCGACGTGGCCGCCGAGATCGCCACCGGGAAGTCCTTGGCCCAGTGCGCGTAATCAGTCGTGATGCCGTGCGTGCCGTAGCTGTAGAGCCGATAGAAGTCGCTCTGCTTGTTGACCGTCCAGGGCCAGAACGTGATGCCGCGGTGCTTGGCGGCTTCCATCGTCGCCTGCGTAGGGCCGCTGCCGTACGACGGGTTGTAGGTCGACGAGTAGAGCTGCGTGGCGTTGAGGATGTTGCGCAGGCTCACGCCCACGTCGCCGGTGTCGACATTGCTGTTGAGAAAGCCGGTGCTGATCTCGGGCAGCGTCGCGGCCATGCGGTTGAGCTGGTCGCCGCTGAACGAGATCGCGACCACCTGGTCCTTGACGCCGGCCTTCTCGAGTTCCTGCTTGAGCAGCGGCACGATGCCGGCCGTGGTGCTCTTGAGCTCGATGAAGTGGCTCACGTTGCGGCCCTTGAACGCCGTGAAGAACTCCTGCAGCGTGGGCACCGTATAGCCGCTGACCTTGGTCTTGAGCGCCTTGACTTCGGCCAGCGTCATGGTCTCTATGCGTCCCTTGCCGGTGGTGGTGCGGTCGACGGTGTCGTCATGCATGATGACCAGGTGGTTGTCCGTGGTCATGTAGATGTCGTTCTCGACCGCATCCGCGCCCGCGGCCACTGCCGCCTGCGCGCCTTCCAGCGTGTTCTCGTCCGTGGTCGACGGCATGCCGCGGTGGCCGGTGACCAGCGGCTTGCGCAGCAGCGTATGCGCCGGCAGCTTCCTGAGCACCGCCGTGTAGACGCCCGCGTCGGAAGCAATCACGCCGTTGACGCCGGTGACCAGCACCTCGGCGGCCGCGGCGGGCGTCGCCGCGCTGGACACCGCCCAGGGCGTGAGCAGCAGGCGCTGCAGATGGGCGACGGTCGTGCGGTTGGTCATGGCCGCGGGCAGCACCGCGATCTTGGCCTGGGCGCGGTTGGTCGCGCCAACCACCTGCAGGATGTCCTTCGAGGTATTGCCCAGCGAGGACAACGCCGAGAAATCAACCGCCGTGCGCAGCGCCGGGATCGCCTTGCGCGCCTGCGCCAGCAGCTCGACGTTGTCCGACAGCAGCGTCACGTCGCCCAGATCGTTCTGCTGCGCAAATGCCGCGAGCGCGCTCACCGTGGCGGCATCGGCAATGCGCAGCACGGGAATCGTCAGGCGGTCGGTCTGCGCGAGATAGTGGGCCAGCGAGGCCAGGCTTTCGCCGCTGTCGCTGCGCAGGTTCAGGCTGCTGTCGATGCGAAACAGCGCACTGCTAGCGCCGCTGCCGGCAAGCTGCGTGCGGGCCGTCATCGGCTGCACCAGCGTGGGCGCCATCGCCGCGCGCGTGCCGCTGTCCTGCACGGCGATCACCTTGCTGACGTCGGGCAGCGCCGTCAGCTGCTCGCTCACCTTGATGCTGTCGACGCGCATGACGGCGCCCGCGGTCTGCAGGCCTATGCCGCCCTTGGCCAGCGCCGCGTCCAGCGTCATGTCATGCAGCAGCGTGTTGTTCAGATACTGGCGCACGCGGTTGCCGTGAACGATCACGGTGGCGGTATAGGTCTTGGCGGGATCGATGGCCTCGCTGAAGGCCTTGGTGCCGGCCACAGCCCAGCTGCCGCCCTTGCGCAGCGCGAATTCGGTGCCGTTGGCGGCCGTCGCGTTGGCGCGGATCGCGAACTGGTAGTACGGGTCGTAGGGAATGGTGGCGCTGGCGCTCGCGGTGCGGTACATCACGCTGCCCCAGCGCCCGGTGTTGTTGGGCGACTCGAGCGTGAACACCATGTCGATGCGGTAGTTGCTCAGCTCCTGCAGCGACGCCGGCAGCGCCACCGAAGTCATTGCGGTGTCGTTGGCGCGGCCGTCAATGTAGAGGCTGCCGTTGCGCACCGCCACCGTGCCGCGGTTGGCGGCCAGCGCCGACCAGCCCGCGGGCAGCGCCGTCAGGCCCTCGAAGCTCTCGTCGAGGTAGACCTTGGCCACGGGAGCGGGCTGCTCCGGTTCGGGGGTCTCGGGCGTGGGCAGCGAGGGCGTGGCCGGGTCGGCAGGACTGCTGCCCTCGTTGTCACCCCCGCATGCAGCCAGACTGATTGCCAGAAAAGCCGCTACCACTGTCTTCGACGTGTTCATCTCATCCCCGTTTTGCAAAAAGAGATGACTCTAGGTGCGCGGGATGACAGGCGTATGGCGTGTATGTGACAGCGGCCGGCACGCTACTGCCCTCGGTCGCTCCAACCTGTGGATAAAAATGTGGATAAGTCCAATGGTCGTCAGCGCAGCCGGGCCGGCGACAGTCTTTCGGGCAGCACGCCTTCGGTTTGCAGGCGCGCATCGAGGGCCGCATCGAGCAGCAGATCACGCGCCAGCAGGCCGGCCGCATAGGCGGTCTGTATGCCGTAGCCGCCCTGCGCGGCGAGCCAGAAGAAGCCGGGCTGACCGGCTTCGGGCGGCGCGTCCCAGCCTATGACCAGCTCGCCATCGGCGACAAACGAGCGCAGGCCGGCCCAGGTATGCGAGGGCCGGCGGATCTGCAGCGTGGTGTTTTCCTCGATGTGGAAAATTCCCGTCGCGACATCGATTTCCTCGGGCACCACGTCGTGCGGCGTGGTCGGGTCGGCGTTGGCCGGCGAACCCAGCAGCTGGCCGGCATCGGGCTTGAAATAGAAGCTGTCATCGACGCCCATCACGGCCGGCCAGTGGCGCGTCTCCATGCCCGCGGGCGGGGCAAAGGTGAACGCGCTGCGGCGCTTGGGCACCAGGCCCAGCGGCGCGACGCCAGCCAGCGCCGCCAGCGCGTCGGCCCAGGCACCCGCGGCATTGACCACCTGCCGGGCCGCAATGCGGCTGCCGTCGGCCAGATCGATCTGCCAGCAGGCGTTGGCGGCATCGCGCGTCAGCGAGACCACTTCGGCGGCGCAGCGCAGCTGGCCGCCGCGCAGCCGCATGCCGCGCAGGAACGCCTGGTGCAGGCCATGCACGTCGATGTCGCGCGCATTCTCGTCGAGAAAGCCGGCAACGATGACATCGGCGCGCAGACAGGGCACCAGCGCCAGCATTTCGGGCTGGTCCAGCCAGCGCACGGCGGGCGAATGCAGCCGCGCTTCGGCAAACGCCGCCTCAAGCTGATCGAGCTGGTCGGCGCGCGCCACATAGAGTGCGCCGCGCGGGCTCAGCACCGGCTCGGGCATGAAGTCCGCGGGCGGCGCGGTGTAGAAAGCGCGGCTGGCGCGCGTCAGCGCCTGGACCTGGGGCGGGCCGTAATGCTCGAGGTACAGCGCCGCCGAGCGGCCCGTCGAGTGATAGCCCGGCTGGGTCTCGCGCTCTAGCACCAGCACCGAAGCGTGTTCGGCCAGCTGCCAGGCCACGGATGCGCCCGCAATGCCGGCACCGACCACCACAAAATCAACGGGAGACATAGTCACCTCCTCACACGAAAAATACCGGGGGCGCCGCTATGGTTGCCTGCGGCGCGGAACTCGATTGTCGGCGCAGATGCGCATGGCAAGCCAGCGGGCAGCGGGTCAGCCCGGCACGCCCAGATAACGCCGCAGATAATGCCCCGTATGGCTGCCTTCGTGCGCCGCCAGCTGCTCGGGCGTGCCCGTGGCGACCACGTTGCCGCCGCCGGCACCGCCTTCGGGGCCCATGTCGATCAGCCAGTCGGCGGTCTTGATCACGTCGAGATTGTGTTCGATGACGACAATCGTGTTGCCCGCGTCGCGCAGCTGGTGCAGCACCTTGAGCAGCAGGTCGATGTCGGCGAAATGCAGGCCCGTGGTCGGCTCGTCGAGGATGTAGAGCGTGCGGCCGGTGTCGCGCTTGCTCAGCTCCTGGGCCAGCTTGACGCGCTGCGCCTCGCCGCCCGACAGCGTGGTCGCGCTCTGGCCCAGGCGGATGTACGACAGGCCCACGGCCAGCAGCGTCTGCAGCTTGCGCGCAATGCTGGGCACGTCCTGGAAGAACGCATGCGCGTCCTCGACCGTCATCTGCAGGATCTGCGCGACGTTCTTGCCCTTCCACAGCACTTCGAGCGTCTCGCGGTTGTAGCGCTCGCCGTGGCAGATGTCGCAAGGCACGTAGACGTCGGGCAGAAAGTGCATCTCGACCTTGACCACGCCGTCGCCCTGGCAGGCTTCGCAGCGCCCGCCGGCGACGTTGAAGCTGAAGCGCCCCGGACCGTAGCCGCGCTCCTTGGCGGTCGCGGTCTCGGCCATCAGGTCGCGTATCGGCGTGAACAGTCCGGTGTAGGTCGCGGGATTGCTGCGCGGCGTGCGACCGATCGGCGACTGGTCGACGTTGATGACCTTGTCGAAATATTCCATGCCCACGACTTCGTCGTGCGGCGCGGGCTCTTCGCTCGCGCGGTAGAGCTGGCGCGCGACTTCGGCGTACAGCGTGTCGTTGACCAGCGTGCTCTTGCCCGAGCCCGAGACGCCGGTGACGCAGGTGAACAGGCCCACGGGGAACTCCACCGTGACGTTCTTCAGGTTGTGGCCGCGCGCGCCGACCACGCTGATCGCCTGCAGCGCACCCTGGCGCGCGACATGCTCGGCCTGGCGCTCGGCGCGGCGCAGCGCCGCGGCCGAGACCGGAAAGCGCGACTTCGCGGGCGCGGATGCGGGTTCCGCGGACTTGACCACGGGCAGCCAGGGCGTGCGCCGCGCGGGCACGGCAATCGACTGCGTTCCCGCGAGATAGCGGCCGGTGGGCGAATCGGGATTGGCGCGCACCTGCTCGAACGTGCCCTGGGCCATCACGCGCCCGCCATGCAGGCCCGCGCCCGGGCCCATGTCGATGATCTGGTCGGCGGCGCGCATCATGTCTTCATCGTGCTCGACGACGATCACGCTGTTGCCGATGTTGCGCAGGTGCTGCAGCGTCGCGATCAGCCGGTCGTTGTCGCGCTGGTGCAGGCCTATGCTGGGCTCGTCGAGCACATACATCACGCCCGTGAGGCCGCTGCCTATCTGGCTGGCCAGGCGTATGCGCTGGGCTTCGCCGCCCGACAGCGTCTCGGCGCTGCGGTCCAGGCTCAGGTAGCTCAGGCCCACGTCGTTGAGGAACATCAGCCGCGAGGTGATCTCGCGCACCACCTTGTCGGCGATGTCGGCCTTGGCGCCCTGCAGCTTGAGCTGGGCGAACCAGGCGTGGGCTTCGGCCAGCGTTGCGCGGCTGACTTCATAGATGGCACGCTGCTGCTCGCCGTCGCCAATGCGCACCCAGCGCGCCTCGCGCCGCAGCCGCGTGCCTTCGCAGTCGGGGCAGCAGCGCGTGCTGCGCATGCGCGCGAGGTCGTCGCGCACCACGCTCGAATCGGTCTCGCGGTAGCGCCGCGTGATGTTGGGAATGATGCCTTCGAACGGATGGTGCTTGATCAGCGGCTGGGCCTTGTTCTTGCCGCTGTCGGTGAAGTAGGCAAAGGCAATGGCTTCCTCGCCCGAGCCCCACAGCACGGCCTGGCGCACCTGCTCGGGCAGCTCTTCGAACGGCGCCTCGATGTCCGCGCCGTAGTGCGCGGCCACGCTTTCGAGCATGGTGAAGTAATAGGCATTGCGCCGGTCCCAGCCCTTCACGGCGCCGCTGGCCAGGCTCAGCGTGGGAAACGCGACCACGCGCTCGGGATCGAAGGTCTCGCTCTGGCCCAGGCCGTCGCAGGTGGGGCAGGCGCCCTGGGGCGAATTGAACGAGAACAGCCGCGGCTCGAGCTCGGGCAGCGAATAGCTGCAGATGGGGCAGGCGAACTTGGCGCTGAACCAGTGCTCGACGCCGGTGTCCATTTCAAGCGCGACCACGCGGCCGCCGGCCTCGCCGCCGCCGGCGCGCAGCGCGGCTTCGAAGCTTTCGGCCAGGCGCTGCATCGCGTCCGGGCGCACCTTGAGGCGGTCGATGACGACGTCGATCGAGTGCTTCTCGTTCTTCTGCAGCTGCGGCAGCGACTCGACTTCGTGGATCTTGCCGTCGATGCGAAAGCGCACGTAGCCCTGGGCCTGCAGCTGGGCGAACAGCTCGGTGAACTCGCCTTTCTTGTCGCGCGCCAGCGGGCCCAGCACCATCAGCTTGGTGTCCTCGGGCAGCGCCAGCGCGGCGTCGACCATCTGGCTGATGGTCTGCGACTGCAGCGGCAGCTGGTGGTCGGGGCAGTAAGGCGTGCCGGCGCGCGCGTAGAGCAGGCGCAGGTAGTCGTTGATCTCGGTGACCGTGCCCACGGTGGAGCGCGGGTTGTGGCTGGTGGCCTTCTGCTCGATGCTGATCGCGGGCGACAGGCCTTCGATCAGGTCGACATCGGGCTTGTCGAGCCGGCCCAGGAACTGGCGCGCATAGGCCGACAGGCTTTCGACATAGCGCCGCTGGCCTTCGGCGTAAAGCGTGTCGAACGCCAGGCTGGATTTGCCCGAGCCCGACAGGCCCGTGATCACCACCAACTGGTTGCGCGGAATATCGAGGTCGATATTCTTCAGGTTGTGCGTGCGCGCTCCGCGGATGCTGATGCGCGACTGTGCCAGGGCATGGCCCAGATAGCGACCGGAATCTGCAGCGCTTGCCTGCTCGGAAGAGGGATGAGTGGGGTCGTTCACGGGCGCGGGCGCTCCATGCGGGGAAACCTAGCATGATAGTGAGCCTGGCCCCGGAAATGCGACGAACTTGCAGATCACGGACAATCGGGGTTGTTATTGCGCCGCACGCAAGGGGAATCTCCTCTGCGCGCCAAGGCCGCCTTCTTCCAATCACTTGCATTTCTTGCGCGTGCCACAAACGACCACCCCCCTTTCGGCTGCCCCGCCCGCCCCTGCCCCGGACGCCTCCACCATGACGCCGCTGGAGCGCCGTGCGAGCGGCGGCCTGGCGCTGATCTTCGCCTTGCGCATGCTGGGGCTGTTCCTGGTGCTGCCGGTGTTCGCGCTCGAAGCGCGCAAGTACCCGGGCGGCGACGATCCGGCGATGGTCGGCCTGGCAATGGGCCTGTACGGCCTGACCCAGGCGCTGTTCCAGCTGCCGCTGGGCCTGGCCTCGGACCGCTTCGGCCGCAAGCGCGTGATCGTGTTCGGCCTGCTGGTGTTCGCGGCCGGCAGTCTGCTCGCGGCGCTGGCCGATTCGCTGACCGGCCTGATGGTCGGCCGCGGTCTGCAGGGCGCGGGCGCGGTCTCTGCGGCCGTGACCGCGCTGCTTGCCGACCAGACGCGCGACGCCGTGCGCACCAAGGCCATGGCCATCATCGGCGGCTCTATCGGCCTGATGTTCGCGCTGGCGCTGGTCGCCGGCCCCATGCTGGCCGCCTGGGCGGGTCTGTCGGGCGTGTTTGCGCTGACGTTCGCGCTGGCGCTGGCCGGCATCGCCGTGGTCATCTGGGTGGTTCCGCCCGAGCCGCTCAAGCACCAGGACGCGCCGCGCGGCCGCCTGGTCGAGCTGCTGCACCAGCCCGACCTGCTGCGCCTGAACCTGGGCGTGTTCGTGCTGCACACCGTGCAGATGGCGATGTGGGTGGCCGTGCCCGCGCTGCTGCTGCAGGCCGGCTTGCCCAAGGGCGCGCACTGGCAGATCTACCTGCCGGCCGTGCTGCTGTCGTTCATCGCCATGGGCGGCATGTTCTCGCTGGAGCGCAAGGGCAAGCTGCGCATGGCGCTGCTGGGCGCGATCGCGCTGGTGCTGGTCGTGCAACTGGGCCTGGGCGCGGTCGCCGCCAGCGGCGCCACGCCTTCGCTGTGGACCATGGGCCTGCTGATGCTGGTGTTCTTCTGCGGCTTCAACATTCTCGAAGCCAGCCAGCCCAGCCTGGTCTCGCGCATGGCGCCCACGCCGCTGCGCGGCGCGGCGCTGGGCACCTACAACACGCTGCAGTCGCTGGGCCTGTTTGCCGGCGGAGCGCTCGGCGGCGCGATCGCCAAATGGGCCGGCATGCCGGGCCTGTTTGCCGTCACGGCCGTGCTCACGGCGATCTGGCTGCTCGTGACCTGGCCGCTGCGCCCGGTCGGCAAGACCGGCGCCGGCGGCCACTGAGATCTCCGGCCCCTATCGATATCACGGGTTTGCCCGCAGTCTTGGGCAAACGGATATGCTCCCGTCTGCGGCGTCTCCGAGGGGGATGCTGCAATCCAAGCATCTGGCACGGGCCCCCTCATCTACTGGCCCGCGCTATCCATTTTTCGAGGTTATTCATGGCATCCGTCAACAAAGTCATCATCGTCGGCAATCTGGGCCGCGATCCAGAAATGCGCGCCTTTCCCAGCGGTGACCAGGTGGCCAACGTGACCATCGCCACCACCGACCGCTGGCGCGACAAGAACACCGGTGAAAACAAGGAAGCGACCGAATGGCACCGCGTGGTGTTCAACGGTCGCCTGGCCGAAATCGTCGGCCAGTACCTGCGCAAGGGTTCGCAGGTCTATGTCGAAGGTTCGCTGCGCACGCGCAAGTGGACCGACCAGGCCACGGGCCAGGAACGCTACGCGACCGAAATCCGCGCCGACACCATGCAGATGCTGGGCAGCCGCCAGGGCATGGGCGGCGGCCAGCAAGGCGGCGGCTACGGCGACGACAGCGGCTACGGTGACAGCAACGGCGGCAATGCCGGCAACAACGGCGGCGGCTACGAAGCCGCGCCGCGCCGCCCCGCGCCCGCTCCGCGCGCTCCCGCCCCCGTGCAGCGCATGGCCCCTCCCGCCCAGGCCCCGATGGCCCCCGCACCCCAGCGCGCGGCTTCGGGCTTCGACGACATGGATGACGACATCCCGTTCTGACCGGCGATTTTTAGATCTGTAAACAAAGAGCCCTAAGTGATTGTCACTTGGGGCTTTTTTCATTGCTTACACTAAAAGATGTATCTGCCCCAGGATCCGATTGACTCGCTCACTCCCGCGTCCTCCTCCGATCGCGAAATCTTCAAAGTCATATCGATCAAACGTCCTTCCACATGGGCCGAGCTCCCTTCAAATGAAATTGAAGATTGAATCGACAACAGCTGTCTGATCCGGACGCTCAGTTCGCAAGAGCTTCGGCGCACAACCAGTCGCGAAAGGTGACGAGCCGCGGAAGTTTTGCACTCTCCGCTCGGTAAACCACGTAGTAGGCTAGTGGCGACGCGAAGTCCACCTCCGGGAACAACCTGACAAGGCGGCCGGCAGCCACGTCGTCGTGCGCCATGACGCTGCGCGCCATGGCAATGCCATGCCCTTCAATCGCAGCCTGAAGGACGGCCGCTGAGTTGTTGATCTTCATGCCGCGCGCCGTGTTCACGTCGATCATGCCTGCCCGAGACAGCCATTCGTCCCAAGATGGAAAGCCCGTCTGGGCGTCCATCGAAAGGTCATGGATCAGCGTCTCGCGTGCCAGATCGCATGGCCGCTCGAAGCAACCGCGATCGGTCAGCAACTGCGGCGAGCACACCGGATAGACCTGCTCATCCATCAGCTTGTCTGCCACCAGCCCGGGCCAGAAGCCGGCACCGTACCGCACGCCTATGTCGATCTGCTGCGCCGCGAAATCGACTGGCTTCAGGCTCGTGTCGAGCCGCACATCGGTGTCCGGGCAAACCGCCTGAAATCGGTCGATGCGCGGCAACAGCCATTTGGCCGCGAACGCCGGGCTCACCGTGACAGTCAATACGCCGCGAGCAGCGGCCTCCTTCATTCGTTCAAGTCCGTGAGCCAGGCTTGCCAAGCCGGCTCGGATGTCCGGAAGGGCACGCTCGCCGGCGTCCGTTAAAGCCAGTCTGGCTTTCCCGCTGCTACCTCTGACAAAGAGGAGCGTGCCGACCCAGTCTTCCAACGTTCGCACCAGTTGCCCCACGGCAGCGGGCGTCACGTTCAACTCTCCAGCGGCGGCTGAAAAGCTCTGGTGCCGCGCGCTCGCCTCGAACGCACGCAACGCGTTGAGATACACGGGTGTTTTCATTAAAGATTTTCTTTATGGTTGAGACACTTTATCTCGTTTGTCTGCAACCGCCAAACCGCGAAGAATTGCGTCCATGCCGAGGCGGAACTCACTTGTTGAGAAAAACTGTCCAAGGCAAGTTTGATACTTTTTCTTCAGGAGTTTAATTATGCAAGGTCAATTCCAAGGCAAGAAGCTGCTAGTGGTCGGTGGGACCAGCGGCATGGGTCTGCAAACCGCTCGCATCGTCCTCGCCGGCGGCGGCAGCGTCGTCGTCGTCGGCCACCGCGCCGACAAGGCGCAAGAGGCTCGCAAGGAGCTGTCAGCCCTCGGCCAGGTCAGCGTGTTGGTGGCCGACCTGGGCAGTGACGAGGGCCTGGCCGCGCTGCTCAAGAGCATCGATGAGCAGCATCCCGATATCGAGCTGCTGGTCAACGCCGCTGGTGTGTTCTTCCCGAAGCCCTTCCTGGAGCACCAGGACGCGGACTACGACCAGTACATGAAGCTGAACAAGGCGTTCTTCTTTGTCACGCAGAAGGTCGCCGCCAACCTGGTGGCCAAGGGTCGCCCGGGTGCGATCGTCAACATCGGCTCGATGTGGGCGAAGCAAGCCATCGCCGCCACGCCTTCGTCGGCCTACTCGATGGCCAAGGCCGGCCTGCATTCGCTGACGCAGCATCTGGCGATGGAGCTGGCTTCCAAGCAGATCCGCGTCAACGCCGTGTCGCCTGCCGTCGTGCAAACGCCCATCTACGAGGGCTTCATTCCGAAGGCGGAAGTGCACGCTGCTCTGCAGGGCTTCAACAGCTTCCACCCCATCGGCCGGGTCGGCACCCCGACGGACGTTGCCGAGGTCGTGGCGTTCCTGCTGTCCGAGAAGGCTGGCTGGGTCACCGGCGCGATCTGGGATGTCGACGGCGGCGTGATGGCTGGCCGCAACTGAAGCGATTTCAACCGTGAGCTCGCGCCAACCGGCGCGGGCTGACTCACTGGACCACAAACCATGATGCAAGACTGGAATGCCTACCGCAGCGCCCTGCTGGAGCGGGTCGGCGACCTGGCCAAGAAGAGCCCGGACGTCGTCCGCGGCCTGACCGTGATCGACAACGCAGCCGCCAAGACCGGCCATCTCGCGCCCAAGGTACACGAGCTGATCGCACTCGCGGTGGCGGTCACCACGCGCTGCGACGGATGCATCTCTGTGCACACCAAGAAGGCTGTCGAGCACGGTGCTACGGCCGGGGAAATCTCTGAAGCCCTGGGTGTCGCGATTGCCCTGAATGCCGGCGCGGCGCTGACCTACTCGGCCCGCGTCCTCGAAGCCCACGCGCAACTGCAAACCGCTTGAGGCTGACATGCTCGTCAACGCCGACTTCTCACTCCCCGCCCTCGTCACTCCTGATGCCTACCAATGGATCCCCTCGCCGCAGGCTGGCGTGGAACGGGTGATGCTGGACCGGGTGGGTGGAGAAGTCGCGCGGGCCACGAGCATCGTGCGCTACGCGCCTCAGTCGGACTTCCCCCGCCACCAACATCCCGGTGGCGAGGAGATTCTTGTCCTGTCGGGCACGTTCTCCGACGAAGCCAACGACTACCCGGCCGGGTGGTATCTGCGCAATCCGCCAGGTTCAAACCACAGTCCGTCGAGCGTCGACGGGGCGGTCATCTTTGTGAAGCTCTGGCAGATGCAGCCCGCCGAGTCGTCCGCACTGCGGATCGACACCAACGATTCGGCCAACTGGTCTGACGCCCAAGGCTACGTCGTTTGCAAGCTGTACGCCGACGACCTGGAGTCGGTCAGCCTTGTCCGTCTGCAGCCAGGTCAGGCGATGCCGGCCCAGCCGGCGACCCCGGCGGAGCTGCTGGTGCTGAGAGGGGCGCTGCAGGAAGACCACCGGCAGTTCCCCCATGGCAGCTGGCTTCGCTTCCCTGCCGGGCATCGCGTTGGGCTGGTTTCTGGCAACGACGGCGCCACTGTGTACGTGAAGACAGCCCAGCGGCATGACGGTCTCAACCGCACGCATCGCCATCGTGGGAGGTGGGCGGGCTGGCCTCTACGCGGCCTACCTGCTGGAACAGCGCGACATCCATGACTACGTGCTGCTCGAAGCCCGACCCACCTGGGGAGGCCGGATCGCATCGCACAGCCCGCATGGTTTGGCTGCATCGAGCGCGGCGCTTGATCGCTTCGACCTGGGACCCAGCCTTGCGGGCGACGCTGGCCCAGCAGTGGCGACACACCGCGACATGGATGGCGCCGCACGCCAAATATGTGGCCGTCTTTGACGTCGCGGCGCGCCTGCCGCCGCCGCGACCCGCGGGGCCGGGCGCGATGGAACCGGCGCGCGCCCAGGGTTACGAACCCTGCAGCAACGTCACTTTCTAAAGAGTGTTTTCATGGACTTCCTGGGATTTCTGCAAGCCATTGGTGCAGCGACACGACTGGATATCAGCGCCGCCGTCCAGGACGGCGGCTGCTCCATTGTTTTCAGCGACTCCCTGGAAGTCACTTTCGAGCATGATGAGCAGAACCAGAAAGTCGTGCTCTTTGCGCCGGTCATGTCCATAGGCGAATGGCCGGCCGAGTCGCGCGAGCGCATGCTTTCACGCGTTCTGGAAGTGCATCTGTTCGGCATGGCGACCGACGGCAACTACTTCGGTTTCGATCCTTTGCTCGAACGCATCCTGTTCTTTCGCAGCATGGCACTGCGCCAGCTGGAGGCGGCGGCGGCCATACAGTCCGTCGAATCGTTCGTCGACCAGCTCGAGCATTGGCAAGCCCAGTTGCTGCAGTCGTCCCTGCATGCAGAAGCGGCACCGCAGGCGCCTGCGCCCCATGCCAGCGCCTTGCCCATTCAACCTGTCTAACCGGGGCACCGTGACTTATGTCGATCATCACCAATCTGCTGAAAGTCGGCGCCGGGCTGCTTTCCATGCCGTTCCAGCCGCTGCTGGCGCTCAATCCCGTGAACTCGCTGCTCGACCGCATGACCGGCGGCAGAGTCAACCGGGATGTCCTCGCCCAGCAATTCTTCAGCGGTCTCTGGGGTTTGACCATGGCCCATTTCAGCACCGCATTGGCTGAACGCAATGCACAGCAGGTGGCCTACCGGCCGCGCAATTTCTGAGAGCATTCGGCAAGGCCGGCTGAAACTCGGCACACCGTCACCCGATTTCCGTTGGCGACCTGCCAAGCGCTTCAGCTCAAGCCCGTTACCGGCAGCGATGCGCCATGAATCGCGCGCGCCTGTTCCGAAGCCAGGAACAGGATGGCGGCCGCGAGGTCGTCGGGCGCGACCCAGCGCCTGGGATCGGCGTCGGGCATGGCAGCGCGGTTCTCGGGCGTGTCGATGATGGTCGGCAGCACGCAGTTGACGTTGATGCCCTGCTCGCGCAGCTCGCCCGACATGGCTTCGGTGATACGCGCGAGCGCGCTTTTCGACGCGGTGTAGGCGCCCATTGCGGCCACGCCGCGCGCGGCCGCGAACGCACCCACGTTGACGATCTTGCCGCTGCCTTGCGCGAGCATGCCCGGCACGATGGCCTGGGCGGTGTGCAGCGCGCTGCGCACGTTGAGCGCGAACAGGAAGTCCCAGTCTTCGGCGGGCGTCGCATGCACGGGCGGGCCCATGCGAAAGCCGCCCGCGAGATTGCACAGCACATCAATGCGGCCGAAGCGCGCGACGGCCTGCGCGGCCATGTCGGCGGCACCCGCCGGCTGCGTCAGGTCGGCGGCGACCAGCAACTGCTGGGTGTTCGCATGCGCTTCACCGAACGCTTCGGCGAGCTTGGCCTGATGCAGGCCGACCAGCACCAGGCTGGCCCCCGCGCGCGCAAAGGCCGCGGCGACCGCGCGTCCCAGGTTGCCGTCGGCGCCCGTGATGACGACGACCTTGTTCTCAAATGGCATGGCGCAGCTCCTGGCGTTTTGCATGGTGATAGGTGCCGATACCGCGCGTGATCACGCGGTCGCCGGCCTGGATGTCGCCGGGCTCGAAGTCCGGCTGGCCGGCGATGGCCTGGTAGACAGGTTCGAAGTCGATGCGCGCCAGATCGAGCAGTTGCTCGAGGCTGTCGACGACGAAATACGACTCCTGGAAGTCGTCGATGCGGTACTTGGTCTGCATCACGCGCGCAAGATCGAAAGCGATGCGATTCGGCGACGCGGAATCGAGCGCGAACACGCTTTCGGTAAAGGAGCTCGCAATGCCCGCGCCGTAGATGCGCAGCCCGTCGGCCTGCTGCACCAGGCCGAACTCGACCGTGTACCAATAGACGCGCGCGAGCTTGTCGAGCACGCCCATCTTCTGCGCGCGCAAGCCCCCCTGGCCATAGGCCTGGATGTAGTCCGCGATTGCCGGGTTCATGAGCATGGGCACATGGCCGAACACGTCATGGAACACATCGGGTTCTTCGAGGTAGTCGAGTTCATGCGGCTTGCGGATGAACTGGCCCGAAGGAAAGCGGCGGTTCGCCAGATGGTCGAAGAACACGTCGTCGGGCACGAGGCCGGGAACGGCCACGACTTCCCAGCCGGTCTGTTGATGCAGGATCTCGTTGAGACGGCGGAAATCGGGGATTTCGTCCGGACCCATGGGCAGGCGCTGCATGCCGTCGACAAACGCATCGCAGGCGCGGCCGACGAGCATTTTGGTCTGTCGCTCGAACAGCGTCTTCCAGGTCGCGTGGTCCTGGGCCGTGTAGTTCTCCCAGCCCTGGTCTATGGTCCAGTCGGCGCGCTCGGGCCGGAACGCATCGCCCGCAGCAAGACCATGCTTGGCGGCTTCGGTGGTGGTGTCCATGTCAGTGCTCCTGCGCCGCGAGCGCCGTGAACAACGCATCGGCCGCGGCCGCGAACGCGAAGTCCTTTGGCGACAGGCCGTTGACGTCGTGCGTGGTCAGCGTGATGTCGACGCGGTTGTAGACGTTGAACCATTCGGGATGGTGGTCGGCTTTTTCGGCGACCAGCGCGAGCTGGGCCATGAAGCCGAACGCCTGGGCAAAGTCCAGGAAGCGAAAGCTGCGCTGCATCAGCCCGCCACGCTGGGCCGTGAAGGCCCAGTCCTTGAACCGGAGCTTGCCATCCTCGATCTGCTGCGAGCTCAATGGGGTCGTCATGTTGTCTCGATTTCTTCTGTGGCAATGACGGCCGGGCGGAGCCGCCCCCTGCCCGGCGGGGGTGCGCCGGCCTCAGGCCGTCTGCAGCACGCCGCGCGCGATCTGGTCGCGCTCCAGCGACTCGAACAAGGCCTTGAAATTGCCTTCGCCAAAGCCTTCGCGGTAGTCGCCCTTGCGCTGGATGAACTCGAAGAACACCGGGCCGAACACCGTGCCCGAGAAAATCTGCAGCAGCAGCCGCGGCTGGCCGCCTTCGGTCGTGCCATCGAGCAGAATGCCGCGCGAGCGCAGCTCGCCGGCATTTTCGCCATGGCCCGGCAGGCGGCCGTCGAGCATTTCGTAATAGGTGTCCGGCGGTGCCTTCATCAGCGGCACGCCGGCCTTGCGCAGCCTGTCGACACTGGCCAGCAGGTCATCGGTCAGCAGCGCGATGTGCTGTATGCCTTCGCCGTTGAAGGCCATCAGGTATTCCTCGATCTGGCCCGATCCCTTGACCGACTCTTCGTTGAGCGGAATGCGGATCATGCCGTCGGGCGCGGTCATGGCCTTGGACGTGAGGCCCGTGTACTCGCCCTTGATGTCGAAGTAGCGGATTTCGCGGAAGTTGAAGAACTTCTCGTAGAACGCAGCCCAGTAGGCCATGCGGCCACGGTAGACGTTGTGCGTGAGGTGGTCGACGATCTGGAAGCCATGGCCGCGCGGGTGGCGGTCCACGCCTTCGATGAACTTGAAGTCGATGTCGTAGATCGATTTGCCTTCTTCGAAGCGGTCGATCAGATACAGCGGGGCGCCGCCTATGCCCTTGATCGCGGGCAGGCGCAGCTCCATCGGGCCCGTGGGCACGTCGACGGGCTGGGCACCGAGTTCGAGTGCGCGGTTATAGGCCGCATGTGCATCGCGCACGCGAAACGCCATGCCGCAGGCCGAAGGGCCGTGCTCGGCGGCAAAGTACGCGGCCGGGCTCTTGGCTTCGCGGTTGACGATGAAGTTGATGCCGCCCTGGCGGTACAGGCTCACGTCCTTGGAGCGGTGGTTTGCGACCAGCGTGAAGCCCATCTGCTCAAGAATGGGTTCGAGCACGCCGGGCGTGGGCGAAGCAAACTCGACGAACTCAAAGCCCATCAGGCCCATGGGATTTTCAAAAAGATCGGCCATAACGTTGTCTCCGCATTGTTGGGTGGGTGCCTCAATGCTAGTGAGATGACCGAGCGCGAATCATGCAGAATGCGGCCATTTCACGCGACAAACGCAATATTCCTGCACAAACCAAAACAACAGCGCTTTTTTGCGTGAAGATGCAATGGATTCGCGCATTTGCGCGCCAATAACGCACCCAATCGCGCCATGCCTGCGCCATGTCAATGCCTGCAGCGCGCCTGCCGCCAAGGTCTTTTCTACCACCGCAGGCGGCGCGCGCTGCCGATGACACCTCTGGCGGCAAGGGCTAGTCCGCCGCGCACCGCAGGCACGGTGCGCTGGCATGGCCTAGAACCGGTACTTGGCCGACAACATGAAGTTGCGCGTCATCAGCCGCACGGCGCAGAGCCAGGCGCGCTGGGCCGCGCGGCCCGGCAGACGCACGAACGCACACCCTGCCGCCAATAGCGCGGCGCGCGTGATGCGGTTTATTACAGTCTGGGGCGCGCGACTCTGCGAGCATGGTCCTCTCTTTGCAAAGGAGGCAAGCCATGAAATACGTCGATGGATTCGTGGTGGCGGTACCGGCCGCCAACAAGCAGCAGTACCTCGAGATGGCGACACGCGCCGCCCAGGTCTTCAAGGACTATGGCGCGACCCGCGTCGTCGAATGCTGGGGCGACGATGTGCCCGACGGCAAACTGACCGACTTTCGCGGCGCGGTCAAGGCCGTCGACGGCGAGATCGTGGTCTTCTCCTGGATCGAATACCCGTCGCGCGAAGTGCGTGACCGGGTCAACCAGGAAGCGATGAAGGACCCGCGCCTGGCGGGCATGGAAAAGCAGATGCCGTTCGACGGCAAGCGCATGATCTTTGGCGGCTTCATGCCCTTGCTGGACACCTGAGCGCTTGCGGCCTCAGCCAGTGCGCTGGCGCCCCATATCCGGCACCGCCGCAATCAGCGCCTGGGTATAGGCATGCGCGGGCGCGGTCAGCACGCGCTCGGCCTGGCCCACCTCCACCAGCCGGCCGTGCTGCATCACGCCCACCGTGTCGCACATGTAGCGCACCACGGCCAGGTTGTGGCTGATCAGCAGATAGGTCAGGCCGAACTCGTCCTGCAAGTCCTTCATCAGGTTCAGCACCTGGGCCTGCACCGACACGTCGAGCGATGACGTGGGTTCGTCGCAGACGATGAACTCGGGCCGGCTCACCAGCGCGCGCGCGATCGCGATGCGCTGGCGCTGGCCGCCCGAGAACTGGTGCGGATAGCGGCGCACGTCGTCGGGCGACAGCCGCACGCGGCGCAGCGCCTCCTGCACGCGTTCGGCGGTTTCCTCGGGCCCGCTGCTCAGGCCCAGCACTTCCAGCGGCTCGGCGATCAGCGCACCGACCTTCCAGCGCGGATTGAGGCTCGCATACGGGTCCTGGAAGATCATCTGAAAGCGCCGGCGCAGCGCGACCGCCGATGCGGGGTCGGCCCAGCGGTCCTTGCCGTCGATCACGATGCGGCCCGCCGTGGGCCGGGTCAGCCCGGCAATCATGCGCGCCACGGTGGACTTGCCCGAGCCCGACTCGCCGACCAGGCCGAAGCTGCTGCCGCGTGCAATCGAGAAGCCCACATCCTGCACCGCATGCAGCACGCGTTTCGGTTGGCGCGCAATGGTGCGCGCGAGCCAGCCGCCCGAAAGATCGAAATCGCGCGACAGGCCGCTGATCTGCACCAGCGGCGGCCCATCGATCACGGCCCTGGCCACGGCGCCGTGCGGCACCGCCTCGGCTGCGGCGGCACCGATCTCGGGAACCGGCAGCCGGTGCGTGGGCGCGCCCAGCGAAGGAATCGCCGCCATCAGCGCGCGCGTATAGGGCGCGGCCGGCGCATCGAGCACCTGGCGCACCGGCCCCGTTTCCAGCACCCGGCCCTGGAACATCACCATCACGCGGTCCGCGGCTTCGGCGATCACGCCCATGTCGTGCGTGATCAGCATCGCCGCCGTGCCGCGCTCCTTGCAGACGCGGCGCAGCACGCGTATCACCTGGGCCTGGACCGAGACGTCGAGCGCGGTCGTGGGTTCGTCGGCGATCAGCAGCGCGGGCTCGGCGCTGAGCGCCAGCGCAATCGCCACGCGCTGGCGCATGCCACCCGAGAACTGGTGCGGAAACTGGTGGAGCCGGGCCGCGGGCTCGGCGATCTCGACTTCGGCGAGCAGGTCGATCGCGCGCTGGCGCGCCTGGCGCTCGCTCAGCGGCAGATGCTGGCGTATCGTCTCGACCAGATGCTGACCAATGGTCAGCACCGGGTTGAGGCTGGTCAGCGGGTCCTGGAACACCATCGCGATATGCTTGCCGCGCAGCCGGCGCAGGTCTTCGCCGCGCAGCGTGTCTATGCGTTCGTCGCGCAGGAAGATCTGCCCGCTGCTCATGCGCCCGGGCGGCGCGATCAGGCCGATGACGGCATTGCCGGTCATCGACTTGCCCGCGCCCGACTCGCCGACCACGCCCAGGATCTCGCCGGGACGGATCTCGAACGTCACGTCATCGAGCACCGTGACCGGGCCGCGGTGGGTGTCGAACGTCACTCCCAGGTGCTGCACGCGCAGCACGGGGTCGGGCAGCAGATTCTCGGCCGAAGTCTGCAGAAAAGCGTCGCGGGCAGTCATTGCAGTTTGGGATTCAATGCGTCGCGCAGCCAGTCGCCGACCAGGTTGACGGAAAGTGCCAGGGCCAGCAGCACCAGGCCGGGGAACAGCAAAATCCACCACTCACCGGAAAACAGAAAGCCCTGGCCCACGCGTATCAGCGTGCCCAGAGACGGCTGGGTCGGCGGCAGGCCCACGCCCAGATACGACAGCGTCGACTCGGCGACGATGGCCAGTGCGAAGCTGATGGTCGCGATCACCAGCACCGGCGCCAGCAGGTTCGGCAGGATATGGCGCAGCAGGATGCTGGCGCGCGAACGGCCTATGACCTGGGCCGCGAGCACATAGTCCTTGTGCTTTTCCACCATCACGGCGCCGCGCACGGTGCGCGCGTACTGCACCCACTCCGACAGGCCTATCGCCAGGATGATCACGTACAGCGCCATATCGTCGCGGTAGCTTTCGGGCAGGATGCCGCGCGCGATGCCGAACACCAGCAGCGCCACCAGCAGCACCGGGAACGTCAGCTGCACGTCGGCAACGCGCATCACCAGCGTGTCGAACCAGCCGCCCGCGTAGCCCGCGATCAGGCCCAGCGGCACGCCGATGGCCAGCGACAGCGCGACCGAGGCGGCGCCGACGAGCAGCGACATGCGCAGGCCGTAGAGAATCGCCGAGTAGACATCGCGGCCCTGCTCGTCTGCGCCCAGCGGATAGGTCGCGCCCGAGAGCCCGGCCTGGCCCGGTGCGGTGAACGCGTCGAGCAGTTCCAGCGCTGCCGGGTCGAAAGGGTTCTGCAGCGCCAGCCAGGGCGTGAACAGCGCCGCGCCGCACAGCAGCAGCAGCACGGCCACGGCAGCCTGCACCGTGAGCGAGCGCCCGAGCGCGCGCAGCACGGCGGATTCGCTGCGGCGCAGCTGCCACCAGCGCAGGCGCGCCGGCACAAGGGAAGAGGAGGTTTGAGCCATGGTCTTGAACGGATCTCTCAGCCGCGGCGCAGCCGCGGGTCGACCAGCAGATAGGCGCCGTCGACAAGGAAGTTGATGACGACGTACAGCGCGGCAATCAGCATCAGATAGGCGGCGATCACGGGCACGTCTACGCCCTGGATCGAGTTGATGAACAGCAGTCCCACGCCCGGCCACTGGAATACGGTTTCGGTGACGATGGCAAACGCGATCAGCGAGCCGATCTGCAGTCCGGTGATGGTCACGACCGGAATCAGCGTGTTGCGCAGCGCATGGCCGTAATGGATGCGCTTCTCGGGCAGGCCGCGCGCGCGCGCGAAACGCACATAGTCGGTGCGCAGCGCCTCGAGCATCTCGGCGCGCACCAGGCGCATGATCAGCGTCAGCTTGAACATCGCCAGCGTGCACACCGGCAGCACCAGCGAGGCCCAGCCCGAGGCCGTGAGAAAACCCGTGGTCCAGCCGCCGAGCTGCACGGTGTCGCCGCGGCCGAACGACGGCAGCCATTGCAGCTCGACGGCAAACAGGTAGATCAGGCCTATGCCGATCAGGAACGTGGGCAGCGAGACGCCGACCAGCGACAGCGTCATCAGCGCGCGGCTGAGCCATGCGTCGCGGCGTATCGCGGTGTAGACGCCGAGAATCACCCCGCCCGTGACGGCCAGCAGCGCCGCGATCAGCGCCAGCTCCAGCGTCGCCGGCAGGCGCTCGGCAATGACTTGGACCACCGGCCGCTTGAGCCGGTAGGAGACGCCAAACTCGCCCTGCAGCACATTGCCCATGTAGCGCAGGTACTGCACGGCCACGGGCTGATCGAAGCCCAGCTCGGCAATCACCGCCTGGCGGTCGGCGAGCGAAGCGTCCTCGCCCAGCAGGCTGATCGTCGGGTCGCCGATATGGCGAAAGACCAGGAACGAAATGAAGGACACTGCCAGCAGCACCAGCAACGACTGGCCCAGGCGACGCGCAAACAACAGGGGCATGCAGTCTTCTCGTGGAGTATGGAAGAGGACCGGGCCGGGCGGACGCCGGCCTGGTCACCTGATGGCAGGCCTTATTTCTCGGCCAGCTTGAACAGCTTGAAGTACGGTGTGTTCGACGGATTCACGGGAATGTCGAAGCGGCGCTTCATCGCATAGGTCTGGATCTGGTCGTGCAGCGGCAGATAGATCAGCTCCTTTTGCACCGTGGTCCAGATGTTCCGGATCGTCGCATCGCGCTTCTTGCTGTCGCCTTCCGAGGCCAGCGACACGATCTGCCGGTCGACGGCGTCATTGCTGTAGCGCGTGGCATTGGTCGCGCCGCGCGCGTTCTTGCCGCGCGTGTGCACCAGGTAGTCGAAGATATAGGCCGAGTCATAGGTCGGCACGCCCCAGCCGTAGAGGTAGAAGTCGGTGTCCTGGTTGTTGATCGCGGCCGTCTGGATCGCCAGCGGACGCGACACCACGGTGGTCTTGACGCCCGCGCGGCCCAGGAATCCGGCGACGGCCTGGCAGATCGCCTCGTCGTTGAGATAGCGGTCGTTGGTGCAGTGCAGCGTGATGCCGAAGCCGTTGGGGTAGCCGGCATCGGCCAGCAGCTTTTTCGCCTGTGCCACGTCGGCCTTGCCGACGGCGCCGAACGCCTTGTCGTAGCCGTGCACGAACGGCGGCGCGATGATGTTGGTCGGCACCGACAGGCCGCGCATCACGGCCTTCTGGATTGCCACGCGGTCGATCGCGAGCTGGAAGGCCTGGCGCACGCGCACATCGGCCAGCGGATTCTTGTCCTTGACGTCGGAGTAGGTCAGCGGCGCCGCGCCCACATTCAGGCCCAGGAAGATGGTGCGGTTTTCCGCGGCCTGGTTGACGCGCAGCTTGGCGTCGGCGCGCAGGCGCGCGATGTCCTGGATGGGCAGATCCTGCACGAAGTCGACTTCGCCCGACAGCAGCGCGGCGACGCGCGTCGCGGGCGCCTTGATCGGCAGATAGACCAGCTCGTCGATGGGCAGCGGGAACAGGCCCGTGCCCCAGTAGCCGGGAAATTTCCTCAGCACCGTGCGCACATCGGGCTCGCGCGACACCAGCGTGTAGGGCCCCGTGCCGTTGACGTTGCGCGTGGCGTAGGTCTCTTCCTTGGCCGAAGCCTTCTGCGGCGTTTCCACGCCATGCTTCTTCGCCCAGGCGGCGCTCAGGATCTGGATGTTGATCAGGTTGTCGGGCAGCAGCGGCGTCGTGCCGTTGGTCTTGATGTGGATGGTGAACGGATCGATCTTCACCACGTCGGTGATCGCCACCAGCAGCGAGCGCATGTCCGACGAAGGCGAGCGCGCGCGCTCCAGCGAGAACAGCACGTCGTCGGCGGTGAACAGGCTGCCGTCGTGGAACTTCACGCCCTTGCGCAGCTTGAACTCCCAGACCGATGGGTCGCTGGTCAGCGCCCAGGACGTGGCCAGCGTGGGCTGCAGCTTGCCGTCGGCGGTGCGGATGATCAGCGGCTCGTAGACCTGGTGCAGCAGGTTGTGGTTGGGGCCGTTGTTGAGCGCATGCGGGTCCAGCGTGGAGGCGTCCGTGGAACGCGCCCAGCGCAGCGTTTCGGCCTGTGCCGCGGCGGCGCCCATCAGGGCCGCCAGCAGAACGCAGGCCACGGCGCTGGCGCGCAGCGGGGCAGAAAAACGGGGGGCAAGGAGTCGTTGATTCATGGGACGAAAGCGCTGGACGCGAAGCGGGAAACAGGCGTGCACGGCACGCGGTGAGCAGCCGATTCTCGGCAGCGCCGCGCCCGCGCACAACGCAGGAATCCGCATAACCAAATGCGCTTTTTCGCCCGGGATGCGGCGCGCAGCTCAGGGCGCGAAGCGCTCGCTCAGCAGGCTGAACAGCGCGCGCAGGCCCTGGGCTTCGCCGCCCTTTGGCCGGCCCGGGCGGGCCTCGGTATTCCAGGCATACAGGTCCAGATGCAGCCAGGGCACCTGGGCCGGCACGAAGTCCTCGAGAAACAGCGCCGCGGTGATGGCGCCGCCCATGGGCGTGCTGGCCGCATTCATGGTGTCGGCGCTGTCGGACTTGAGCAGCCGGCGGTACGGTGCCCACAGCGGCAGGCGCCACAGCGGATCGTGCGTGCGCCGGGAATGGGCCAGCAGATCGGCGGCCCAGGTTTCGTGGTTGCTGAACAGCGCCGGCAGCTCCGGGCCCAGCGCCATGCGCGCCGCACCGGTGAGCGTCGCCAGATCGATGACCAGCGCCGGCGCCCGAGCGGGATCTTCCACGCCCGGCCGCAGCGCGTGGTGCAGCGCATCGGCCAGGATCAGCCGGCCCTCGGCATCGGTGTTCTCGATTTCCACCAGCCGGCCGTTGCCCGCGCGAATGACATCTCCGGGGCGCAGCGCCAGCGGCCCCACGCCGTTCTCCACCGCGGGCACCAGCAGCGTCAGATGCACGGGCAAGCGCGCCTGCATGATCAGCCCGGCCAGCGCCATTGCATGCGCCGCGCCGCCCATGTCCTTTTTCATCCAGCGCATGCCGGCTGCGGGCTTGAGGTCCAGCCCGCCGCTGTCGAAGCACACGCCCTTGCCTATCAGCACGATGCGCGGCGCCGCGCCATCGCCCCATTCCAGCTGGGCCACGCGCGGCGCCTGCGCGCCCGAGCGGCCCACCGCATGCACCAGTGCGAAGCCCGCGCCTGGCAAGGCCTCGCCGACCCACTCGGTGTACTGCGCGCCGTGTTCCGTGGCCAGCGCCTGCACGGCGGCGGCCAGGGCCTGCGGGCCCAGCTCGTTGGCCGGCAGATTGACCAGCCGGCGGACTTCGGCAACCGCTGCGGCCAGACATTCCATGGCCTGCAAGTCGCCGTCTTTCACCCGCAGCTGCACCGCCTGGCGTTCGGGCGCCAGCGCGCCCAGCGCCCAGCCCAGCTGGCGCAAGGCATCGCGTTCGGCATCTGCCGCCTCATCGCCCGCCGCCACGGCATACACGCCTGCGGGCAGCAGCGGCGGCAATGCGGCCAGCTGCCACAGCGGCTCCGACGGATCAATGCCCACCAGCACGCCGGCGAGGGCGCCATCGGCACCGGGCAGCAACAGAACGCGACCCGCAAGCGGCTCGAAGCCCGTGGTCGCTATCCATTGGCGCTGCAGCGGCGGCAGGCTGCCGAGCAGGCCCGGCCATTGCGCCGCCGAACTCAGATGCAAAGGGATTGCCTGCGCCGGCGCGAGCGCAAAGGCGCCGCGCGACGGCAGCAAAGAGTGATTCATGGTCAGGACCGCTTGGAACAAACCAGCCAAGGTAGCTGTTTTGGCGCCGGCGTCCAAGCGCGATTTTCGGCTAAGCATATGCCCAGCCCCGGGAACCCGTGATGCGTTGTGGTTACCAACAGGGCGCAGCTGCGCCCCACAACAGGATGCCCATGAGCACACCCATTCCCTTGACGCCCCACACCCATGTATCGCTGAGCAGTGCGCGCATAGCCAAGCTCATGGACAGCGACGCCGGGCAGGCCGCCAAGCTCAATGTCTTCGATCGTTTCATCGATCTTTTCCGGTCCCACAGCAAGGAAGTGGCGCTGAAAAATCTGCATGCCATGCTGCACGACGGCGGCACCAGCAACTTCGCGCGCTTCAACCTGCTGTCACAGCTGGCCGCGCCCCACAGCCAGTCGCTGTTCACGCTGAACATCGCCGCCCACCCCAGCGCGCCGCAGCACCACACAGTGGAGTACTGCATCAACGGCGAGCCCATCAAGACCGATACCGTCAATGCGCATGAAAAGGAGTTGATCTGCCTGCATCTGGGCAAGCCCCAGGACACGGCCGTGCAGCAACAGCAGGTCATCACCATAGACCGGCACTGCCTCGACACGCGCCGGCAGATGGCCCAGGTGCGGGACGCGGATTTCTCGGGCGGAGGCGTCAACAAGAAATTCCATGCCGCGAGCGGCTTGCTGCGGGCGGAAAACAGGACAGGCACCGAGGATTTCGACCGGGAACTCGCGCTCACCGCCTATGCCGAAGATCGGCCGGAGCTTGCCGGCTATATCTCCACGCAGAAGAAAGTCACCGATACGGCCCAGCTGCACCGCGCGCTGAGCGCACGCCACGCCTATGCCATGGTCGACATCTATGACCCCGCGCATGTCGCGAGCCATGAAATGGACCGGTGCATCGACAGCCTGTCACGCGATCAGACCAAGAGCCTGCTGGCGCAACTCGTCGACATGGCGCGCGTGCTCTACAAGAACCAGGTGGCGCACCGCGATCTGCACATGCACAACCTGCTCGTGCACGAGATCAAGGACACCGGCAGCGTGCATCTCAAAGCGATCGACTTCGGTCGTGTGGCCATGGCCGAGGACTTCGAGTCCAGGAAGTTCGAGGACATCGACTACCTGTTCGACAAGCAGGGCGCGACGCTGCTCGAGACCTTTGGCCGCAACCATCTGGCGCGCGCCGGCTCGGAAGTGGAGATGAAGCACTATCCCATCCACAAGCTCTGCGAGAAATTCAACGCCAAGGGCATTGCGCTGGCCCCTGTGCTGTCCCGCATAGGCGCGCACCTCAAGAGCGACCTTCTGCATGCGGGCGCGGACCAGGCCCTGGTGGATGCGGCATTCCATAAGGCATCGCAGTCGCTGCAGCTGTGCTTTGCCCAGCTGCAGCCGCGCACCGAAGGAATCCGCTTTGCCTAGGCTGGCGTGGCTTGCGGGTACGCGGCCACGGCCGAGATCATGCCCCCGCCCAGGCAGACATCGCCGTCATACAGCACGGCCGACTGGCCTGGCGTGACCGCCCATTGCGGCTCGGGGAAGTCAAGGCGGAAGGTCTCGCCCGCGGCCCCGCTGATGACCGCCGGTGAATCGGGCTGGCGATAGCGTGTCTTGGAGCCATAAAGGCCGGGGGCGGGCGGCTCGCCCGCGACCCAGCTCGCGTTGTCGGCGTCGAGTTGCAGCGACAGCAGCCAGGGATGGTCATGGCCTTGGACCACGCGCAGGATGTTCTTGTCGAGCTCCTTGCGCGCGACGAACCAGGGGTGGTGTTCACCGCCGCCGCGCTGCGCGCCTTTTTCCTTGATGCCGCCAATGCCCAGGCCCTGGCGCTGGCCCAGCGTGTAGAACGACAGGCCTTGGTGCCGGCCCAGCTTGCGGTCGCGGTCGTCGAGGATCCAGCCCGGTTCCTTGCTGATGTAGCGGTTGAGGAAGTCGCGGAACGGCCGCTCGCCGATGAAGCAGATTCCGGTCGAGTCCTTCTTCTTCGCGTTGGGCAGGCCGATTTCCTCGGCAATGCGCCGCACTTCGGTCTTGTGCAGCTCGCCCACGGGGAACAGCGTCTTGGACAGCTGGGCCTGGTTCAGGCGGTGCAGGAAATAGCTCTGGTCCTTGGCCGGGTCCAGGCCCTTGAGCAGCTCGAAGCGCTGCGTCTGCAGGTTCTGGCGCACGCGCGCATAGTGGCCGGTGGCGATCTTCTCTGCGCCCAGGCGCATCGCGTGGTCCAGAAACGCCTTGAACTTGATCTCGGCGTTGCACAGCACGTCGGGGTTGGGCGTGCGCCCGGCCTGGTACTCGCGCAGGAACTCGGCAAACACCCGGTCCTTGTACTCGGCCGCGAAGTTCACATGCTCGATCTCGATGCCGATCACGTCGGCCACGGCCGCGGCGTCGACGAAGTCGACGTTCGACGAACAGAATTCGCTGTCGTCGTCATCTTCCCAGTTCTTCATGAAGATGCCGACCACGTCATGGCCTTGCTGCTTGAGCAAATAGGCGGTCACCGCCGAATCCACGCCGCCTGAAAGGCCCACCACCACCCGATGCTTTGTCATAGGTGTGCGATTATCCCAGCGCGCCACCCGCAACGGTGTGGTGGGGACAAATACAGGACAAGCAATGGAATTGCGGCAGCTGCGCTACTTTGTGCGCATCGTGGAAATGGGCTCTATGAGCCGCGCGGCGCGCGAGCTCGACGTCGTGCAGTCGGCGCTGAGCCAGCAGATCACGCGGCTCGAGAGCGAGCTCGCCGTGCGCCTGCTGCAGCGCACGCCGCGCGGCGTCGTGCCCACCGAGGCCGGTGTCGCGTTCTTTCGCGAAGCCCAGCTCGCGCTGCGCCACGCCGACCAGGCCGTGCGCAGCGCCCAGCAGTCGCGGCTGTCGGGCTCGGTGAGCCTGGGACTGGCGCCGACCACGGCCACCATCCTCGCGCTGCCGCTGATGCAGGCCATGCGCACGCGCTACCCCGACGTGCGCCTGCACATGGTCGAAAGCATGTCGGGCCATCTGGCCGAAATGCTCAATGCGCGCGCGCTCGACATGGCCGTGCTGTTCGATTCGCGGCTGCACGGCAACGAGGCCGGCCAGGCACGGCCGGGCGGACGGCGCTGGCAGGTGCACCCGCTGATCGAGGAGAGGCTGTTCCTGATACGCTCGCGCCGCCACCCGCAGATCGGCGTTCTGCCCGCGTCCATGGCGCTGGCCGATCTCGCGCGCGAGCCCCTGATTCTGCCCACGGGCCAGCACGGCCTGCGCAGCACGCTCGACACCGCGTTCGCCCAGGCGCGCTTCACGCCGCATGTGGTGCTCGAAGTCGATTCGCTGTCGATGGTGATGGCGGCTGTCGACGCAGGCCTGGGTTCTTCGCTGCAGCCCTGGGCGGCCATGGGTCGTTTCGAGGACGCGGCCCAGCGTTTCGAGTCGGCACTGATCACCGACAAGGACGCGCAGCGCACCAACCTGCTGTGCAGCCTGTCCGAGGACGAGCTGTCGCCGGCCGCGCTGGCCGCGCGCGTGGTGCTGGTCGACTGCGTGCGCGAGCTCGTGCAGTCGGGCGCCTGGAGCGGCACCTCGCCCATCCATCACGATAACTGATACCCCCATGCACTGAGCCCCCTGCACCGGGGCCGGGTTGATTCCTACAGTTGAGCTCCCCACGAGAGAGACTGCAAGGAGAATTCCCATGGACACCGATGTTCTGGTCATCGGTGGTGGCAACGCCGCCCTTTGCGCCGCCCTGATGGCGCGCGAAGCAGGTGCGCGCGTGCTGCTGCTGGAGTCCGCACCCCGCGAATGGCGCGGCGGCAACTCCGCCCACACGCGCAACCTGCGCTGCATGCACGACGCGCCGCAGGACGTGCTCGTCGAAGCCTACCCCGAGGAAGAGTTCTGGCAGGACCTGCTCAAGGTCACGGGCGGCATCACCGACGAACACCTCGCGCGCCTGGTGATACGCGCCTCCTCCACCTGCCGCGACTGGATGCGCCGCCATGGCGTGCATTTCCAGCCGCCGCTGTCGGGCGCGCTGCATGTCGCGCGCACCAACGCTTTCTTCATGGGCGGCGGCAAGGCCCTGGTCAACGCCTACTTCCGCAGCGCCGAGGCGCTGGGCGTGGAGATCCGCTACGAGTCGCCCGTGGACCGGCTGGAGATAGACAACGGCCGCTTCGTCGCGGCCTGGTGCAACGGCCAGCGCATCACCGCCAAGAGCTGCGTGCTCGCGGCCGGCGGCTTCGAGTCCAACCGCGAATGGCTGCGCGAGGCCTGGGGCCAGAATGCGCGCGGCGAATGGCCTTCGGACAACTTCCTGATACGCGGCACGGCCTACAACAAGGGCGTGCTGCTGCGCCACCTGCTCGATGAGCACCAGGCCGACCGCATAGGTGACCCTACCCAGGCCCACATGGTGGCGATCGACGCGCGCGCGCCGCTGTATGACGGCGGCATCTGCACGCGCATCGACTGCGTCTCGCTGGGCGTGGTCGTCAACCGCGACGCCGAGCGCTTCTACGACGAAGGCGAGGATTTCTGGCCCAAGCGCTATGCGATCTGGGGCCGGCTTGTCGCCCAGCAGCCGGGCCAGGTCGCGTACTCGATCATCGACGCCAAGGCCATAGGCCGCTTCATGCCGCCGGTGTTCCCAGGCATCACCGCCAACAGCCTGCCCGAACTCGCCGAGAAGCTGGGTCTGGACCCCGCGACCTTCACGCGCACGCTGGACGCCTACAACGCGGCCTGCCGCGTGGGCCGCTTCGACCACACGGCGCTTGACGACTGCCACACCGACGGCGTCGCGCCCGCCAAGACCCACTGGGCCAGGCCCATAGACACCGCGCCGTTCTACGGCTACGCGCTGCGCCCGGGCGTGACCTTTACCTACCTGGGGCTCAAGGTCGACGACACCACGGCCGTGCGCTTCGCGGGCCGGCCCAGCAGCAACCTGTTTGTCGCCGGCGAAATGATGGCCGGCAACGTGCTCGGCAAGGGCTACACGGCCGGCGTGGGCATGTCCATAGGCACGGCCTTCGGCCGCATCGCCGGACGCAACGCGGCCCTGGCCGCACAAGGCCAGCCAGCCGTCGCTGGCGCCGTCAAAGATTAGGAATCCGCCCCATGCAAACCCTGCAATCCCTGACCGAGGACGCCAAGGCGCTGGCCAACGGCCTGCCCGTGACCGCCGCCAAGTCGCCCGCCAAGGTCATTCCCATCCAGGTGATCTCCGCCGAAGCCGAAGTCGCGCGCGCGCTGCAGATCTGCAATGCCTGCCGCTACTGCGAAGGCTTTTGCGCGGTGTTTCCGGCGATGACGCGCCGGCTCGAATTCGGCACGGCCGACGTGCACTACCTCGCCAACCTGTGCCACAACTGCGGCGCCTGCCTGCACGCCTGCCAGTACGCGCCGCCGCACGAGTTCGCGGTCAACATCCCCAAGGCCATGGCCGAGGTGCGCGGCAAGACCTATGCCGACTACGCCTGGCCACCCGCGCTGGGCAGCCTCTACCAGCGCAACGGCCTGACGCTGTCGCTGGCCTTGGTCGCGGCGCTGACGCTGTTCATGGTGCTGGCCGTGGTGCTGCAGGGCAATGGCCTGGCCGCGCTGTGGGGCGCCGATCTGGGCGGCAACTTCTACCGCCTGTTCCCGCACAACCTGCTGGTGGGCATGTTCGCGCCGGTGTTCCTGTTCGTGGTGTTCGCGCTGTTCATGGGCGTGCGCCGCTTCTGGAAAGAGGTCAAGCCCGCGACCGGCGGTGCCGATGTCGGCAGCGCCGCGGCCGCCGAGGCGACCTCGGACGTGCTGCGCCTCAAATACCTCGACGGCGGCCACGGCCAGGGCTGCAACAACGAAGACGACGCCTACACCCAGCAGCGCCGCCGCTGCCACCACCTGACGTTCTACGGCTTCATGCTGTGCTTTGCCGCGACCAGCCTGGCCACGGTCTACCACTATGTGTTCGGCTGGGCCGCGCCCTACGACCTGCCCAGCCTGCCCAAGATCCTGGGCGCGGTCGGCGGCCTGAGCCTGATGCTGGGAACGGCCGGCCTGTGGCGGCTGAACTTCAAGCGCCATCCCCAGCATGGCGATGCCCGGCAAAAACCCATGGACCTGGGCTTCATCGCGCTGCTGTTTGTCGTCAGCGCCAGCGGCCTGGCGCTGTGGCTGGGACGCGGCACGCCCGCGCTGGCGCTGCTGCTGTGCCTGCACCTGGGCGCGGTGATGGCGCTGTTCGCCACGCTGCCCTACGGCAAGTTCGCGCACGGCGTGTTCCGCACTGCGGCGCTGCTGCGCCACAACACCGAAAAACGCCAGCCCAACCCCATAGGACTGGGCGCGGACTGAGGGTCCCGGCCCGGCCCTTCCTGTGTATTTCCACAATAACGACTACGAGACTCCCCACATGCAACGTCGCACGCTTCTTCATACCGCCATGCTTGCCTCCTCGGCACTGGCCTTTGGCGGCCTGTCCCAGGCCCAGGACTTCCCGCCCAAAAAGGCCGTCACCCTGGTCGTGGGCTTTGCGGCCGGCGGCGCCGCCGACGCGGCCGCGCGCCTGATCGCCAAGAAGCTCGGCGAGAACATAGGCCAGTCGGTGGTGGTAGAAAACAAGGGCGGCGCGGGCGGCAATATCGCCCATGGCCAGGTCGCGAATGCCGCGGCCGACGGCTCGGTGATCCTGTTCGGCTCGGTCGGCCCGCTGACCATCGCGCCGCACCTGATGAAGCTCAACTACGACCCGTTCAAGGACCTGGCGCCGATTTCGGGCGGCGTGAACTTCCCCAACGTGCTGGTGGTGCACAAGGGCGCAGGCGTGAAGACGCTCAAGGAGTTCGTCGCGCTGGCCAAGAAAAGCCCGGGCAGCGTCGACTATGCGTCCTCGGGCGCGGCCTCGGCCTCGCATCTCGCGGGCGAGCTGTTCAACCAGCGCGCGGGCGTCGAAATGGTGCATGTGCCCTACAAGGGCGGCGCGCCCGCGCTGCAGGACCTGCTGGGCGAGCGCGTGACCAGCTACTTCGCCGCCCCGCCCACGGCCCTGCCCCATGTGGAAACCGGCAAGCTGATTCCCCTGGCCACGACCGGGCTCACGCGTCCGGCCTACATGCCCAACATTCCCACCGTGGCCGAAGCCGGCTACCCGGGGTTTGAAGCGCTCAACTGGTATGCGTTTGTCGGCCCGGCAAAGACGCCTACGGCCATACTGGACCGCTGGAACCGCGAAATCGTCAAGGTGCTGGGCGACGACGAAGTCAGGAAAGCCCTGCAGGCGCACGGCCTCACGCCCCAGCCGACCACGCGCAAGGAACTCGCGGCCTTCATGCAGAAGGAATACGAGCAATGGGGCAAGGTGGTGCGCGAACGCAAGCTTACGATGAACTGAAACCGGGAGCGTCGCCGGCAAGCGCTGTGGATAACTTATCCACAGGCCGCGCTCCAGGCTTCAAAGGCTGGGATCGCCGGGCAACTGGTCCGCGGGCAGCAGGCCCGCGGGGCGCCGGCCGCCGGAGCGCGTGTCGGGGCCGCGGCCGGAGGGGCTGCGGCTGGTCGGCCCCGGCACCTCATAGACGCTGGCGTCCACATGTAGCAGCGACAGGTCGAAGCGCTGGCCCGCGAGATAGTCCTTCACCGACTGCAGCACCACCGGGCTGCGATGCCGCGCCGCGCTCGACTCGAGTTCGGCCAGCGTCATCCAGACCGTGCGCAGCACGCCATCGTCAAGCGGGCGCTCGGGATGGTGGGTGCCGAGCTCGCCGGTGAACGCAAAGCGCACATAGGTGATGTCGGCACCGGTGCGCGTGCGCGTGAAGCGGTTCATGTAGATGCCCACCAGCGCCGTGGGCGTGAAGCTGAAGGCGGTTTCTTCCAACACTTCGCGCGCGCAGGCATCGATGGGGGATTCGGCAGGATCGAGATGCCCCGCAGGGACATTGAGTTTCAGCCCGTCGGCCGTCTCTTCTTCGACCAATAGGAAGCGTCCATCTCTTTCGATGATGGCGGACACGGTGACATTGGGTTTCCAGCGATCAGGCATATCCAGCATTATCGCCAGACTCGCCGTGTACGGACTATGTGTGATCCGCAACAAACACCCGTTGCATATAGACAGCGTCTGCGCCATAGCTTGCCAGCCGCTGCAATTGGCCCTGCTCCTGCAGCGCCTGCGGGCGGTAGCCGTGGCGGCGCCAGTAATCCTGCGTGCCCTGCACCGACACCAGCGACGACTGCCGTATGCCGCGCTCGCGCGCCAGCGCCCACAGCGGCGCCAGCAGACGGTCGGCCAGGCGCTGGCCGGCATGGTCGGGGTGCACCGCCATGTCGTGCAGATACAGCACGTCGGGCGTGGCGCAGCGGTCGAAGTCGCCATGCAGGGGCGTGACCTTGCCAGCCAGCGACCAGTAGGCCGCTAGATAGGCCAGCAACTCCCCGCCGCGCTCGACCACCAGCGAACACTGGGCGGGACTGGCGAGCCGGCGCGCATAAACGCTTTCGCTTTCGGCGTAGCCAGCGCCGTAGCAGGCGTACTGGATCGCCATCAGCGCACCCAGGTCACCAGACTGCAGCGGCCGCACCCGGCAAGGCAAAAGTTCGTTCAAAGCCGGCATCGGTTCACAAGCAACTGTATTCAAGAGGCAAAAACCCCGAAAACGGGGCAAATCCCGCCATTATCCGCGCGGCGCCGCAAACCTGCAGTGCCATGCAGATCGACCATGCGGAGCGGCTATGACGCCGTTGCAGGCAATCAATTGGACGCCTTAATTGAGAATGAATATCATTTGGCTTAATTCATCGCCAAGGAATCCGCATGACCCGTCTTCTCAACCTGTTCCACGCCCACCAACCGACGCTGTTGAAGACCGGCAGCTATTACCTGATCCATATTGCGGTCGCGGCCTGCGTGGCCTATGCGGTCACGCGCAACTTCTGGGCTTCGCTGACGCTGAGCCTGCTCGAGCCCACGGTGCAAGCCGTTGCGTACTTCTTCCACGAAAAGGCCTGGAACCGCGCCCAGGCGCGCAAGGCCTTGCAGCCTGCGCTGGGAGCGGCGCAATGAACGCCAGGCTTGGAACGCGCGCAACCTCATCGGGCTTCGCCGCCTGGGCCACGCAATGTCTCGCGGCCTGGGCGAGCGTCGCCTAGATCACTTCTTGCCGTCGAGCTCGTGCTTGCTGCCGTCGCCGCGCGCGTCGGTGATGCCGCTCGCATAGCCTGCGGCCGGGCTGGAACCGCCATCGGCCTGACCGTCGTCCTTGGCGCCTTCCGGAGCGATCACCGCGCGCGGCGGCACGGGCACAGCCGCCGGCAGCGATTGCGCGGCGGCGATGCGTACCGGATAGTGCGGCGTGGGCTGGGGATTGGAATCGGCCAGCAAAGGCGCGCGTGGCAGCGGCTGGTCGAACGCGGGCAGCTGCGCCATGGGGTGGCTGGCAGAGGTTGCACCGGACTGCGGGCTGCAACCGACCAGCGCCGCTGCAGCAATGCAGGCGGCAAGAGCAAGGAAATGAGAGCGCATTACAGGTTCCTCCATTGAACAGCGCCTGCGGCGCGTCATCCACCGCCCGCAGGCCAGGCTCCCATCATGTCTGCAAACGGCGGCGCGGTCTGCAGGACAAATGCCCCGGCCGCCGCGCCTGCCGTTCAGTCCAGCGTGATGTTGGCGTTCTTGATCACCGCGCGCCACTTGGCGACTTCGACCTTGAGGAAGTCGGCCGATGCGGCGGGCTTGAGCGCCGACGGCAGCACGCCCATGGCGTCGAGCTTGGCCTTGACCACGGGATCCGGCAGGGCCTTGGCGATCTCGGCGTACAGGCGGTCGACGATGTGCTGGGGCGTTCCAGCGGGCACGGCGGCGAGGAACCAGGCATCGGCCTGGAAGCCCTTGAGGCCTTGTTCGTCCATGGTCGGCACGTCGGGCAACGACGCCAGGCGCTCGTTGTGCGCCACGGCCAGCGCGCGCAGCTTGCCGGCCTTGAGCTGGGAATCGATGGTCACCGCGGTCAGGAAGCCGAAGTCGGTCTCACCCGCGACCAGGGACACCACGGAAGGTGCGCTGCCCTTGTAGGGGATATGGCTGATCTTGACCTTGGCCTGCATCGCATACAGCTCGGCGCCCAGATGGTTGGGGCCGCCCGTGCCCGACGAAGGGTAGTTGAGCTTGCCGGGATTGGCGCGCGCCGCGGCCGTCAGTTCGGCCATGGACTTGAACGGGCTTTGCGCGCCCACGGTCAGCACCAGCGGGCTGCGCGCGACCAGGCTCACGGCCGTGAAGTCCTTCAATGGGTCGTAGGGCAGCTTGGTGTAGAGGCCGGGCGCCATGGCCATGCAGCCCACATCGCCGAGCACGATGGTGTAGCCGTCGGCAGGCGCCTTGGCGACCTGATCGCAGCCCAGCGTGCCGTTGGCGCCGGGTTTGTTCTCGACCACCACGGTCGCATTCATGTTCTCGCCCATCTTCTGCGCCAGCAGGCGGCCCAGGATGTCGGTGGAGCCGCCCGCCGAGTACGGCACGACCAGGCGTATGGGCTTGGTCGGATAGCCCGTGGGGCTCGCTGCCTGCGCCCAGGTACCGACCAACGCGGCGGCGGTCACGGCACCGCCCAGCACCATGCGCAGGGTCGCGCGGCGGGTGGTGGCGGGAGCGGAAGAAAGGCGGGAAGTGGGCAGCGACATGAATTCCTCTTAATGCGGGTTAGCGTTATTACCGACCAGGAGCATAACGCGGTTTGATCCATACAAAAATGCATGGAGCAGTGCATGTCGCGCATGGTTTTGCCCCAGCTTGGTGCACCCTCTCTGTCCAGTTGCCGACAGTCGGCATTTGACCTTGTGGCGCCGGCCGACCGTGTTCCGTTTTTGATAGCGCTGAGCCTACAATGAGGCATATACGGAGTGATCCATGCAACCGGGCAGGTCGGGCAACTGTTGCCTCAGCGGCCTGTACGCAGGTACGGCAACGCAGGCCCGATGGCGTGGGCCACTCTCATAAAAGCGATCCGTCAGGCCTGCCTGAGCCTGCACTGCGGATTGGATTCACTCTCGAGCTGGAGACGCTTGATGTCCGACAATACGGTCCCCCCTACCCCCATCGACAAACGTGCCCTGCTGCGCCGCGCAGCGCTGGAGTACCACGAGTTTCCCAAGCCCGGCAAAGTGGCCATTGCGGCGACCAAGCCCATGGCCAATCAGCACGATCTGGCCCTGGCCTACTCTCCCGGCGTGGCCGCGCCCTGCGAGGAAATCGTCAAGGACCCGAACGCCGCGTTCAAATACACCAGCCGGGGCAATCTGGTCGGCGTGATCTCCAATGGCACGGCCGTGCTGGGCCTGGGCGACATCGGTGCGCTGGCCTCCAAGCCGGTCATGGAAGGCAAGGGCGTGCTGTTCAAGAAGTTCGCCGGTGTCGATGTCTTCGACATCGAGATCGATGAAAAGGACCCGCAGAAGCTCGTCGAAGTGATCGCCGCGCTCGAACCCACGTTCGGCGCGATCAACCTGGAAGACATCAAGGCCCCCGAGTGCTTCTATGTCGAACGCGAACTGCGCAAGCGCATGAAGATCCCGGTCTTCCATGACGACCAGCACGGCACGGCGATCACCGTGGCCGCGGCCATGATCAATGCGCTCAAGGTCGCCAACAAGAAGATCGAGGAAGTGACGCTGGTCGCCTCGGGCGCGGGCGCCGCGGCGCTCGCCTGCCTGAACCTGCTGCTCAAGGTCGGCCTGCGCCGCGAGAACGTGTTCGTGACCGACCTCGCCGGCGTGGTCTACACGGGCCGCCTCGAACTGATGGACGAAGACAAGGCGCAATTCGCGCGTGATACCGACAAGCGCAAGCTCGCCGAGGTCATGGTCGGCGCCGATGTGTTCCTCGGCCTTTCGGCGGGCGGAGTGCTCAAGCCGGAAATGGTTGCCACCATGGCCGCGCGTCCCGTGATCTTTGCGCTGGCCAACCCCAATCCGGAAATCACGCCAGAAGACGTCAAGTCTGTGCGCGATGACGTCATCATGGCCACCGGACGCACCGATTACCCGAACCAGGTCAACAACGTCCTGTGCTTCCCGTACATCTTCCGCGGCGCGCTCGACTGCGGCGCGACGACCATCACGCTCGAAATGGAAATCGCGGCAGTGCACGCGATCGCCGACCTCGCACAGGCTGAACAGAGCGAGGAAGTCGCGGCAGCCTATGCGGGCGAGCCGCTGGTCTTCGGCCCTGAATACCTGATTCCCAAGCCTTTCGACCCGCGCCTGATGATGAAGATCGCGCCGGCCGTGGCCCAGGCCGCGGCCGATTCGGGCGTGGCCCAGCGTCCCATCCAGGACATGGATGCCTACCGCGAGCACCTGCAGACCTTTGTCTATGCGTCGGGCACGACGATGAAGCCGATCTTCACCGCGGCCAAGAATGCCACGCGCAAGCGCGTGGCCTATGCAGAAGGCGAGGAAGAGCGCGTGCTGCGCGCCGCGCAGATCGTGGTCGACGAGCGAGTCGCGCGCCCCACGCTGATCGGCCGTCCGGCCATCATCGCCCAGCGCATCGTGAAATTCGGCCTGCGCCTGGAGCAGGGTCGCGACTACGACGTGGTCAACGTCGAGGACGACCACCGCTACCGCGACTTCTGGCAGACCTACCACCGCATGACCGAGCGCAAGGGCATCACCGCGCCCATCGCCAAGATCGAAATGCGCCGCCGCCTGTCGCTGATCGGCGCCATGCTGCTGCACAAGGGTGAAGTCGACGGCCTGATCTGCGGCACCTGGGGCCAGGTCACGCACCATCTGAACTACATCGATCAGGTGCTGGGCAAGCGCGCCGGCGTGCAGACCTTTGCCTGCATGAACGGACTGCTGCTGCCCGACCGCCAGGTGTTCCTGGTCGACACCCATGTGAACTACGACCCCACGGCCGAGCAGCTGTGCGAGATCACCATCATGGCCGCCGAGGAAATGATGCGCTTCGGCATCAAGCCCAAGTGCGCGCTGCTGAGCCATTCGAACTTCGGCTCCAGCGACCAGCCCACCGCGCTCAAGATGCGCGCCACGCTGGAGCTGCTGCGCGTACAGGCCCCATGGCTCGAGGTCGACGGCGAAATGCACGGCGACGTCGCGCTCAACGGCAAGGCGCGCGCGGCGCTGATGCCCCACAGCACGTTGGTCGGCGACGCCAACCTGTTGGTGCTGCCCAACATCGACGCGGCCAACATTTCCTACAACCTGCTCAAGACCGCGGCGGGTGGCGGCATCGCCATCGGCCCGGTGCTGCTTGGCGCGGCCCAGCCGGTCCATGTGCTCACGCCAAGCGCCACGGTGCGCCGCCTGGTCAACATGACGGCCCTCACGGTGGCCGACGCCAACGCCGCCCGTTAAGCCATCTTCCAGGTCGGACGCGGCCTGTCGGAAATGTAAGCGCCTGCCCAAAATTTGGGCAGGCGCTTGCTTTTTGGGGGGTGATGCGGCACACTAGCAGGTCGAAATTTCAGGCATAACCTGAGTTTCTGAAAGGTGTTTTTGATGCTGAAGGCTGTCGCCGCCCGTTGTTTGCAGACCGGTTTTGCGATCGTTTTAGGGACAGCCTGTGCCGTTGCGCCACTGATGGCTTCAGCGCGCGGTACCGAGCCGTCTCCTGACCTGTCCACCATTGCGCTGTCCGAATTGCCTCCACAAGGGCGAGCGACGCATGGGCTGATCCGCGCAGGCGGGCCTTTCCCCCATGCCAAGGACGGCAGCGTCTTTGGCAATCGCGAACGCATCCTGCCCAGCCGCAAACGGGGCTATTACCGGGAATACACCGTCAAGACGCCGCGCTCGCAAGACCGCGGCGCACGGCGCATCGTCTGCGGCGGTCCGCCCCAGACGCCCGATGCCTGTTATTACACCCGCGACCATTACGCCAGTTTTTACTACATCATCGAATGAAGCCGCAACCGACACCCGCCGCCGTTGGCCGCGAAGGGTGCCTTGATGGCCCCTCTTATTTTTCGCAACCGGGCGACAGCTTGTTTGCCGCCCCTGTGGACAGCCTAGTCAAAGAAAGAACCACGGAGATGGAAACGCCACTTCGTAAGAACCCTGACCTCCCATTGCGCAATGTGCGCCAGAACATCGTGCAGTCCATCCGCGCCTATCGCGTGCAGGACCTGCAGGATGCGGCGAGGGTTCTGGGCAACCATTTCCTGTATGCCAATCTGGCCCATGCCCAGACCAAGCAGGACATTCTGGATCTGATCGCCACCCAGTTCATGTTTCCGGCCCACTTCGGCAAGAACTTCGACGCACTCTACGACTGCCTGACCGACCCACTGCACAAGGCCGGGCCGCAACCCGGCTTCATCCTGGTGCTCGATCAGATTCCGACCACCACCAAGTTCGACAAGGAAGTGCGCGAGCAACTGCTCGACAGCTTCCGCGATGCGGCCGACTACTGGGCCGAGCGCAAGGTCTCGTTCCGCTGCTTCTACTCGTTCCTCTGATCGCGCCAGCGATGCAACCGTGAAAAAGCCCCTCGCGGGGCTTTTGTGCGTTATCCGGCGCGGCCTACTTGCGCGGCCAGCGCCACGTATTCGTCCACGGACACCTCCTCGGCGCGGCGCTTGACGTCGAAGTCGCCCGCATAGGCCTTCTCTTCGAGCCAGCGACCCAGCGTATGGCGCAGCAGCTTGCGGCGCTGACTGAAGGCCACCTGAACCATCTCTTCGAGCAGACGCTTGTCGACCGGCGCGGGCGCGGCGCGCGGCACCATGCGCACCACGGCGCTGTTGACCTTGGGCGGCGGATCGAAGCTCTCGGGCGGCACGAACAGCACTTCCTGCATCTCATAGCGCCATTGCAGCAGCACCGACAGACGGCCGTAGGCCGCGGTCGAGGGCTTGCCCACCATGCGGTCTATGACTTCCTTCTGCAGCATGAAATGCTGGTCCTGGATCAGCTCCACATACTCGAGCAGATGGAACAGGATGGGCGTGGAGATGTTGTAGGGCAGGTTGCCGACCACGCGCAGCTTCTGCGTCTGCAGCTTCTGCGCCACGGCGGCGAAATCGACCTTGAGCACATCGGACTCGATCACATCGAGCTGCTGGTGCAGACGCAGGCGGAACGCCAGGTCGCGGTCCAGCTCGATCACGGTGATGCGGCCCAGGCGCTCGACCAGCGGCTGGGTCAGGGCCATCAGGCCGGGACCGATCTCGACCATGGGATCGCCGGCTTTGGGATCGATCGCGTCGACAATGGCATCGATGATGCCGCCATCGGTCAGGAAATTCTGACCGAAGCGTTTACGGGGAATGTGTTTCAAACCTAAACCTTATTGCGGGGGATCGCGGTACTCGACGTAGGCGCGACCGCGGACTTCCTGGACCCAGGTGGCATAGGCCTTGTCCAGCTTCTGTTCACGCACGATGTTGCGCAGCGCGTCGCGCTGCTCGCGCGGCGTCAGTGTCGCCTGGCGGCGGTCGATCAGCTGGATCAGGTGCACGCCGAAGCGCGACACCACCGGCGCACTGACTTCGCCCGGCTTGAGCTGGTTCAGCACTTCCTCGAATTCAGGCACGAAGGCGCCAGGACCGGCCCAGCCGAGATCGCCGCCTTGCTTGGCGCTGCCATCCTGCGAGTATTCGCGCGCCAGATCTTCGAAACGCGCCTGGCCCGCCTGCACGCGGCGGCGGTAGTCGGCCAGACGTTCGGCCGCCTGGCCTTCGTTGAGCTGGTCGGATGGGCGCAGCAGAATGTGGCGCGCATGGTTCTGCGTGACCACGGTGGCCATGCCCTGCTGCGAACGGTCTATCACCTTGAGCAAATGGAAGCCCGCACCCGAGCGCACAGGACCGACCACGGAGTTCTTGGGCGAGGATGCCACGGCGCGCGTGAACAGCTCGGGATAGCGATCCGCGGGGCGCAGGCCCAGCACGCCGCCTTCCTTGGCCTCGGGGGCGTCGGAATATTCGCGCACCACGGCAGCGAAGTCCTGGCCCGCGTTGAGCTTCTCGAGCGCTTCGCGCGCACGCGCCTCGCGCTGGGCGATGACGGCGGGCGAAGCGTTCTCGGGCACGGCAATGAACACATGGCCCAGGTTCAGCGTCATGTTGGAGGTGTCGCCGCTCGCACGCTGCTCCTTCAGATACTGGTCGATGTCGAGTTCGCTCACGCGCACCCGGCCATCGACTTCACGCTCGCGCAGGCGCTGCAGCAGCAGCTGGTTGCGCAATTCCTCGCGAAAACGCTTGGCACTGATGCCGTCGGCCGCGAGCCGCGACATCATCTGTTCGAGCGACAGGCTGTTCTGGCGCGCGACGTTCTGCGCGGCCTGGTCGAGCGCGTAGTCATCGACCTTGATGCCTTGCTCGCGCGCGGTCTGCAGCTGCGCCTTCTCGAGAATCAGGCGCTCGAGCACTTCACGCGCCAGCACGTTCTCGGGCGGCAGCTGCCCACCCTGGGCCGCGATGGACTGGGCCACGCGCGCCATGCGCTCACGCACTTCGGAATTGGTCACGGGCTCGGAATTGACCACGGCCACGATGAAGTCCGCCGAACGCACGCCGGTATTGCCCGGAACGGCGCGGGCGCTGCCGTCCAGCGCCTTTGACAGGGAAGCGGCCGGCCCGCCGGACAGACGCAGGCCCTGGGCCTGCACGCCCACGGCGGCAAAAGTGGCCAGGCACACGAGGCCGATGGCAAAGGTGCGAGGGGTCAAGGAAGAAAGACGCATGAGCTGTGCTTTGTTTAATCGTAATTGCTGAAGCGGCTGGGCGTGGCGGTGGTCTGACGCAAGGCCTGGTAGCGAGGGATATTGTCCTTCAAGCTCTGCAAGGGGTTGGCACCCAGGCTCAAGCGCGAGAAGCCGACGAACTCGACCTGGAACAGCAACCGGGTATTCGAGGTGGTCACACTGCTTTGCAGGCGCTCGAGCACGACCCGGCCGACCCAGCAGCAGCTGTCATATTCGAAGCCGACCACGGTATCGACGAGCTTGCGATCCTGCAGACTGTAATTCAACCGGCCCACAGAGTACCAGCGCCCGCCGTCGCGGCCTTTGTCCTCGGTCGCCCAAGGGTTACGTATGGGCCATTGCCAGCCCACGTCGACCTGCTCGCTGGTGCCGCGCTGCAGGCGGTAGGCCGCGCTGATCGTGCGGTAGTTGCCCGGGCTGTAGCGCGCGCCCACGGTCGTGCGTTCCGAGTGGCCGGTCTCGCGGTTGTATTGCACGGCCGCGTCGAGCGCCCACTGGGGCGTCCAGTTGACCGACGCGCCGAACAGGATGTCGGACAGCCGGTCGGTCGCCGGTACTTCGCCCGGCAGGGTCACGCGCTGGTCGGAAAAGCGCACGCGCTGGGCCACGCCGAAGCGCGCGGACTCGGCGCCGGTGTCGGCATCGATGAAACGCGTGGTCAGACCCAGGGTCAGCAGGTTGTTGTCCGCGAGACGGTCATGTCCGCTGTAGCTGTTGTCGCTGTAGATCGTCGCCAGGTTGAAGTCGTTGAGCGCGGTGTCGTACACCGGCAGCATGTTCTGGGCGCGGTACGGCGTATAGGTATAGAAGGCGCGCGGCTCCAGCGTCTGCAGCAGGCTGCGCCCGAACAATGCGGTCTCGCGCTCGAATATCAGGCCGCTGTCCAGGCTCACCGTGGGCAGGGTACGCCCGGACGATGTCATGCCGTTGCTCAGCGGATTGTCGAACTGGTACTGCGTCGCGTGCAGCTTGAGCTTGGGCGTGAAGAACGCGCCCGGCGAAAGGAACGGACGGCTGAGTTCAGCCATCAGATAGCTGCGCTGGGCGTTGACCTGGCGGGTCAGCAGGGGATCGGCTTCGAAGCGCGTGGTATCGGCCTCGACCGTCAGGTCCAGGCCGCCGCCCAGGTTCAGCGGCGTATAGCGCCATTGCAGCTGCGGCATGCGGTCATAGGGCGGCATGATCGGCGAGGCCACGTCCTGCAGCGTCTGCCATTTGAGCGTGCGCAGCATCAGCGACGTGTCCTGTCCGCCCCAGCTCAGGATGGCGTCGCTGGGCAGCAGGCGGGAATTGAGCGTCCGGTCGGTGTCGCGCCGCGTGAAGTCGCGCCAGTAATTGTTGTCGCTCACGCGGTTGAGGTTCAGGTTCAAACCGAGCCCGCCCCAGGGCGAGGCAATCTGGCCCTGGTGCTGCAGCTTATAGGCCCAGCGGTCGCGGTCGCGCAGCCGGTCGCCCGGCATGTAATCGAGGCGCACCTTGCCCTGGTAGGTGGGCTCGAGGTAGCGGAACTCGGCGCCCAGGTTCACACCGCGCTTGGTCATCAGCGTGCTCGACAGCGTCGCGTCGCGGTTGGGCGCGAGATTCCAGTAGTAGGGCTGGGTGTATTCAAAGCCGCTGACGTTGTCCAGACCTATGGTCAGCGGCAGCAGGCCCGACTTGCGCTGGTCCGACAGCGGAAAGCTCACCACCGGAATCGGCAGCACCGTGACGCCCTTGAACTGCAGCTTGGCGCCACGCGCATAGCCGACCTGCTCGCCCTGATCCAGATGGATGGAGTCGGCCTTGAGCATCCAGTCGGGTTGCCAGCTGGCCTCGTTGTCGCGCTGGCAGGTGGTGTAGGTGGCGTTGTAGACGATGGAACGCTCGCGGTCCAGGAACTCCACCTGGGACGCGTCGCCATGCGCCTGCGTGGCCAGGAAACGGTAGTTCGCATCCGTGAAGTTGCCGCGGAAGGCGTCGACTTCCAGATCGAGCCGGTTGCCGTCGAAGACATTGCCCGCACGGTTGATGTGCACCTGGCCTTCGGCCTGCAGCCGGTCATCGGCGACCGTGTATTCCATGCGGTTGGCACGGACAATCGTGTCGCTGCGGCGCAGTTCGGCATGGCCGTCGATCACGGCGCGCACGTCGGCCTGGCCCGCAATCGAGTCGCCGCGCACATATACCGGCTGCAACGGCCGCGCGGCTTCGGGAATCCGCTCCTGCAGCATCGGGGTGGAGCGCAGCACCGGCGCGGGCAGCGGGTCTGCAGGGTCGGCCTGGGCCTGGGCCAGCGTGGGCAGGCCGGCCCAGGCCAGGGCCATCCACCACACCAGGGGGCGGACGGCCGGCAGGCCAGACGACAGCTGCCGCCGGGGCAGCGGGCAGGACGTGGGCACGGCTATGGATTGCTGGCGAGAAGGCACGGTGGGCGAAAAGGTGGAAAGCTGAGGGGCCAATGCCTGCACGCGGGCAAGCAGGCGAGTTTGTAGAATCCGATTATCCATGAGCCACCCCATCTCCCCCATTGCCAGCGTTGAATGGCCCAATGCCGAACGCCAAGCCGCTTTTGCGGCCTGGCTCGCCCCTCTTGTCAGTTTGCATCAGCTCCAGCCTGAAAGCCTGCGTCCCGCGTCGGCCGATGCAAGCTTTCGCCGTTATCTGCGACTGGACTGCGCCGGCGGCGCCAGCCTGATCGTGATGGACGCGCCGCCCGACAAGGAAGACTGCGCGCCTTTCGTCAAAGTACAGGCGCTGCTCGCCGACGCCGGTCTCAAGGTGCCCGACATTCTGGCCTGGGACCAGGCCCAGGGCTTCATGCTGCTGAGCGACCTGGGCTCGCAGACCTTGATCGAACGCCTGAACCCGGCCGCGCCGCGCGACGCCGAAGCATGGTACCGCCAGGCCACGGACACGCTGCTGACCTGGCAACTGGCCTCGCGCCCCGGCGTGCTGCCCGTCTATGACGAAGCCCTGCTGCGCCGCGAACTGGCGCTGTTCCCCGACTGGTATCTGGCCAAGCACAAGGGCGTGACACTCGCCGGCAAGCAGCAGGAAACGCTGTCCAAGGCCTTCGACGCCATCGTCGCCCAGAACCTGTCCGTGCCCAGCGTCTACGTGCACCGCGACTTCATGACGCGCAACCTGATGCTGCCGCAAACCGCGGGCGGCCCGCTGGGCGTGCTCGACTTCCAGGACGCGGTCTACGGCCCCGTCACCTATGACATCGCGAGCCTGCTGCGCGACGCGTTCATCAGCTGGGAAGAGGATTTTCTCATCGACATCTGCGTGCGCTACTGGGAAAAGGCGCGCAAGGCCGGCCTCGTGGGCGCGACCAGCGCCACGGGCTGGGGCGATGACTTCGGCGAGTTCTACCGCGCCGTCGAGTGGATGGGCCTGCAGCGCCATTTCAAGGTGGCCGGCATCTTCGCGCGCCTGACGCTGCGCGACGGCAAGCCCAAGTACCTGGCCGACACGCCGCGCTTCATTCATTACATCCGCGCCACCGCCGACCGCTACCGCCAGCTGGGCCCGCTGCTCAAGGTGATCGACGAGATCGAGAACATCCAGGCCGTAGAGGGCTACGCGTACGGAAGGATGTAAGCCGATGGCAGCATTTGCTTGCTGCTATTGCCGTTCCACACATAAAAGCGGGTGCCTGGCGCCCGTTTTTTGCCTGTTTTCCCATTTTTTGATCGCCCATGCCCCGTTTTCACTGCCCTCTTCCGCTGCGCACCGGCGATACGCTTGAGTTGCCCGCGGGCGCCGCGCGCCATGTGCAGGTGCTGCGCCTGCAGCCCGGCGACAGCATCACCCTGTTCGAAGGCCAGGCCGGCGACGGCTTCACGGGCGGAGAATTCGACGCCACCGTGCTGCGCATGGGCCGCAGCGACGTGGAGGTACAGGTCGGTGCGCACCGCGCGCTCGAGCGCGAGACCGCGCGCGAAGTGCATCTGCTGGCCGGCATCACGGCCAACGAGCGCATGGACTGGCTGGTCGAGAAAGCCACCGAGCTCGGCGCCACCAGCATCACGCCGCTGCTTGCCGAGCGCAGCGTGCTCAAGCTCAAGGGCGAGCGCGGCGACAAGAAACGCGCCCATTGGCAGGCCGTGGCCGTCGCTGCCAGCGAGCAATGCGGGCGCAACCGGGTGCTGGTGATTCACCCGGCCACCGACCTAGCGGGCTGGCTGAAAGACCACCCCACCGTGGATGGGCCCGACGCGCAGCTGCCCGCCCGGCTGCTGCTGTCGCTGGGCGAAGGCACGCAGCCGCTGCGGGCCGCGGCCGAGCAGCATGCGCCGGCGAACAAATCCGTGGTCTTCCTGTCAGGCCCCGAAGGCGGCCTGAGCCCCCAGGAAGAAGCGCTGGCGCGCGCCAACGGCTTTGCGCCCGTCACCCTGGGCGCGCGCGTGCTGCGCGCCGAAACCGCGCCCCTGGCGGCGCTGGCGACGTTGACTTTGGATTGAGGCTGGGGCGTTCACACTTCGACAAGCTCAGTGCGAACGGTTTCTCGCGCACGGCTGCCCGTTCGTGGCGAGCTTGGCTGGGCAGCCCGGTCGAACCATGAACGGCCTGCCCTGACGCAATCTACGCTGACTACTCCGCCACCGGCAAGCTGGCAATCACCTGCGCCACCGCCGCGGTGATCTTCTTGGCATACGGCACATGCAGGAACTCGTTGGGTCCATGCGCATTGCTCTTGGGGCCCAGCACGCCGCAGACCATCATCTGCGCCTTGGGAAAGCCCTGGCTCAGCATGTTCATCAGCGGAATCGTTCCGCCCTGGCCCACATAGCCGCAGGCCGCGCCGAAATGCGCCTGGCTCGCGCTTTGCAGCGCCTGCTCGAACCAGGAGTCCATGGCCGGTGCGTTCCAGCCGCTGGCCGAGCTCAGGCCTTGCCAAGTGACCTTGGCCTTGTAGGGCGCGTTGTCCTCGAGCAAGGCCTTCATTTCCTGCACGCAGGACGCAGCGTCGACCAGCGGCGGCAGGCGCAGGCTCAGCTTGAACGCGGTGTAGGGGCGCAGCACATTGCCCGCGTTCTGCAACGTGGGAAAACCTTCGGCGCCGGTCACGCTGAGCGTGGGCTCCCAGGTGCGCTTGAGCAGCGACTCGACGGGATCGGACGTGGTCGGCAGCGCGAAGGTGGTTGCACCGCCGCAGTCGTAATGCGCCCAGGGGAAGCGCTTGGTGACTTCCTCGCCCAGGATGGCCGCCGTGGCGCGCGCCTGGGCCAGCCGGTCGGCAGGCACTTCGCAGTGGAAGCTCGCGGGCAGCAGCCGGCCCGTGGCACTGTCTTCGAGGCGGTCGAGCACCTGGCGCATGATGCGAAACGACGACGGCACGGCGCCCGAGGCATCGCCCGAGTGGATGCCCTCGGTCAGAATCTCGACCTTGAGCGTGCCCGTGGCCATGCCGCGCAGGCTGGTCGTGAGCCACAGCTGGTCGTAGTTGCCCGCGCCGCTGTCCAGGCAGATCACCAGCGCGACGTCGCCCATGCGCGCCCGCAGCGCGTCCACATAGGGCAGCAGGTCGCGCGAGCCGCTTTCCTCGCAGGTCTCGATCAGCCCGCAGATGCGCGGATGCGCCACGTTCTGGCGCTTGAGCTCCTGCACCGCGGCGATGCTGGCGTAGACCGCATAGCCGTCGTCGGCGCCGCCGCGGCCATAGAGCTTGCCGTCCTCATACTTGGGCGTCCACGGGCCCAGATCGCTGCGCCAGCCTTCGAATTCGGGCTGCTTGTCGAGGTGGCCGTACATCAGCACCGTGCCCTGGCCCTGCGACTGCGCCTGGGTCGCCGCGACTTCGAAGAACAGCACGGGCGTGCGGCCCGGCAGGCGCACGATCTCGAGCGTCAGGCCCGCGACCTTCTGCGCCTCGACCCAGACGGCCGCATTGCGCAGCACGGTGTCCAGATAGCCCTGCTGCTCCCAGTCGGGCGCGAACATCGGCGACTTCGCGGGAATCGCGATGTACTCGGACAGCTGCCCGACGATGTCGCGGTCCCACTGGGCGCTGACGCGCTCCAGTGCGAGGGCCGGATCGAGGGCGGTGGCGGGGATGCGTGCATTCATGGCTAAAGCTCCTTCGTCGATGCCACGGAGGGCCGCGGCGATCTTCTATTGTCCTGCAGACTGCGGCTCAAGGCTGGCGCTGCATTGCACTGATGGCGGCGCGGCCAATTGCCGGGTCATCGGTGAACACGCCGTCGATGCCGGTGCGCAGAAAGGCGTCCATGTCGGCGCGCGCATCGCCGCGCTGGGCGGCGTTGGCGGCCGGCGCGCTCTTGAGCTGGGCCGGCAGGAAGGCGTTTTCGGGACGCAGCGTCCAGACATGCACCACCAGGCCTGCGGCATGTGCGTGCTGCACGAACGACGTCGGCTGACCATGGCCGCCATCGACCACGGGAATCACCATGGTCTTGCTCGGCCCCACGCCCTGGGCATAGGTCGCGATCTCGGCCAGGCCCGCGGGCGTGGCCATCTTGGCGTAAGTGGTGCGCGGCTGACCCGCGCGCGCCTGGTCGAACGGGCTGCCGTTGGGCGTCAGCAGCTGCACCAGGCGCACGGGCGTGAGCACATGCAGCGCGCGCAGGTTGTCGACTTCGAACGACTGGATGAACACCGGCGCATCGGCGCGGTTCAAATCATGCCTGGCCAGCACTTCGAGCAGCGGCTTTTCCAGCGGCTGGCCTATGGACTGAAAGTAGCTCGGGTGCTTGGTCTCGATGTACAGGCCTATGGTGCGCCCCGTGCGTGCGCTTTGCGTGCGCGCCAGCGCAATCATTTCTTCCAGCGTGGGCACTTCGAACTGGCCATCGTAGGCCGCGCTGGCCGGGCGCAGCTGGGGAATGCGTTCGCGCGCGCGCAGCGTCTTGAGTTCGGCCAGCGTGAAGTCTTCCACGAACCAGCCGGTGATGGCCTTGCCGTCTATGGTCTTGGTCGTGCGGCGCGCGGCAAACTCGGGCCGATCGGCGACATCGGTGGTCGCTTCCTGCAGCGAGCCATCGGTCTTGAGGATGGCGATCGCGTTCTCGTGGCGCGACACCAGCACGCCGTCGCGCGTGATCACCAGATCGGCTTCGATCAGGTCGGCGCCATCATCGATGGCCTTCTGATAGGCCGCCAGCGTGTGCTCGGGGCGCAGCGCCGACGCGCCGCGGTGGGCAATCAGCGCGGGCTGGGGCGGCCAGCTCGCCGCCGTCTGGGCCTGGGCAGCCCCCGCAAGCGCCAGCCACGCCAGCGCAAACACCGTTTTCTTGCTCGACCGCAGCAAATCCATGGATCACCTTTCGTCAGGGCGCGCGAGCACCATGCCTGCGCCGGCCCATGCTACAGGTTTGCGCTCAGCTGTGCTCCAGGCAGAACACGGCCGTGCCGGCGCGCAGATTGGGCAGAAAGCGCACCGTCTCGCCGCCCTGCAGACCGAAAGCGTCGCGCACCTGCAGCCGGTTCTTGTGCGCCAGCACTTCGAAGTCCTTGAACGTGCCGACGCGGATATTGGGCGTGTCGTACCACTGGTACGGCAGGCGGCGCGTGACCGGCATGCGCCCGCGCAGCACCGACAGACGGTTGGGCCAGTGCGCGAAGTTGGGGAAGGCGACTATGCCCAGGCGGCCTATGCGCGCGGTCTCGCGCAGCATGATCTCGGCATTGCGCAGATGCTGCAGCGTGTCGATCTGCAGCACCACGTCGAAGCTGTTGTCGCCGAACATCGCCAGACCGTCCTCGAGGTTGAGCTGCAGCACGTCGACGCCGCGGCGCACGCAGGCCAGCACATTGGCGTCATCGAGCTCCACGCCGTAGCCGCTGCAGCCGCGCTCGCGCTGCAGATAGGACAGCAAGCCGCCGTCGCCACAGCCCAGATCCAGCACGCGCGCACCTTCGGGCACGAGGCGGGCAATCGCCTCCATGGTCGATTTTTCGGTCATGCGATCTCCTTTGCGATGCTTTCAAAATAAGAGCGCATGACGCCCAGATAGCGCGGGTCATCAAGCAGGAAGGCATCGTGACCATGGGGTGCGTCGATTTCGGCGTAGCTCACGCGGCGCTGGTTCTCGAGCAGCGACTTGACGATTTCGCGGCTGCGCGCGGGCGCGAAGCGCCAGTCGGTGGTGAAGCTCACCAGCAGGTACTTGGCCTGGCTGGCCGCGAGCGCCCGCGTGAGGTTGCCCGCATGGGCGCGCGCCGGGTCGAAGTAGTCGAGCGCGCGCGTGATCAGCAGGTAGGTGTTGGCGTCGAAATAGTCGCTGAACTTGTCGCCCTGGTAGCGCAGATAGCTTTCGATCTCGAACTCGATGTCCTGGGTGCTGTACTTGAGCTCCAGGCCGTCGCGCAGCTGGCGGCCGAACTTCTGGTTCATCACGTCGTCGCTCAGATACGTGATGTGGCCGATCATGCGCGCGATGCGCAGGCCGCGGCGCGGCACCACGCCGTGGTCGTAGAAGTTGCCGCCGTGGAAGTCGGGGTCGGTCACGATGGCGCGGCGCGCGACTTCATTGAACGCGATGTTCTCGGCGTTGAGGTTGGGCGCGCTGGCGACCACCACCGCGTGCGCCAGGCGCTCGGGGTAGCGCAGCGACCAGCACAGCGCCTGCATGCCGCCCAGGCTGCCGCCGAGCACGGCCGCGAGCCGCGAAATCCCCAGCCGGTCGAGCAGCCGCGCCTGGGCATCGACCCAGTCCTCCACGGTGACCACGGGAAAATCGGCGCCATAGACGCGGCCGGTGTCGGGGTTCTCGTGCATGGGGCCGGTCGAGCCGAAGCACGAGCCGAGGTTGTTGACGCCGATCACGAAGAAGCGGTTGGTGTCGACCGGCTTGCCCGGGCCTATCATGTTGTCCCACCAGCCTTCGCTCTTGGGCTGGTCGGCATAGACGCCGGCCACATGGTGCGAGGCATTGAGCGCATGGCACACCAGCACCGCGTTCGAGCGCTCGGCGTTGAGCTCGCCGTAGGTTTCGTAGGCGAGGTCGTAATGGTGTATCGAGGCGCCGCCCTGCAGGGGCAGGGCATCCTCGAAATGCATGGACGAAGGAGTGGCGATGAAGGACATGAAAAAACCCGGCATCGCTAAAAACGAGGCCGGGTCGAGATGTCGTCGGACGGGTCTTTAGCTGGATTTATAAAGCGCCCGCAAGCATTGGCAAATCGGCGCGTGAAGCGCCCATTATGCCAAAACCGCTACGCCTGGGGCCCACAACGCGAGCAAGCCCAGCACCAGGAAAATTCCGGCCGACACCAGATGCACGATGCGCAGCGGCACCAGGCGCGTGATGCGCTCGCCCAGCCAGACCACGGGCGCGTTGGCGAGCATCATGCCCAGCGTCGTTCCCGCAACCACCCACAGGTAGGCGTTGTACTTGGCCGCGAGCACCACGGTGGCGATCTGCGTCTTGTCGCCCATTTCGGCGAGGAAGAACGCGATCAGCGTGGTGCCGAACACGCCCCAGCGCGAAACAGTGGCGGTCTCGTCTTCGTCGAGCTTGTCGGGAATCAGCATCCAGACCGCCATCGCGATGAAGCAGCCGCCCAGCACCCAGCGCAGCACCTGCGGGCCGATCAGCGTCGTGACCCAGGCGCCGACGGCGCCGGCCAGCGCATGGTTGGCGAGTGTGGCGGCGAGGATGCCGAGCACGATGGGCCAGGGCTTGCGAAAACGGGCGGCGAGAACCAGCGCCAGCAGCTGCGTCTTGTCGCCCATTTCGGCGATGGCAACGATGGCGGTAGAGACAAAAAAGGCTTCCATGGGGTTTTTCTAATCAACAGGCCGGACGACGCGAACGCATTGGCTGCGCACCGACTCCGGCCATGTGGATCGGCACCCAGCCAATGGTCTCGCCCAGTCTGAAATCCGCGGAACGGATCCAGCAACCGCATGCACCATAGGTTGTGAGAACCCAAGTTTGTTGATGCATGCCTTCGGTGCGTTGCACACCGAACGGGCTACTCCCCAATGACAGCGGCGATTGTAGACAAGACGGCTGTTTCGCGTGGAATTCCGGGTAAATACCGACCCAAAAAGTGTTGTAGCCACACCGAAATTTCAAATCAGAGCATTTTGTACGGGTATATATAGCTCATAATGTCCAAGCCTTTCCGCAAAGCAATGAGTAGTAGGCAGGTGCGTTTCGGTCTCTAAAGTTGTCAGGTAGTTGACTGCATAGGGCTCCATCGCGTTTTCAAGTGTTTTTTCAGGAGTCCTCCATGGGCAACAAACTTTACGTCGGCAACCTGCCGTACTCTTTCCGTGACGGCGATCTCGAGCAAGCTTTCAGCGAATTCGGCAATGTCAACAGCGCCAAGGTCATGATGGAACGTGACACCGGCCGTTCGAAGGGCTTCGGCTTCGTCGAAATGAGCAACGATGCTGAAGCACAAGCAGCAATCCAAGGCCTGCACGGCCAAAACCAAGGCGGCCGTGACCTCGTGGTCAACGAAGCCCGTCCTATGGAACCCCGCCCTCCCCGTAGCGGTGGCGGCTTCGGCGGCGGCGGCTTCGGCGGCGGCAATGGCGGTGGCGGCTTCGGCGGCGGCCGTAGCGGTGGCGGCGGTGGCGGCTTCGGCGGCGGCCGTGGCGGCTACTAAGCACTGACTCAGGGTTTTCATTAACCCAATGTCAAAAAAGGGCCTCTGGCCCTTTTTTTTCGTCTTTTTCATGCAAATACGTCTTTCGCCGGCTTTTTTTTTGTGTTTCTTTTCCCTCATAATTTGTGATCGGTGTCCCCGATATCAGTGCAGGTGATTTGCAATGCGTGCGCAGGTTTTCTTTCATGGATCGCTGGCAACATGTGAGCACCACAGCAATTGTGTTACTTGAGGAGTTTGAGGAGTCTTTAATGGGCAACAAGCTGTATGTTGGCAATCTCCCTTATGGAGTGCGTGACAACGACCTTGAGCAGGCATTCAGCCAGTATGGTTCAGTGACGAGTGCCAAGGTAATGATGGAGCGCGACACGGGTCGCTCCAAGGGGTTTGGGTTCGTGGAAATGGGCAGCGATTCTGAAGCGCAGGCAGCAATCCAGGGCATGAACGGACAAGCACTCGGCGGGCGCAGCATTGTCGTCAATGAAGCGCGCCCGATGGAGCCACGCCCACCGCGCAGCGGTGGCTATGGCGGCGGCGGTGGCGGCTATGGCGGTGGCGGCGGTGGTGGCTACGGCGGCGGTGGCGGCGGTGGTTATGGTGGCGGCCGCGAAGGCGGTGGCGGCTACGGCGGCGGTCGTGACGGCGGCGGCGGCTATGGCGGCGGTGGCCGTGATGGCGGCGGCTACGGCGGTGGTGGCGGCGGCCGTGACGGCGGCGGTTATGCCGGCGGCCGCAATGACGGCGGTTTCCGCAGCCCCTATGGCTCGGGTCCGCGCGGCGGCGGCGGCGGCGGCGGACGTGGCGGCTACGGCAATAACAACGGCGAATAATCCGCACGCAAAACAAAAAGGCTTCACTTGAAGCCTTTTTTTACGTCTGGAGTATGTCGTTTGCGGTGGGTTGCGGGTATTCACCAGTGCAGGTCAAAATGCCGGCATCTGACAACCAGTGGCTGTAAGACAAAATCGTCAGATTCTCTTATTCTGCGGTTTTGTGCCGGTGTTTGGTTTGCCGACCTTGTAACAAACGGTCAAACACGGCATTGGGCAACAGGCGCAACAACTTGGCCACGATACCCATCTGCCAGGGAATCACTGCATAACTGGTTTGCCGCATGATGGCCCGATAAGCACGCGCGGCGAAGTCGTCGGCAGTGAGCAGAAACGGCATTCCATAACGGTTATCGCGCGTCAGCGGCGTGGCGACATAACCGGGCAGCAGGGTCACCACGCGCACGCCGCGCGCGCGCAGTTCGCCGCGCAGGCTCTCGCAATAGCTGACCACGGCGGCCTTGCTGGCGCAGTAGGCGCCGTGTCCGGGCAGGCCGCGGATCGCGGCCACGCTCGCCACGCCGACCAGCGTGCCCGAGCCCCGGGCCTGCATCGCGCGAATGAAGGGGTGAAATGTCGCCGCCATGCCCAGGTTGTTGGTCGCGAACAGCTTGGCCATCACGCCCAGGTCTTCGCGCTCGGCGGAATCTATGCCCCAGCTCACGCCCGCGTTCGCCACCACCACCTGCGGCAGGCCCTGGCGCACGAGACACTGCATGCCGGCCTCGACAATGCTGGCTTCGACCGACACGTCGGCGCCATAGACCGCATAGCGCGCGGGATCCAGCCCTGCCACCGTGGCCCAGTCGTGGATCGCCTGGGTATTGCGCGCCACGAGCGCCAGGTCATGGCCCTGGGCATAGAAGCGTCCCGCGAGGGCCTGGCCTATGCCGCTGGAAGCACCGGTGATGAAGACCAGGGAACGCGCGGGCGCGGTCATGTTCAGCGCCCGGCCGCGGCCGCGGCAGCGGGCTGCAGCACGCCGCGCACCCGACCTTCGAGCTGCAGCACCTGATCGATGTGGTCGTAATTGAGCTGGTTGGCCGTGAAGCGGTCGCTGCCACGCCACAGCACCACGGGCTTGTCGGAAAGCACGCGCTCCTCGTTGGTCCAGGCGTGCAGGAACTCGCCCTCGAAGCGCAGTTCGGGCGTGCGCTTGCCATCGGGCAGCTGCATGGCTTCGCGCGTCACGCGCGCATCGCCGAACAGCTGGACTTCGGAGCCGTCGCCGTTGCTCAGGCCGCGCAGCGCCGTGGCCCGGGTCTTGCGACCGTCGGGCCCGGTTGCCTGGATGCGCACGCCGTCGATCTCGAGCGTGTCGGTGTCGGGGTAATGGCGCGCCATCTGGCCCTGCAGCTGGCGCGTCATGCGGCCCGCGGCGTCGAAGTTCTGCACCGAGAAGTCCTTCATGAAATAGTCGGGCTCATGCACCGGCGCGCGCGCGGCCGCGGACGGCAGCGCGGACGGCGCATTGCGCACCAGCCACCAGCTGGCCAGCGCCATCAGGCCCATCAGGATCACGGGCAGATAGATCGTGAAGCTTTCCCAGCCGCGACGCCATGGGGGGCGCATCATGCATAGCTTTCGAGCAGGCTGGCGTAACGGCCCGAGGCCACGAGCAGCAGATCGCAGAAGTCGCGCGCCGCGCCCTGGCCGCCCTGGCGCTGGCTCACGTAATCGGCCGCGGCCAGGGCTTCGGCATGGGCATTTGCGGGCGCGCAGGCGATGGCCGCGCGGCGCATCACGGGCAGATCGGGCCAGTCGTCGCCCATGGCCGCGGCCTGGCTCCAGTCGAGTCCCAGCGTCTGCAGGAACTCCTCGGCCGCAGGCTTCTTGTCCTCGGTGCCGAAACGCGCATGCACCACGCCCAGGTTCTTGAGCCGCAGGCGCAGCGGCGCGGAGTCGCGGCCCGTGATCACCACGGGCGTGATGCCGATCTTCTGCAGCAACTTGAGGCCATGGCCGTCGAGCGTGTTGAAGCGCTTGATGACTTCACCTTCCTGGGTGAAATACAGGCCGCCGTCGGTGAGCACGCCGTCGACATCGAAGAACACCACCCGCACCCCCTGGGCCTTGAGCAGCAACTGGGGCGCGAAATCGAGCGCCGGAGCGAGAGCGGAACTTTGCATCAGATCACCTTGGCGCGCATCAGATCGCGAATATGGACCACGCCGACGAGCTGGTCGGCGCCTTCGATCACCAGCACCGACGTGATGCCGTGCTGCTCCATGAGCCGCGCGGCATCGACGGCCAGCGCATCGGCCTGGATGGTATGGGGTTTGGCATGCATGACTTCGCCGGCCGTGGTGCTCAGCAGGTCGGCGCCCTGTTCTATGCGCCGACGCAGGTCGCCATCGGTGAACACGCCGCGCAGCTCGCCCTGGTCGCCGACGATGGCCGAAGCGCCCAGGCCCTTGGCGCTCATTTCGCGCATCAGCAGCAGGAAGGATGTATCGGCGGTCACGCGCGGCACGTCCTGGCCCGAGCGCATCACATCGCTCACATGGGTCAGCAGCTTGCGGCCCAGCGCGCCGCCCGGATGGGAGCGCGCGAAATCCTCGGCCTTGAAACCGCGCGCATCGAGCAGCGCCACCGCGAGCGCGTCGCCCATTGCGAGCTGGGCCGTGGTGCTGGCCGTGGGCGCGAGGTTCAATGGACAGGCTTCGCGTTCGACATAGGTGTCGAGCACCCAGTCGGAGTGGCGCGCCAGCGTGGAGGCGGAGTTGCCGGTCATGCCGACGACGGGCACGCCCTGGCGGCGCAGCGCGGGCAGCAGCGCCGCGATCTCATCGCTCTCGCCGCTGTTGGACAGCGCCAGCACCAGGTCTTTTTCCGTGACCATGCCCAGGTCGCCATGGCTGGCTTCGCCCGGATGCACGAAGAACGACGGCGTGCCGGTCGAGGCCAGCGTCGCGGCGATCTTGCGGCCCACATGGCCGCTCTTGCCCATGCCCATGACCACCACCCGGCCATGGATGGCGAGCACGCGCTCGACAACCTCGGCGAACACGGGCGACAGACGGTCGGACAGGGCCAGAAGGGCCTGGGCCTCGATGCCCAGGGTGTCACGCGCGAGTTGCAGGGCCTGGGGGCCGTCAAAAGGACGCGTCGATGCTGCTGCAGATTTCATGCGTGGATTTTAGGGCCTGGACCCAATTCCGCTGGTCACGACAGGTCGGCCGCGGCAGCGCGGCGCACGGTCTGTATAAACTCCTGCAGCCGCCGGGCCAAGCCCGGCCTTGTACAGAATATTTCCGCCATGCTCCACACCACCATCAACGATTACCTCCGGCAATACATCCGCACGGTGCCCGACTGGCCCGCGCCGGGCGTGCAGTTCCGCGACATCACGCCGCTGCTGCAGGACCCGAAAGTCTTCCGCGTGCTGATCGACGCGTTCGTGCACCGCTACATGGACCCGGCGCTGCGCCCCGATGTGGTTGCGGGCCTGGATGCGCGCGGTTTCATTCTGGGTGCCGTGGTCGCCTACGAACTCAACGTCGGCTTCGTGCCCATACGCAAGAAAGGCAAGCTGCCCTTCACCACCGTCGAGGAAACCTATGAGCTCGAATACGGCAGCGCCACCGTCGAGCTGCACGCCGATGCCGTCAAGCCCGGCGACCGCGTGCTGCTGATCGACGACCTGATTGCCACCGGCGGCACGATGATGGCCGGCAAGAAGCTGCTGGAGAAACTCGGCGCCCAGGTGATCGAAGGCGCGGCCATCGTCGACCTGCCCGAACTCGGCGGCTCGGACCGGTTGCGCGAAGGCGGGCTGTCGCTTTACACGCTGGTCGACTTCGCCGGGCATTGATCTTGCACCTGTGACACACTCACCGGCCGCATTGCGCGCCGGTTTTCTGCCCCCTCTCCTTCTTTTCCTCCCTGTCGACCCATGCCCCTGCCCCGTGACCATGCCAAACAAGCTGCGCCTCCAGGGCGCGTGTGGGCCGGCGGCGCGCGCGCCCTCGGCGCGCTGCTGGGCCTGGGACTCGCGGCCTTCGGCGCGATCGCGCTGTGGAGCCAGGCGCCGGGCGGCAGGTTTGCGGCCGCGGCGCTGGCCGGCCTGTGGGTGATCTGGGTCGGCGCGTCGTGCCTGCTGGCCAGCGCCGACCCGCGCTCCTGGCGCGCCTGGGGACTGCTGGCCGCGGGCTGCATGCTGCTGGGCCTGTGGTGGGTGTCGATAGCGCCGTCGAACGACCGCGTCTGGGCCGCCGATGTGGCGCGCACGCTGCGCGCCGAACGCCAGGGCTCGCTGGTGCTGCTGCACAACGTGCGCAATTTCGACTGGCGCAGCGACGACGACTTCACCGTGCGCTGGGAGACGCGGCGCTATGACCTCGATCGCCTGCGCTCGGTCGACATGGCGCTGTCGTACTGGATGGGACCGGCGATCGCGCACACGCTGGTGTCCTTCGGCTTCGACGACGGCCGCCAGCTGGTGTTCTCGGTCGAAGTGCGCAAGGAGCGCGGCGAGGAATACTCGGCGCTGGCCGGATTCTTCAAGCGCTATGAGCTCGCGCTGGTCGCCGCCGACGAGCGCGACATCCTGGGCGTGCGTGCCCGCGCACGCGATGAAGATGTCTATCTCTATCGCGTGCACATGTCCCAGACCGCGATGCGCGCGCTGTTCGAGCAATACCTCGACGAGTCGGACGCCCTGCGCGCGACGCCGCGCTTCTACCAGACGCTGACCGCGAACTGCACGACCATCGTCTACGCGATGATGGAGCGCATCGTTCCCGGCCTGCCGCTGGACCCACGCCTGCTGCTGTCGGGCTACCTGCCGTCCTATGTGCAGGAAGTCGGCGGCCTGACGCCGGGCTACTCTCTGCAGGAGCTGCAGGAAAAGGGGCGCATCACCGAGCGCGCACGCCGCCTCGGCCCCAACGCCGACTTTTCCGCCGCCATACGCCAAGGCCTGCCCGTGCAGGCGCGCTGAGGTCCACTTCCATGATTTTTCCCGCTGTGCGCGCCTGGCGCCTGGTTTGCTTGCTGGCTGCCGCCGCGCTGCTGGCAGGCTGCGCCGGAGTGCATGTCAGCTCCCTGCTGCCTTCGGACTACCTGTCGCAGCGGCGCTCCGACATTCTCACGGCCGGAACCCTCAGCGCCGCGACCCAGGAAACGCTGCGCGTCATCGGTCTGGAACGCAAGCGCTGCGAGGAGCTGCCCTCCCAGTGCCGCGACAGCATCGTCAGCACGCCCGCACTGACCGATGACCAGCGCCTGTCCGCGCTCGCAGAACTCTGGACCCAGGCCGCGCTGCAGGCCCAGCGCGCCGCGCCGGGCAGCCACGGCAGCGACGAAATCGACGCCTGGTTCGAAGCCGCGCGCCACGCCTATGCCTACCTGTTCTTTTCCTCGCGCAAGCCCAGCGAGCGCATGTTCGAAGACCGCCAGACCCAGGTGCGCGACTACTACAACCACGCCGTGGAGCAGGCCATCACGGGGCTGTTCCACCACAGCCAGCAACGCCGTCTCACGGCGCTCGAAGCGTCGGTGCTGCCCTGGAACGGCTGGAATCTGCACACCAATCTCAGCGGCATCTGGCTGCCGCAGGACGCGCAGATGCCGCGCGAACTCATTCCGGCCTCGTCGCTGACGTTTTCGGGCCTGCGCAACATCTACCGGCGCGACGGCTTCGGCGCGGAGCTGGTCGCAGTCTTCCC
>NZ_JAVWWA010000017.1:2009-66253 GCF_036666375.1 Comamonas sp. | reverse complement strand
GGCGACTGGAGCGTGTTCGTGACGCGTCCCATCTCCGCGAGCTTCCTGGCACTGGCCGTGCTGCTGCTGATCATCGTGCTGATGCCGGCAGTCAAGAACCGCCGCGAAGAAGCCTTCGTCGAAGACTGATGAAGCTGCAGGCCCCACGCGCTGGGGCTGGCACAACGGAAACGGCACCTTCGGGTGCCGTTTTTTTTCGTCCCTGCGCGGCGCCGGAAAATGTCGACCACCATGGCTGCGCCGCTGCGACAGGCCACAATAGGGGTTGGTATCACAAGGTTCCCATGCTTGCTCCGACTCCCCCGGCGCAGCACCCGCAGCGGGTGCTGCTGCACAATGAAATCCATGCGCGTCCCGCCGAAGTGATGGCCGCGCCGCTGGCCATCACGCAGGTCGTGATGTGGGCCGACGCCGCCCAGCGCGAAGCCAGCCGCAGCCATGTGGCGCGCCTGCTGCGCGACCACCATCAATCTCCACCCGACGACAGCACCACGCATCTGCGCTGCGACCTCGGTGCGTTTCGCCTGCGCTGGGAGCTGCACACCGAGTTCGTTTCCTGGACCTTCACCGTGGCACTGGACGACGCCAGCGAACTCGACGCGCGCGCGCCGCGCAGCGCGCTGTCCCAGGTGCCGCGCGAATGGCTTGCGGCCCTGCCGGGCCAGTGCCTGAGCAGCCTGCACCTCTGGGCGCTCACGCCCGCCCAGGAGCAGGGCCAGCGCCTGGTGCGCCACATGCTGCACGAGGAGAACGTCGTCGCTTCGGCCGTGGTCGACGGCGCGGCGCAGCTGTTCACCGATTTTTCCATTCACGCCGACGGCAGCTCGCGCATGCTGGTGTTTGTCCAGGAGCCGATGTCGCCGCAGCGCCTGGGCCGGCTGGTGCAGCGCCTGCTCGAGATCGAGGCCTACCGCATGGCCGCGCTGCTGGGCCTGCCGGCCGCGCGGCGCGCGGCCGAAGTGCTGGCCACCGCCGAGCGCGACCTCGCCGAGCTGGCCCAGGCGATACGCCTGGCCGACCGCGACAGCGAGCCGCTGCTGCTTGACCGCCTCACGCGGCTCGCGGGCCAGGTCGAGAGCGAATACGCGGCCACGCACTCGCGCTTTTCGGCGAGCATGGCCTATTTCGAGCTGGTCGACCGGCGCATCCACGACATCAGCGAAACGCGGCTGCCGGGCATGCAGACCATCCAGCAATTCATGGACCGGCGGCTGTCGCCCGCGCGCAGCACCTGCGAATGGGCCACGCGCCGGCAGAACGCGCTGTCCGAGCGGGTCTCGCGCGTGAGCCAGTTGCTGCGCACCCGCGTCGATATCGAACAGCAGCAAAGCAGCCAGGCGCTGCTGGGCACGATGAACCACCGCCAGGGCATGCAGCTGAAACTCCAGTCCACCGTCGAAGGCCTGTCGGTGGCGGCCATCACCTATTACATCGTGGGCCTGGTCAGCTACCTCGCCAAGGGCGCGCAGAAGATAGGCTGGCCCTGGTCGCCCGAATCGACGGCCGCGGTGGCGATTCCGGTCGTGGCGCTGGGCGTATGGTGGTCGTTGCGGCGGCTGCACCACAAGCTTTTTCACGGCCGCGGTTGAACCCGGGCGCAACTATATTCAATGACAGGCGCGACCCGAGGGCGCGCGATTTTTCAACGGCAACGGAGGTTTTCCATGGATTTGGGTATTGCAGGCAAGTGGGCGCTGGTATGCGGCGCGAGCAAGGGTCTGGGCTATGGCTGCGCGCAGGCGCTGGCCGGTGAAGGCGTGAACCTGGTGATCAACGCGCGCAACCCCGAGGCGCTGGCCGAAGCCGCGGCGCGCCTGGCGGCGCTGCCGGGCGCGGGCAAGGTGATTGCCGCCGCCGCCGACATCACCACGCCCGAAGGCCGCGCAGCGGTGCTGTCGGCCGCGGGTGGCCCGGGCGTGGACTTCGACATCGTCGTGACCAATGCCGGCGGCCCGCCACCGGGTGATTTCCGCGACTGGGACCGCGACGCCTGGATCAAGGCCGTGGACGCCAACATGCTCACGCCCATCGAGCTGATCAAGGCCACCGTCGACGGCATGGCCGCGCGCGGCTTCGGGCGCATCGTCAACATCACGTCGAGCGCCGTGAAGGCACCGATCGACATCCTGGGCCTGTCGAACGGCGCGCGCAGCGGCCTGACCGGTTTTGTCGCCGGCGCCGCGCGCAGCTCGATCGCGGGCAAGGGCGTGACCATCAACAACCTGCTGCCGGGCAAGTTCGCCACCGACCGCCTGCAGGGCACGATGCAGGCCGCGGCCAGCAAGACCGGCAAGAGCATCGACGAGATCAGCGAAGCCAGCATGAAGCAGATTCCCGCGCGCCGTTTCGGCAATGCCCAGGAATTCGGCGCGATCTGCGCTTTCCTGTGCAGCCAGCATGCGGGCTATATGACGGGCCAGAACATCCTTCCGGATGGCGGCCTGTACCCAGGCAGCTTCTAAGCACCAGCAGCCCGGTCGCCGTACCGGGCTGTTTTACTTGCAACGCGTTGGAGGAGACAGGCAATGAACATGGCAGTACAAATCGCCGCGCCCGGCGGACCCGAGCAGTTGCAACTGGTCGAGGTCGCGGTAGGAGAGCCCGGTCCGGGCGAAGTGCGCATACGCCACAAGGCGATAGGGCTCAACTACATCGATGTCTATCAGCGCAGCGGCCTGTATCCGCTGGCCATGCCCCTGAACCTGGGCATGGAAGGCGCGGGCGTGATCGAGGCCGTGGGGCCGGGCGTTGCGCATCTGCAGGTCGGCGACCGCGCGGCCTACACCAGCAATCCGCCGGGCTCGTACTGCGAAGCGCGCGTCATGCCCGCCGATCGTGTCTGCCGCCTGCCGGACGACATCGATTTCGAGACCGGCGCGGCAATGATGCTCAAGGGACTCACGGCGCAATACCTGCTCAAGAAGGTCAAGCCGGTCGAAGGCCTGGAAGCCGGAGACTTCGTGCTGTTCCATGCGGCCGCGGGCGGCGTGGGCCTGATTGCCTGCCAATGGGCGCGCGCCCTGGGCCTGCAGTTGATTGCCACGGCCGGCAGCGACGAGAAATGCCAGCTCGCGCTGGCCAACGGCGCGGCCCATGCCATCAACTACCGCAGCGAGAATTTCGCCGAGCGCGTGCAGGAGATCACGGCCGGCGCGGGCGTCAAGGTGGTCTACGACTCGGTCGGCAAGGACACCTGGGAAGGCTCGCTGCAGTGCCTGCGCACTTTCGGGCTGATGGTCTGCTTCGGCAATGCCTCGGGGCCGGTGCCGGCGTTCGCGCCTTCGCTGCTCGCCGCGCGCTCGCTGTACATCACGCGCCAGACGGTCTACAACCACATCGCCACGCGCGCATCCTGCCAGGCCATGGCCGACGACCTGTTCGCCGTGGTGCAAAGCGGCGCCGTGAAGATCCATATCGCCCAGCGCTATGCGCTGCGCGACATCCAGCAGGCCCACCGCGACCTCGAGGCGCGCAAGACCACGGGCTCGACCATCCTGACCCTATGAGCGCCTTGCCGGTTCCCGAATGGGTGGCGCGCACGCGCGCCATCGCCTGCGCCGCGCCGCTGCAGCCGCGCGAGACGCTGCATGTCGCGGGCCAGGCCGTGGGTTCGGTGCAGCGCGGCCTGCTGCCCGATCTGGGCCTGGACAATCTGCGCGCCATGGGCATAGCGCTGATGCAGCGGGACGGCGCCTGGTGGCTGCAGGCCGAAGTGGGCGACAGCGCCACGCTGGCGCTCAACCGCCTGGCCCAGGTGCTGCGCGCCGACGGCCGCTGCGGGCCCTGGCGCGATGAGCAACTGGCGGTGCGCAACGCCCAGGGCGAGTCCATCGCCACCGTGGAGCGCGGCGCGGTGCGCGTGCTGGGCCTTGCCACGCTGGCCGTGCATCTGGTCGGCGTCGCGCCCGACGGACGGTTATGGGTGCAGCAGCGCGCGGCCGACAAGGCGATGTTTCCCAACCGCTGGGACACGCTGATGGGCGGCATGGTGTCGGCCCAGGACGATCTCGATACCGCGCTGGCGCGCGAGACCTGGGAAGAGGCCGGACTGCGGCTGGACGCGCTGCACGAGCTGCGCCATGGCGGATTCTTTGAACTGAACCAGCCCAGCGACGAAGGCGACGGCTGCGGCTATATCCGCGAGCGCATCCACTGGTATGTGGCGACCGTGCCCGACGGCGTGCTGCCCGACAACCAGGACGGCGAAGTCCAGGGATTTGCGCTGCTGCCGGCCGATCAGGTCCAGGCCTGGGCGGCGCAGGAGCGCTTCACGCCCGAGGCGGCGCTGGTCTGGGCGGGATATTGGGGCTGGTAGACAGCCCCGACCGGTTCATTCCTGCTTTGCCAGCGGCTTCTCACGCAATCGGCTGGGCGCGAGCGCTCCGGCCGATTCGAGGATGGGATAGGCCACAGAGCACAGCAGCGAGTTGATGCGCTTGAGTTCGCTGATCATGTCGATGTGCAGCGAGCTGGTCTCTATGCTGGGCATGGTGTTGTCCGACAGCCGCGCGAGGTGGGAGGCCGAGTAGGCGAGCTCCAGGTCGCGAAAGCGCGCCTTTTCCTCGAGAAGCTTCTGCGCGTCGCGCACATTGCCCGTGAGGAACACGCTCATCGCCAGCCGCAGGTTGTCGAGCAGGCGCGCGTGCAGGTCGTTGATTTCCTGCATGCCGGCCGCCGAGAACTGCCGGCCCTTCTTGATCTTCTTGGCTTCGATGTCCTGCAGCACGCGCTCGATCAAATCGCCGATCTGCTCCATGTTGATGGTGAAGCTGATGACTTCGGTCCAGCGCTGGCCTTCCTTCTCGTCGAGCTCGGCGCGCGAGATCTTGGTCATGTAGTACTTGATGGCCGAATACAGCTCGTCGACGGTGTCGTCGAGATGGCGCAGCTCCGCCGACAGCTTGAGGTCGTCGTTGACCAGCACCTTGTGCATGCCTATCAGCATGGCTTCGACGATGTCGGCCTGGTGCAGTGCCTCGCGCGCGGCGCAGGAAATCGCCAGCGAGGGCGTGGACAGCGCCGAGGCATCGAGGTGGCGCGGACGCAGCGGATTGCCCGAGCCCGGCGCGGGCTTGGGCAGCAGCGTGGTCACCCATTTGGCGACCATGTTGGTCATGCCTATGAAGAACAGCGTGTTGAAGATGTTGAACGCGAGGTGGAACAGCACCACGTTGCTCGCGCCGTCGCCGATGAGGGGACGCACATGCTGCATCCACGGGCCTATGGCCGGCAAGGCCAGCGCCACGCCCATGATCTTGAACAGCATGTTGCCCACGGTCACCTGGCGCACTTCGACGCTGGACTTGGCCGTGGTCAGCACCGCGACCAGGCCACTGCCCAGGTTCGCGCCCAGCGCCAGGCCCAGCGCGACTTCGAGCGGCACGGCGCCGGAGCTTGCCATGGCGGCGATCAGCAGCACGATGGCCAGGCTCGAATAGGCCATGACCGCGAGCACCGCGCCCATCAGCAGTTCGAGGAAGATATCGCTGGTCATCGAGCCCAGCAGCGTGCGTATGACGTTGGACTCGACCAGCGGCTCGGTGGCTTCGACCACCAGGCGCAGCGCCAGCAGCATCACGCCCAGGCCGATCAGCACGCGGCCTATGCGCCCTGGCGTGCTGTCCTGGCGCGTGATGAACAGCACCACGCCGACGAAGATCAATAGAGGCGAGAGCCAGGACAGGTCGGTGGCGAACAGCACCGACATCATTGCCGTGCCCACGTCGGCGCCGCGCATCACGGCCAGCGCCGAGGGCAGGGTGATCAGGCCCTGGCCCACGAAGGACGAGGTCATCAGCGAGGTGGCGGTGCTGGACTGCACCAGCGCGGTCACACCGATGCCCGAGAGCACCGCGGACACGCGGTTGCCCATGCTGCGGGCAAGGAGGTTGCGCAGGTTCGCACCGAAGACGCGCAAGACCCCGGTTCGAACCATGTGGGTGCCCCACACAAGCAGTGCAACGGCGGCCAGTAGGTTGAGTAAGTGTTTCATGGGCAGAACCAAGCACTATAGCGCGATGGCCGAGTCTGTGCCGCGAGAGTGGTTGAAATGGCGCGTTTTCGCGCGTTTATGCGCGTTTTCCCTGCGTTATGTGCGATTTGAGCACTGTTTTTCCGCGCGCGGATACGGGTAAACCCGCGCATCAAGCCTGTTGGCGCAGCCCCCGCCCTGGGCTCTGCCGCAAAGACCGACGGCCCGTGCCAGGGGCACAGGCCGTCGCTGGCGCCATCAGGCGGCGCTCTTCCTGCGCATGCGGCGCAGCTCGTCAAGAACCAGCAGCACCGCGCCTATGCTGATCGCCATGTCGGCGACATTGAACGCCGGGAAGTGCGAAGCCCCCCAGTAGAAGTCCAGAAAGTCGACCACATAGCCGTGCTGCAGGCGATCGACCACATTGCCTATGGCGCCGCCCAGGATGCTGGCCAGCGCCAGACCCAGCAGGCGCTGGCCGCGGTGGGCGTGCAGCTGCCAGACGATGACCACCGTGGCGACCACGCCTATGCCCGTGAACAGCCAGCGCTGCCAGCCGCCGGCGTCGGCCAGGAACGAGAACGCCGCGCCGGTGTTGTGCGCGCGCACGATGTTGAAGAAGCCCGTGATCGGCGTGAAATCACCGAGCTGGTAGTAGGCCAGGATCCACTGCTTGGTGATCTGATCGACCACGATCAGCAGCAGCGCCCAGGCCAGCCACGGCCAGATGGCCGGGCGCGCCGTGGTGGGAATGGCGCTGGCCATCAGGCGATCTTCCGGTCTTCGCCGGCGCCATGCAGATTGCTGTCGCAGCGGCCGCACAGCGTCGGATGGGCGGGATTGATGCCCACATCTTCGCGGTAATGCCAGCAGCGCTCGCACTTTTCATGGGCGCTGGGCGCGACCGTCGATTGCAGCGCCGCACCGGACTCAGCAGCCACGGCCTGCGCGGCCGAGGTGATCAGCACGAACTTCAGGTCGTCGCCCAGGCTTTGCAGCAGCGCCAGGTCTTCGGGCTCGGCGGCCAGCGTGACTTCGGCCTGCAGCGACGAGCCGACCTGGCCCGTGGTGCGCACGGCTTCGATGTCCTTGTTCACCAGATCGCGGATCTCGCGGATGCGCGCCCACTTGGCGAGCAGCGCGGCGTCGCCCGCGGGCAGGTCGCTGAACTTTTCCAGGAAGATGGTTTCGCTGTCGCCGAAGATCTTCCAGGCTTCCTCGGCCGTGAACGACAGGAACGGCGCCATCCAGCGCAGCATCGCATGCGTGATCTGCCACAGCGCGGTCTGCGCCGAGCGGCGCGCCAGGCTCTTGGGCGCGCTGGTGTAGAGCCGGTCCTTGAGCACGTCGAGGTAGAAGCCGCCCAGGTCTTCCGAGCAGTACAGCTGCAGCTTCGCGACCGCGGGATGGAACTCGTAGTCGTGGTAGTGGCCGATGATCTCCGTCTGCAGCTCGTGGGCGCGCGCCAGCGCGTAGCGGTCGATCTCGAGCATCTGCTCGAAAGGCACGGCATCCTGCGCCGGGTCGAAGTCGCTGACGTTGGCCAGCAGGAAGCGCAGCGTGTTGCGGATGCGGCGGTAGGCATCGACCACGCGCGCCAGGATCTTGTCGTCGATCGCCAGGTCGCCCGAGTAATCGGTGGAAGCCACCCACAGGCGGATGATTTCAGCGCCCAGCTTGCTTGATACGTCCTGCGGCGCCACCGTGTTGCCCAGCGACTTGCTCATCTTCTTGCCCTGGCCGTCGACGGTGAAGCCGTGCGTCACCAGACCGCGGTAGGGCGCGCGGCCGTAGATGGCCGAGGCCAGCAGCAGCGAGGAGTGGAACCAGCCGCGGTGCTGGTCATGGCCTTCGAGGTACAGGTCGGCTTCGGGGCCGCTGTCATGGTGCATTTCGCCATGGGTGCCGCGCATCACATGCCAGAAGGTCGAGCCCGAGTCGAACCAGACTTCGAGAATGTCGGTGCTCTTGGTGTACTGGGCGGCTTCCTCGGCGCCGAGGATTTCCTCGGTGCTCACACGGCTCCAGGCCTCGATGCCGCCTTCCTCGATCATGGCCGCGGCCTGGTCGATGATTTCCATGGTGCGCGGATGCAGTTCACCCGAGTCCACATGCAGGAAGAACGGCAGGGGCACGCCCCAGCTGCGCTGGCGCGAGATGCACCAGTCGGGCCGCCCGGCAATCATCGCGCGCAGGCGTTCCTTGCCGTTCTCGGGGTAGAACTGGGTCTGCTCGATGGCCGCCAGCGCGGTCTCGCGCAGCGTGCCCGGCGCCTTGTCCTTGGTGAACACGCCTTCGCCCTCGTCCATGCGCACGAACCACTGGGCCGCGGCGCGGTAGATCACCGGCGTCTTGTGGCGCCAGCAATGCGGGTAGCTGTGGGTGATGGTCTGGCTGTCGAGCAGGCGGCCGGCTTCGCGCAGCGTCTCGATGATGACCGGCGCGGCCTTCCAGATGTGCTGGCCCGCGAACAGCGGCAGTTCGGGCGCGTAGACGCCGTTGCCCTGCACCGGGTTGAGGATGTTGTCGTACTCCATGCCGTTGCTGACGCAGGAGTTGAAGTCATCCACGCCGTAGGCGGGCGCCGAGTGCACGATACCCGTGCCGTCGTCGGCCGTGGCGTAGTCGGCCAGATACACCGGCGACAGGCGGTCGTAGCCCGCATCGACTTCGGCCAGCGGATGGCGGAAGTTCAGGTGGTCGAGCTTCTCGCCCAGGGCGGTGCCGATCACGTTGCCGCTCAGCGCCCAGCGTTCCAGGCACTTGTCCACCAGCGCGCTGGCGACGATCAGCAGGCCGCGCTCGGTGTCGACCAGGCTGTATTCGAGCGCCGGGTTGACGTTGAGCGCCTGGTTCGCGGGGATGGTCCAGGCGGTCGTGGTCCAGATGACGATGTAGGCGGTCTTGGAAAGCGGCGGCAGGCCGAAGGCCGCGGCCAGCTTTTCGGGCTCGGCCGTGGGGAACATCACGTCCAGCGTCTGGCTCTTCTTGTCGGCGTATTCGATCTCGAACTCGGCCAGCGACGAGCCGCAGTCGAAGCACCAGTACACGGGCTTGAGGCCGCGGTACACGTAGCCGCGCTCCATGACGCGCTTGAGCGCGCGCAGTTCGCCGGCCTCGTTGGCGTAGTTCATGGTCTTGTACGGATGGTCCCAGTCGCCGAGCACGCCCAGGCGCTTGAAGTCGACCATCTGCTGGGCGATCTGCGCGGTGGCGAAAGCGCGGCTCTTGGCCTGCATCTCGTCGCGCGGCAGGTTGCGCCCGTGCAGCTTCTCGATCGCGTTCTCGATCGGCAGGCCGTGGCAGTCCCAGCCCGGCACGTAAAGCGCGTCAAAGCCTTCGAGCTGGCGGCTCTTGACGATCATGTCCTTGAGCACCTTGTTGGCGGCGTGGCCGATGTGGATCTGGCCGTTGGCATACGGCGGGCCGTCGTGCAGGATGAACTTGGGCGCGCCGCAGCGCGCGTCGCGCAGCTTCTTGTAGATGCCCTTGTCTTCCCATTCCTTGGTCCAGCCGGCTTCCCGCTTGGGCAGGTCGCCGCGCATGGGGAACGGGGTGTCGGGCATGTTCAGGGTGCTGCGATAGCTGCTCGCAGCGGCGGGGGTGTTTTTGGCTTGATCGGACATGGAAACCTTCAAAGCGAAGCGTTGCCCGGGGAAGTGGCCCGGGCATGGAAAGCGGGGCGGGAGTGGAGCACGGGCGACCTGCCCGGGCTCCTGCAGCGCAGGGCGCGCGTCAAATTCGATCGCGAGTCGTCTGGCGACGGGTTTCGGTGTACGTGGGCGCAGGCAAAGCGGCAAACAGCGCGCGCGCGTCGTCACAGTCCTTGGCAATCCCCGCGGTCAGGGCTTGCAGACTGTCGTACTTCAGCTCGTCATGCAGTTTGTGCAGAAGTTCCACGCGGATGATTTTACCGTATGCCCCTTCAGCCCCCAGGTGGGCGGGCCAATCGAGGCAATGGGTCTCGAGCAGCACGCGCCCGCCGTTGACGTCGTTCGGGTCCAGAGAAGGGCGCACGCCCAGATTGGCCACGCCCTGCAGCGGCTGGTCGGACAGGCCGTGCACGTGCACCGCGAAAATGCCGCCGGCCGCGGGCTTCCAGTGCGCAAAGCGCAGGTTCAGCGTGCGGAAGCCGTCGCTTGCGCCCGGGCGGGATTCGGCAAGCTGGCGTCCCAGCTTGCGGCCGTGCAGCACATGGCCGGAGATCGTGTAGGGATGGCCCAGCAGGCGCGCGGCTTCGTCCATCCGGCCCGCGGCCAGGGCCTCGCGCACCGCCGAGCTCGACACGCGCAGGCCGTGCACTTCGTAGCTGTTCATGCGCGCCACGTCGAAGCCGCTGCGCTGGCCCGCGGCGTCGAGCATCGCGTAGTCGCCGGCGCGCTTGGCGCCAAAGCAGAAATCGTCGCCGACCAGCACATAGCGCGCGCCCAGACCGGCGAGCAGCACTTCGTCGATGAAGGCCTGGGGCGACTGGCTGGCCAGCCGCTGGTTGAACGGCAGTACCACCACCTGGTCCACACCGCAGCGCTCGAGTGCTTCGAGCTTGTCGCGCAGCGTGCAGATGCGCGCCGGCGCGAGCCCGGGCTGGTGGAGCACCTTGGCGAAATAGTCGCGCGGATGGGGCTCGAAGGTGAGCACGCAGGTGGCGACGCCGCGCTGCCGGGCTTCGCCCGCAAGCAGGGACAGCATGGCCTGGTGACCCCGGTGGACACCGTCGAAATTGCCAATCGTCAGGGCACAGGCGGGTTCACGCCCCGAGTGCTGGAAGCCGCGGAAGATCTTCATCAATATGCTTTGGTTCTGCGAGCGGTGCGCGCCTGTGCATCCAGCGCGGCCTACGGGTTTTCGCTCAAAGCGAGTATATTGCCTGAGACAGGTGGGCCCAGACCGGCGGGTTGTTCCCTGCGGGCCCACATTCCTTGGCGATGGTGATTGCAAAGGAGGCATGTTGTGAAGGTGCTGAAATTGTCCGCGCAAGGGCTGCCCCAGTCCTGGCTCACGCTTGAACAGGCGGTTCTCTATTACGCCGCCGACGCCGTGCGCTGGGAGTCCGGGGCAGAGATCGCCTGTTTCCGCGGCGGCCACAACGCGCGCACCGGCCTGCAGTCGGTGATACATGTCAACAGCATCATCGGCACGCGCGGCATGCCCGCCATCAATCCGCATGCGCTCAAGCCCGGCCTCACCAACAGCAAGCTCTTTGCGCGCGATCGCTGCGTCTGCGCCTACTGCGGCCAGCTGTTCGACGACAGCGAGCTCACGCGCGAACATATCCTGCCCCAGGCCGCGCGCGGCCAGGACCATTGGATGAACGTGGTCACGGCCTGCCGCCCCTGCAACCACCGCAAGGGCGCGCGCACGCCCGAGCAGGCGCGCATGCCGCTGCTCTATGCCCCCTATGTGCCCAGCCTCTGGGAAGACTTCATCCTGCGCAACCGCCGCATTCTGGCCGACCAGATGGAATTCCTCACCGCGCATCTGCCCAAGACTTCACGCATGCGCTTGGGGCATGAGATGGAAGCCTTGGCTTAGGAATCCTTGCCCTGCGGAACCAATGCCTCGGCAAAGTGCCGCGCGGGCGCGGGCAGGTCGGCAAAGCGCGTTGCATACAGGTTGAGGTCGCGTTCTGCCCAGGCGTCGGTCAGCGGCACGGCGTGCAGTTCGCGCGTCTCGCCCAGGCGCTGGTAGGCGCCTTCAGGCATCACGCCCACGCCCAGTCCGCATTCGATCATGCGGCACATCGCGCTCAGGCTGTCGACTTCGATGCGCTGGCGCAGCATGCGCCGGCCCGAGCGCGCTTCGCGGTCCAGCGTTTCCTGCACGATGGAGCTGTCGCGCAGGCCGACCTGGGCATAGTCGAGCGCTTCTTCATACGCCAGCTGCGCATGGCGCGCGAGCGCATGGCCGCGCGGCATGATCAGCACCATGCGCTCGCGCCGGTAGGGCATGGATTCGAGGCCTTCGGCTTCGTCGCAGGGGCTGCACACGCCCAGGTCGGCAAGATGGTCGCGCACCGCGCGCGCCACGTTGCGGCTCGTGGCCTGGCGCAGGTCGATGCGGATGTCGGGGTGGCGCTGGGCGAACTGCGCGATGTGCTCGGGCAGGAACTGCTCCACGGCCGAGGCGTTGGCGCTCAGCCGCACCAGGCCGCGCACGCCGCGCGCGTATTCGATCAGGTCGTCGCGCAGGTGTTCCACGTCGAGCAGGATGGTGCGCGCGTGTTCGAGCAGCAGCTGGCCTGCGGGCGTGGCGCGCACGCCGCGCGCATGGCGCAGCAGCAGCGGCGTGCGCGCCAGCGATTCGAGCTCGGCAATGCGCTTGCTCACGGCCGAAGCCACCATGCCGCCATGCTCGGCCGCGCGCGCGATGCTGCCGCACTCGCAGATCAGCACGAAAAGATCGAGCGAAGCGAGGTCGATCTGGCGCAGAAAGCTGCGCGAGGAGGTGAAGTCGGATAGGGACATGCGGCATGAGCCATCGCGGATGGGAACGGCTGTAGGAATTTTAGCCACTTCTGGTTGGACCGCTGGCTTCTTACCATGGCGTTTTGCCCACGGATACGTTCATGCTTCTTTCCGACTCCGACGCCCCGCGCGTTGCCCAGGCCCTGGTGGGGCTGGGCGCGGTGCGCATTGCCGCGCACCAGCCGTTCTTCTATACATCGGGCTGGGCCAGTCCGGTCTATGTGGACGCGCAAGTCCTGATGTCGGATGTCGCGCTGCGCGGCTCAATCATGGACCTCGCGGCGCGCAGCGTGCGGCCGGTGATCGCCGCGCGCGGCATCAACGCCATCGTGGGCACGGAAAGCTCGGGCATAGCGTTTGCGGCATGGCTGGCCGAACGCCTGGAACTGCCCATGCTCTACCTGCGCAAGCGCCCCGTGGGCTGGGACATCACGGCCCAGCTCGAAGGCCGGCTGCCCGCCGACGCCAGGGTGCTGCTGGTCGACGACGTGACCACCGACGGCCGCTCCAAGGCCGGCACCGTCGCGGCGCTGCGCCGCGCGGGCCCGGTGGTCGAAGATGTGCTGGTGCTGCTCGACTACGCGCTCTACGCCCAGGAAGCCAGCACGCTGGCCGAGCATGGCCTGTCGCTGCACGCGCTGGCCACCTGGAAGCATCTGCATGAAGCCCTGCTCGCCAGCGGACAGCTCAGCAGCGCCCAGCAGGCGACGCTGGCCGACTTCTCGGCCTCGCCCGTGGCCTGGTCGCTGCGCAACGGAGGCACAGGCGCATGATGGACTGCACCACCGTGACCGACACCCGCGCTCTGGCCGAAGCGCTGCTCGCCGAGATCCGCGCAGCCACGCGCGACGGCCTGGGCGTGACGCGCGAAAGCTATGGCCAGGGCGAGAACACCGCGCTGCGCATTCTCGCGGCCAAGGCCGCTGAACTCGATCTGCGCTGCGAGACCGACCGTGCGGGCAACCTCTGGCTGAGTCTGCCCGAAGACCAGCGCGAGGCCCCTTTCCTGGTGGTCGGCTCGCACGCCGACTCCGTGCCGCAGGGCGGCAATTTCGACGGCCTGGCCGGCATCGTCGCCGGCATGCTGATACTGGTCGGCCTGCGCGGGCGCCATGAGGATGCGCTGCCGGTGCGCGTGCTCGCGCTGCGCGGCGAGGAAAGCGCCTGGTACGGCAAGGCCTATCTGGGCTCGCTGTCGCTGCTGGGCAAGCTGCCTGCGGCCACGCTGGCGCGCCCGCGCCGCGACGGTCTCGACACGCTGAGCGAAGCCATGACGCGCTGCGGCGCCGACGTCGCGGCAATCGGCCGCGGCGAAGCGCTGATTGACATCGCCGACATCGCCGCCTACCTCGAAGTGCATATCGAGCAGGGCCCCATCATGGTCAACCGCGGCTGGCCCGTGGCGCTGGTCACGGGCATACGCGGCAACGTGCGCCACAACCTGATCCGCTGCATAGGCGAGTCCGGCCACTCGGGCGCCGTGCCGCGCTGGCTGCGCAAGGACGCGCTGCTGGCCGTGGCCGAACTGCTGTCGCGCATGGACGAACACTGGCGCGTGCTGCTGCAGATGGGCATGGACATGGTGATGACCACGGGCATCTGCTCGACCTCGCCGCAGTCGCATGCGGTCTCGGTCATTCCCGGCGAAGTCGCCTTCAGCTTCGAGGTGCGCAGCCAGGACACGCAGACGCTGGAGCGCTTCTATACCCTGATGCGCGAGGAATGCGCGGCGATCGAGCGCGCGCGCAACGTGCGTTTCGAATTCGATGATCGCCTGTTCACCGAGCCGGCGATCATGGATGCGGGCTGGCTCGATCGCATGGAGGCGGTCGCCGCCCCGGGCGCGAAGCTCGAACGCATCGCCAGCGGCGCCGGCCATGACGCAGCCGTGTTTGCCAATGCGGGCGTGCCTTCGGGCATGGTGTTCATACGCAACGACAACGGCTCGCACAATCCCCATGAGGCGATGGACATAGACGACTTCCTGCTGGGCGTCGAATTGCTGACGCGGGCGATGACGGCCAAGGCCTGAACGCCAAGCCTTGCACCGCCGGCGCGAGCGTTGCCGGCGGTTGATTCCTATATGATGCCCCTATCCTTTTCAAGGCTTACCGCGAGAGAGGAAGGAGCTACCCGTGATGCCGACTCCCACGTCATCTGTTGCACTGCGCTGGCGTCGGCTGCTGGGTGGCTGCGTGGCGGCCTTGGGCGCATGCTGCGCGCTGGCACAGCCCGCAGCCCCGCTGAGTTTTGTCGAAGCACAGACCGCGCTGCTCGAGCGCTCCGACCAGCTGGCCGCAGCGCACAGCGCCGTGGACAGCGCGCGCCTGCGCCGCCAGGGCGTCGATGGTCTGGGCGGGCCTTCAGTGTCGGTCACGGGCATGGCCTACCGCTATTCGGTCAATGCCGATATCAATCTCGATCCCGCGCGCCGCATGCTCGACGGCGCGCTGGGCATGCTGCCTCCTGAGTTGGGGCAGCTGCTGCCCGGTACGCCGCAGCTGCCCTCCAATGTCGGGCTGCAGCGCGAGAAGAACAATGCGTCGGCCAATCTGTCGCTGATCTGGCCGCTGTACATGGGCGGCGTGTCGGACGCCGTGCGCTCGGGGCTAGACGGCGCCACCGACGAGGCGCTGGCCGACGCCGCCAGCAGCCGCGAATCGCTGCAGTCGCTGCTAGTCCAGCGCTACTTCGGCGCGCAGCTCGCCGAGCGCGCCGCACAGTTGCGCCTGCGCGCGCTGGACGCGGTGCGCCAGCACGACGGCGCCGCGCAAAGCATGCTCCAGGTCGGCGTGATCGCCAAGGTCGAACGCCTGCAGGCCCAGGCCGCATTGGCCGATGCCGAGCAGCAGGCGCGCAAGGCGCGCGACGACGCCCAGCTCGCGGCCACGGCGCTGGCGCGCACCGTCAAGGTCCAGGCCCTGGTGCAGCCCACTTCGCCGCTGTTCGTCAGCAGCCGGCCGCTGGCGCCGCTCGCGGAGTTCGTGGCCGCCGCCCAGCAGTTGCATCCCGGTCTCGACAAGGTGCAGGCCAAGCGGCGCCAGGCGGAGTCGCTGCACGACGCCCAGGAAGCCTTGCGCAAGCCCCAGGTGCTGGCCTTTGGCCTGCACGAGCTGGCGACCAGCGGCAAGCCCAACTGGGTCGCGGGCGTGGCCGTGCGCTGGACGCTGTGGGACAGCCTGGACCGCGATGCGCTCGCGGCGTCGTCGCTGCGCAAGATCGACCAGGCCGAATCGATGCAGGCCCAGGTGCGCAGCGACCTCGCGCTGCTGGTCGAGAAGAACTGGCTGGGCGTGGAGCAGGCGCGGCGCCAGTACCTGGCGCAGCAGGCGCAGGAAGACCTGGCGCGCGAGCTGCTGCGCCTGCGCGAAGCCGGACTCAAGGAGGGCACGAGCACCGTGCTCGACCTGATCGACGCCCAGACCAATCTCGCCAAGGTGCAGACCCAGCGCGCGGAAAGCGCCAATCTGTATGTGCAGGCACTGGCTGCGCTGCTCGAAAGCTCGGGCCAGAGCGATGCCTTCGCGCGCTACATGGCCCAGGCCGACATCCAAATTCCCGCCGACGCACCATGACCTCTACTCCATCCGAACCCCAATCTCCGGCGCCTGCGGCGTCGCGCGCCAAGCGTCCCGTGCTGGCCGTCGTGCTGGTGCTGCTGGTGGTGCTGCTGATTGCCTGGGGGTTCTGGCGCGCGGCCCAGCCCGCGCCGCTGTATTTCCAGGGGCAGATGGAAGCGCGCGAGTCGGACATCGCCTCCAAGGTCACGGCGCGCATCTCCAAGGTGCTGGTCAAGGACGGCCAGAAGATCCAGCCCGGCGACCTGCTGATCGAACTCGACAGCCCCGAAGTGCGTGCCAAGCTGGCCCAGGCCGAAGCCGCGCGCGACGCGGCCCAGGCCGTGGCCGACAAGGCCCAGGCCGGTGCCCGGCCGCAGGAAGTGCAGATGGCGCGCCTGAGCTGGCAGCGCGCCCAGGCCGCGGCCGAGCTGGCCGAGACGTCCTACAGGCGCGTGCAAAGCCTCTACGACCAGGGCCTGGTCGCGGCGCAAAAGCGCGACGAGGCCTTTGCCAACCACCGCGCCTCGCGTGACCAGGCGCTGGCCGCCAAGGCGCAGTTCGACATGTCCGCGTCCGGCGCGCGCACCGAGGACAAGAGCGCCGCCCAGGCCCAGGCGCGCCAGGTGCAGGGAGTGGTCGCGGAAGTCGAGGCGGCCAGCGCCGAGACGCAGCTGCGCAGCCCCGTGGGCGGCGAAGTCGGCCAGATACTGGCCAAGGAAGGCGAGCTGTCGCCGCAGGGCGTGGCCCTGGTCACCGTGGTCGATCTGAGCGACCAGTGGGTGGTTCTGAACGTGCGCGAAGACCATCTGGCGCGCTTCGCCCAGGGCAGCCGCTTCTCGGCGCGCCTGCCGGCGCTGGACAACCGTCAGGCCGAGTTCGAGGTGTTCTACCTGGGCGTGCTGCCCGACTTCGCGACCTGGCGCGCGACGCGCGCCGGCCAGGGTTTCGACGCGCGCACGTTCGAGGTGCGCGCCCGGCCTGCCGCGCCCATTGAAGGCGCGCGCCCGGGCATGAGTGTCGTGGTCGAGGAAAGCCGCTGAGGCGGATGATGGGCCCGCTGCTTGCCAGCCTGCGGCGCGAAGCAAGGCTGCTGCGCGCGCGTCCCTGGGACCTGGCCATGATCAGCTGGGTGCCGCTGCTGTCGGTGCTGCTGCTGGCCTGGATCTTCTCGGCGGGTCTGCCGCAGCGGCTGCCGATCACCGTTTGGGACCAGGACCACAGCAGCGTCTCGCGCCAGCTGGTGCGCTTTCTGGAGGCGACGCCGGGGCTGGCGGTGCGCTCGCAGGCGCTCAATGCGTCCGAGGCGCAATGGGAGCTGCAGTCCATGGCATCCTATGCCGTGGTGCAGATTCCGCCGGGCTTCGCGCGCGCTGTGAAGCGCGGCCACGCGGCCAATGTGGTGCTGCTGCACAACGCCCAGCTCGCCACGCATTCGAGCCTGATACAGCGCGACCTGCGCCAGGTGGTCGGCGTGCTGTCGGCGGGCATAGAGATGCAGGCGCGCGCCAAGCGCGGCGACCCGCAGCAGGTGCTGCGCGTGCGCATGGAGCCGGTGCAGACCAATCTGGTGTCCTTGTTCAACATCTCGACCAATTACGAGCAGTTCCTCGCTGCGGCGCTGATTCCGGCGCTGCTGCATATCCTCGCGATGACCGCGGGCGCCTGGTCGGTGGGGCGCGAGCTGCGCGACCGCACGCTGGGCGACTGGCTGCAGGCGGCCGCGGGCCCGCGGACCGCGGGCTGGTCGGTGCTGCTGGGCGCGCTGACGGGCAAGCTGGTTCTTCCCTGGCTGAGCCTGAGCGCCTGCGGCTGGACAGGCTTGCTGTGGCTTACGCTGGGGCGCGGCTGGGCCGTGGCCGGCAGCCTGGCGTGGGTCGGCCTGGGCCTGGCGGCGCTGGTCGCCGTGAGCCTGGCCGCGGGCGCGCTGCTGGCCGCGCTGACGCTGTCGCTGCGCACCGCGCTGTCGGGCGCGGGCCTGCTGTCGGCGCCCGCGTTCGCGTTCAGCGGCGTGGGCTTTCCGCTGCTGGCCATGCCGGCCTCGGCGCGCGGCTGGGCGGTCTCCATGCCCTACACCCACTATGCGCGGCTGCAGATCGAGCAGTTCCAGATGGGCGCGCCCGTGGTGCAGAGCCTGCCCATCGTGTGTTCGCTGGCGCTGGCCACGCTGGTGCTGTTGCTGCTGGCGACGGCTGGCCTGGCCAGGGGCCTGCGCAGTCCCGACAAGTGGGGCGGGCGCTGAACATGGCGCGCCAATCCTCCTTTGTCCGCAGCCTGACCGGCACGCTGCGCGCGGCGTTCGGCGATGTCGGCGTGCTGCTGCTGCTGGTCGGCGCGCCCGTGCTTTACGGTTTCTTCTATCCCTGGTTCTACGCCGATGAAGTGGTGCAGCGCGTTCCGGTCGCCGTGGTGCAGCTGGACGGCAGCGGCCTGGCGCGCCAGACGCTGCGCTTTGCCCAGGCCAGTCCGCGCATCGCCGTGACGCTGGTGACCGGCGATGAAGCCGCGGCCCAGCAGGCGCTGCTGCGCGGCGAGGTCATGGGCTATGCGGTGCTGCCCCCCGACTTCAAGCGCAAGGTGGTGCGCAGCGAGAAGGTCGTGGTGCCGGTCTATGCGAACGGTGCCTATCCGCTGGTCGCCAAGCAGGTGCAGTACGGCTTTGCCGAAGCCGTGGGCACGGTTTCGGCGGGCATAGAGCTCAAGCGCCTCGGCGCCAGCGGGCAGAGCAGCCTGCAGGCCGCAAGCAGCCGGTCGCCGGTCAACCTGCAGCTGCAGGCGCTGTTCAATCCCACCGAAGGCTACGGCAGCTTCGTGGTCGCGGCGGTCGCGGTGCTGATACTGCAGCAGACCCTGCTGATGGGCGGCGCGCTGCTGGTCGGCACCTGGCGCGAGCGCGGCGAGGCCGCGGCGCCGGCATCGGTCTGGCTGGGCCGGCTGCTCGCGCTGTGCCTGATAGGCTGGCTGTCGGGCCTGTACTACTTCGGCTGGATCTTCGTCTGGCACGACTTCCCGCGCGGCGGCAATCCGCTGGGCGCCCTGGCGCTGCTCGCGGTCTTCGTCCCCGCGGTCGTGGGGCTGTCGGCGCTGCTGGGCTGGTGGTTCGCGAGCCGCGAGCGCGCGATGCAGGTGATTCTGTTCACCTCGATTCCGCTGGCCTTCGTGGGCGGCTTCAGCTGGCCGGCCGAAGCCCTGCCCACCGCACTGCAATGGCTGCGCTGGCTGTCGCCCAGCACGGCGGGCATACAGGCTTCGCTGCGGCTGAACCAGGCCGGCGCTCCGCTGCAGGCCGCGCTCTGGTATTTGAGCGTGCTGCTGGCGTTGGCGCTGTGCAGCTGGCTGGCCGTGCTGTGGCTGGGGCGCAGGAAGGCCGGGCGCTAGCCGCGGCGCGGCGCGGCCAGCCGCGCGATCTGCCGGTCCTGCCAGCGCGCCAGCGTCAGCAGCGCGGCCAGCGCGCCCAGCAGGGCAAACGCCATGTCCGATTGCGTGTCCCAGGGATCGCCCTGCGTGCCCAGGAATTCGTCCGCGCCCTGGCCCAGCGCCAGCGCCGCGGCCCATTCGATCAGCTCGTAGCTGGCGCTGATGGCCAGCACGATGCAGACGACCACAAAGGCCAGCATCTTCCTGCCCTGGACATAGCCGCCGCGCAGCAGGATCTCGCGCGCCACCAGCGCCGGTATGAAGCCCTGGGCAAAGTGGCCTATCTTGTCGTAGGGGTTGCGCGACAGATCGAGCCACGACTGCAGCTCGAAGCCGAACGGCACGCGCGCATAGGAATAGGTGCCGCCGACGATCAGCACCAGCGCATGCAGGCCTATGCAGGCATAGAGCAGGGGGGTGAGCGGGAAACGCCTGCGCGTGGCCCAGAGCATCGGCAGCGCAATCAGCACGGGCGCGACTTCCAGCCACCAGGTGGTGCGGTCGAACGGATTGAGCGACGAGATCGCCAGGGCAATCAGGCAGAACAAGGTCAGCGCGGATAAATGCTTCAAGGCCGAATTTTCCATTCCCATTGCGCGTCCTGTCCGTGAAGTGACCTGTGCCGCAGAGCATGCGCAGGCCGCGCCATCTCTATCCAGAGAAGCGCGCATGGCCTTGTGCTCTGCTCAATAATGCCCGGCTATGCAAAAAATGCCGAAGGCGTGCCCGTCGGAAATTGCATTCTAGTATCCGTTTTTTCCAGACTGCACCCCCCGCAATGATCGTTCGCGAGCGCCCGGCCGGCTTCCGGCTTTTCCTCATCTTGCGGGGCTCTGTGTTGCAGCGCATTCGCCTGTCCCTGGCCATCAACACGCTGCTGGCCATTCTCGTGACGCTGGCCCACGGCAGTCTGTTTTCCGTGAAGATCACGCTGACGCCGATTCCCTTCACGCTGATCGGCCTGCCGCTGGCGATCTTCCTGGGTTTTCGCAACAACACCGCCTACGACCGCTACTGGGAAGGGCGCAAGCTCTGGGGCGAGATGGTGATACAGACGCGCACGCTCGCGCGCCAGTGCCTGGGCCTGATACGCCTGCCGCAAGCCGTTGATGCCGGCCGGCGCGACAGCGACGTGCGCGTGCGCATGATCCACCGCGCTATCGCCTACGCGCATGCGCTGCGCCTGCAACTGCGCGACCAGCCGCAAACCGACGACCTGCAGCGCTGGCTCACGGCCGAGGAGTGGCAGGCGCTGCGGCGCAAGCCCGTGGGCCGGCGCGCCGATGCGCTGATGATGACCATGGGCCAGGAGCTGGGCGACTGCGTGCGCCGCGGCGAGATCGACCCCTGCCTGGCGACGCGCTTCGACACCACGCTGACCGAGATGCTGGGCGCCGCGGCCTCGTGCGAACGCATACGCCACACGCCCATGCCGTTTTCCTATGCGCTGCTGCTGCATCGCACGGCCTATATGTATTGCTTCCTGCTGCCGTTCGGCCTGGTCGACATCACGGGCTTCATGACGCCGTTCGTCGTCGCCATCGTCGCCTACACGTTCTTCGGCCTCGACGCGCTGGGCGATGAACTCGAAGAGCCGTTCGGCATGGAAAGCAACGACCTGCCGCTGGACACGATCTGCCGCGGCATAGAGATCACGCTGCTCGACGCCTTGAACGCCCCCGACATTCCCGAGCCGCTGCGCCCGGTCAACTATCTGCTGACCTGAGGCCGCGGCCTGCGCGCTTCAAGCGCTACCCGGCGAGCGCGCCGATGATCGGCACCTGCGGCGCGGCCCCGGCCGGCAGATGGCCTGTGAGACGGGGGTCGGCCTGCACTTCGATGCGCACCGCATAGGGGGTGAAGCCGGCGTTGATATAGAAGCGCAGCGCCGAAGGGTGGTCGTAGGTGCAGGTATGGACCCACATGCGCTCGATGGGGCGCGACCAGGCCAGCGCAATCGCCTGCTGCATCAGCGCGCGGCCCAGGCCTTGGCCGGTGCACTCGGGCGTGAGGCCCAGAAAGCTCAGCTCGCAGGCGAGCGGCGTGCGGAAATCGAGTTCCAGCAGACCCACGTCTTCATCGTCGCGGCGAACGATGCGCACCACGACATCGGGGTCGTTCAGAATGCCGGCCAGTTCGTCGTCGGCCATGAACAGCCGCGAGTACCAGAGCCAGTCGGCGCCGACCTTGCGAAACAGCGCGCGGTAGGCATCGAGGCTGCCATGCGCCAGCGGCGCGAGCGCGAACCCTGGGGGCAGAGCGTGATCGGCGGGCGCGGGGCGGGCGCGCATTTCGAGATCGGTGACAACGCTGGCCACATGGCCGGCAGCGACGTCGGTATAGCCAAGGGGAACGGTGCTCATGGGTGGCAAGCGCTGCGTCCCGGCTTGAACGACAGGGAAAGAAGTGGTTTGGTCATGCCGAAACATTAGCACGGCATGGTGTGCACGCTGGCGCCCGCCCACGCAGGCGGCGCGCCAGCGTGCAGACACAGGCTAGGCAAACACGCCGGCCGTCTCCTGCATTCCCGCCGAGACTTCGCCCAGATGGTGCAGGCTGTCGCCGAACGTCATTTCCAGCTGGGTCAGGCGCTTGAAGTAGTGGCTCACGATGTATTCGTCGGTCACGCCTATGCCGCCGTGCAGCTGCACCGCCTGCTGACCCACGAAGCGCATCGCCTGGCCCAGCTGCACGCGCGCGCGCGCCATCGCCAGGTGGCGCTCGGCGGCCGGAGCGGTCATCTTCAGGCTCGCGTAATAGCTCATCGAACGTGCGAGCTCGAGCTGCATCTTCATGTCGGCAACGCGATGGCGCAGCGCCTGGAAGCTCGCGATCACCACGCCGAACTGCTTGCGCTGGTTCATGTAGTCGACGGTGATGTGCAGCGTCTGCTCCATCGCGCCCACGGCTTCGGCACACAGAGCGGCATTGGCCACATCGGAGGCCAGCGTCAGCGCCGTGAGGCCATGCTGGGTCAGCAGCGTGGCCGGTGTGTTTGTGCACTGCAGCTCGGCTGCGCGGCTGCCGTCCTGTGTGCCATAGCCGCGCAGCGCCACGCCGCTGGCGCCGCGCTCCACCAGGAACAGCGCGATCTGGCCGTTGAGCTGTGCGGGCACGAGGAAAGCGTCGGCATGGTCGCCCACGGGCACCAGGCTCTTGTGCGCGTTGACCACATGGCCGCTGCCGCTGGCGGTTGCCGTGGCGCTGCAGACGTCGAGACGATGGCGCGCCTTGCGCTCCTGGTGGGCCAGCACCACCAGCGCTTCGCCGCCGGCGATCTTCGGCAGCCACTGCGCCTGGGCGTCGGCCGGCGCGTACTGGCTCAGCACGGCGCTGGCGACCACGGCCTGGGCCAGCGGCTCCAGCACGATGCCGCGGCCCAGTTCTTCCATTGCCACCATCACGTCGATCGGGCCCTGGCCCAGGCCGCCATGGGCTTCGGGCACGGCCAGCGCCGTCAGGCCCAGCTCGGCAAGCTCGTTGTAGGCGGCGCGTGAAAAGCCGCCTTCGGCCACGATTTCACGCCGGCGCTCGAAGGTATAGGCCTTGCTCACCCAGCGGCGCACGGCGTCGCGCAGTTGCTGCTGGTCTTCGGAAAAATTGAAATCCATGATGTCTCCTCAGCCGAACACTGTTTGAGCGACGATATTGCGCTGGACTTCATTGCTGCCGCCATAGATGGTGGTCTTGCGCATGTTGAAGTAGGTCGAGGCCAGCGGCGCGTTGGCCGCTTCGCCGCCGGGGAAGTCGCCCTGCCAGCCGGCTTCCATCGCTTCCTCGATGAACGGCAGGCTGAACGGGCCCGCGGCCAGCATCATCAGCTCGCTGTAGCGCTGCTGGATCTCGCTGCCCTTGATCTTCAGCAGGCCCGCGATATCGAGCGGGTTCTTGCCCGAGGTCTCGGCCGAGAGCACGCGCAGCACCATCATTTCCAGCGCGATCACATCGATTTCGAGCAGCGCGATCTGGTCGCGAAAGCGCTGGTCTTCCCAGACGCCTTCGGCCTTGGCAATGCGCTTGAGGCGCTCGAGCTCGCGCTTGGAGCGGTTCACGTCGGCAATGTTGGTGCGCTCGTGCGACAGCAGGTGCTTGGCATAGGTCCAGCCCTGGTTCTCCTCGCCAATCAGGTTCTCGACCGGCACCTTGACGTCGTCGAAGAAGACTTCGTTGACTTCGCATTCGCCGTCCAGCAGCTTGATCGGGCGCACGCTCACGCCCGGCGATTTCATGTCGATCAGCAGGAAGGAAATGCCGGTCTGCGGCTTGCCCTCGGTGCTGGTGCGCACCAGGCAGAAGATCCATTCGCCGTACTGGCCCAGCGTCGTCCAGGTCTTCTGGCCGTTGACCAGATAGTGGTCGCCCTGGCGTTCGGCGCGGGTCTTGACCGACGCCAGGTCCGAGCCCGAGCCCGGCTCGCTGTAGCCCTGGCTCCACCAGACTTCGCCGCTGGCGATGCCCGGCAGAAAGCGCTGCTGCTGCTCGGCATTGCCGAAAGCCATGATCACCGGCGCAACCATCACCGGGCCGAAGGGAATCACGCGCGGCGCACAGGCCAGCGCGCATTCTTCCTCGAACAGATGCTTTTGCACCGCGGTCCAGCCCGGACCGCCGAAGGCCGTGGGCCAGCCATGGCCCAGCCAGCCGCGGCTGCCCAGTATCTTGGCCCAGCGCTGCAGGTCGTCGCGCGACAGCCTCAAAGCGTTGCGCACCTTGTGCGCGATGTCCTCGGGAAGATTGCTGCGGACCCAGGCGCGAATCTCTTCGCGGAAGGCCTGCTCTTCAGGGGTGAATGCGAGATCCATGCGTCAGTCTCCTGTGATGGGAGATTTGTAGCACGCCCGTGCTTTTTTGTGCTGTCCGCAGCGGGACACCCGGCGCCGGGCTTGTCGCGCGCTGCTCAATCCTGCGTCGGTGCGGACGTCGGCTCCACGCCCAGCTGCTGGCACAGCGCATGGAGTTGCGCTTCGAGCTGCTCCACGCGCGCTTCTAGCGCCGCAATGCGCTGCTCGGCTGCGCTGCTGGTCGCAGCGCGCGCGGCCGGCGCCGCGGGCAGGGCCGACAGATCGATGGGGCCGCTGAGCAGCGTTGCCCAGCGCGGCTCGCGCGCGCCCGGCGCACGCGGCAGCAGCACCACCAGCGGGCCGCCTTTTTCCTCGCTGCGCTCCTGCAGTTCATCGAGAAAGGCCTCGACCGAGGAAATATCGGCAAAGCGGTGCCAGCGCTCGGCGTTCAGCCGCAGCTCGGCCGCGGTCTGCGGGCCGCGCAGCAGCAGCAGCGACAGCAGCACCGCCGACTGCTCGGGCACGCCCACGCCGCGCGGGAAGTTGTGCTCCCAGCGCTGGGTGCGGTTGCCGCTCACGGGCGTCACCAGGCTCTGGCGCAGCAGATCGTCGAGCGCCTGCTGCACATCGCCTTCATCGAGTTCCATGACGGGATCGCGGCTGCTTTTCTGGTTGCAGCCGTTGACCAGGGCATTGATGGACAGCGGATAGCTGTCGGGAACCGTGCGGGCCTTTTCCATCAGCGTGGCAAGCACGCGCGCCTGGACGGGATTCAACGGGGTGGAGCGTGGGTCAAAGGGCATGGATGAGACAATCGGTGGCAATGAAAAACATCGTGATTTTGATCTCTGGCGGCGGCTCCAACATGGCAGCCATCGTGCAGACCGCCCGGCAACAGGACTGGGCCCGGACCTTGAACGCGCGCGTCGCCGCGGTCATCAGCAACAAGGCCGACGCCAAGGGCCTGGAATTTGCGCGTCAGCATGGCATTGCCACCGACGTGCTCGACCACAAGACCTTTGCGAGCCGCGAAGCGTTCGACGCGCGCCTGAGCGAAGTCATAGACCAGTACCAGCCCGCGCTGGTGGTGCTGGCCGGCTTCATGCGCATTCTGACACCAGGCTTCGTGAACCATTATGCGGGCCGGCTGGTCAACATCCATCCTTCGCTGCTGCCGGCCTTCACCGGCCTGCACACGCACCAGCGCGCGATCGACGCGGGCTGCAAGTTTGCCGGCGCCACGGTGCATGAAGTCACGGCCGAGCTGGACGTAGGCCCCATCCTGGAGCAGGCCGTGGTGCCGGTGCTGCCGGATGACACGGCGCAGACGCTGGCCGCGCGCGTGCTGGTGCAGGAGCACGCGATCTACCCGCTGGCAGTCGCGAACTGGCTCAGAAAGCAGGGCTGAAGCGTTCGCTCTGGCCTCAAGCTCAGAGCGTCATGCGCGCGCCGCGCTTTCGGCTTCGGGCGAGTAATCGCCCAGCCGCGTGAACCGCAACTGGCGCCGGCCGTCGATTTCCACGCTTTCGGCAAACATCGCCGCGGGCCGCACCCACAGGCCGCGCGCGCCGTACAGCGCGCGGTACAGCGTCATGGCTTCGAGCGTTTCGCTGTGGCGCACCATGTCTATCACCTGGTAGAGCCCGCCCTTGTAGTGGCGGTAGAGGCCGGGCGGCGTGGCGTTGAGCGGGGGCAGGTCGGAGTCGGTGGCGGTCATTGTCGGCATTCGTACTGAAACGCGCACAGTACCAGCGAATGCCGGGGACACTCCGCAAATGGGACAATCGCTCCCATGCATCCCAACGCCCTCCTTGATGCTTGCTCCGAACTGGTCAAGCGCACCCTGACATTTGAACACCCGGCCGACGCCGTGGTGTCCCGCTTTTTCCGTGAAAACCGTGGACTGGGCCAGCGCGAACGCGCCGCCCTGGCCGAAACGGCCTACACCGTGCTGCGCAAGAAACTGCTGTTCGAAAGCCTTGCGCGTTCGGGCAGCGGCCCGCGCGAGCGCCGCCTCGCGATCCTGGGCTACCACGGCCCGCGCGACTTCCTCAAGGCCGCGCTCAACGACCAGGAAATCGCCTGGCTGGCCCAGTGCGACGCGGTCAAGCCTGAAGAACTGATGGAGCCGCACCGCCACAACCTGCCGGCCTGGCTGGTCGAGCCGCTCAAGGCCCAACTGGGCGACGGCTTCTGGCCGCTGGCGCAAAGCATGGAAGAGGGCGCTCCGCTCGACCTGCGCGTCAACGCGTTGAAGGACAAGCGCGCCGATGTGCAAAAAGAGCTGCTCAAGGCCGGCATACGCTCCGTGCCCACGCCGTTCTCCCCCTGGGGTCTGCGCGTCGAAGGCAAGCCTGCGCTGACGCGCTACGACGTGTTCACGCGCGGCGCCATCGAAGTCCAGGACGAAGGCTCGCAGCTGCTGGCGCTGTTGCTGGACGCCAAGCGCGGCGAGATGGTGGTCGATTTCTGCGCGGGCGCGGGCGGCAAGACGCTGGCCATAGGCGCGAGCATGCGCAGCACGGGCCGTCTGTATGCGTTTGACGTGTCGGGCCACCGCCTCGAAGCGCTCAAGCCGCGCCTGGCGCGCAGCGGGCTGTCGAACGTGCATCCCGCGGCGATCGCGCATGAGCGCGACGAGCGCGTCAAGCGCCTGTCGGGCAAGATCGACCGCGTGCTGGTCGATGCGCCCTGCTCGGGCCTGGGCACGCTGCGCCGCAATCCCGATCTCAAGTGGCGCCAATCCGAAGAGGCGATTGCCGAGCTGACCGTCAAGCAGGCATCCATTCTCGACAGCGCCGCGCGTCTGGTGAAGTCGGGCGGACGCCTGGTCTACGCGACCTGCTCCATCCTGCCCGAGGAAAACGAGGCGATCGCCGAAGCGTTCAGCGCGGCCCACCCCGACTTTGTTCCGCTCGAAGCCGCGGAACTGCTGGAGCAGCTCAAGGTGGCCGCGGCGGCCAGCCTGTGCAGCGGCGGCGAGTCGGGTGGCCGCTACCTGCGCATGTGGCCGCATCTGCATCAAACCGACGGCTTCTTCGCCGCGGTCTGGGTGCGCAAGTAGCCTCTTGTTGCCAATGACCTGTAAGTGCGGGTAATTGGCAGGCATCCTCCACGGGCCTGGCCCTAAAATGAAACACCGCTTTTTCAGGCGGTGTTGCTTTTTGGGAAGGTCGTGCCATGTGGAATTTCAATGGAGCGTTCTCGGGCGCGATGCTCGACTGGCTGGGCCATGGGCTGCTGCGCCTTTCCTGGTGGCAGCTGCTGCTGGTCGCACTGGCCACCACCCACCTCACCATCGTCGCCGTCACGGTCTTCCTGCACCGCTGTCAGACCCATCGCGCGCTGGAGCTAGGCCCCATTCCGTCACACATCTTCCGCTTCTGGCTGTGGCTGTCCACGGGCATGGTCACGCGCGAATGGGTCGCGGTACACCGCAAGCACCACGCCAAATGCGAAACGCCCGACGATCCGCACAGCCCGCAGCAGCGCGGCCTGCGCACCGTGCTGTGGCGCGGCGCCGAGCTCTACCGCAGCGAAACCACCAATGCGCAGACCTTGCGCACCTATGGCCAGGGCACGCCGGATGACTGGCTAGAGCGCCGCGTCTACGGCCGCTTTCCGGGCCTGGGCATCGCGCTGCTGCTGGCGATCTACCTGCTGCTGTTCGGCTTCGCTGGGCTGGCGCTGTGGGCCGTGCAGATGGCCTGGATTCCATTCTGGGCCGCGGGCGTGGTCAACGGCATAGGCCACTACTGGGGCTACCGCAACTTCGAGGTCAAGGACGCGAGCCGCAATATTTCGCCCTGGGGCCTGCTGATCGGCGGTGAAGAGCTGCACAACAACCACCATACCTATCCGACCGCAGCCAAGTTCTCGGTCAAGCGCCATGAGTTCGATATCGGCTGGGTCTACATCCGGCTGCTGCAGCGCCTGGGCTGGGCGCGCGTCAAGAAGCTGCCGCCGCGCTGGCAGGAAGGCGAAGTGCGCGCCGAAGCCGATGAAGCCACGCTCGAAGCCCTGATTGCCCACCGCTACGAAGCCATGGCGCGCTATGCGCGCGGCCTGCGCGCGGCCTGTGCCGTCGAAGTCGAGAGTCTCAAGGCGCGGCGCGCCGACCGCGCCCAGGTCTCCTTGCTCAAGTCCGTGCGGCGCTCCCTGGTGCGTGACCAGGAGCGGCTGCCGCAGCGCGCGCGCGCGCAGATCGATCAGGTGCGCGCCGCGCATCCGGTCATAGACCAGATGCTGACCATGCGCGAGGAACTGCGCCAGCTGTGGCTCAACACTTCGCACACGCGCGAGCAGCTCACGGCCGATCTGCGCGCCTGGTGCCGCAAGGCCGAGGCCAGCAATATCCGCGTGCTGCAGGAATTCTCCATCGCGCTGCGCGCGGTGCGCGTCTGACTACGGCGCCGTGACCAGGCCCTGACCCACATCGGATTCATCGGTGTTGGCGACAAACACGTTCTTGCGCGCATTCGATATCAGCCGTGCCGAGACATTGCGTGCCGTGGGCTTGATGTCCGCCTGGCGCAGGAACTGCCACCACAGCGCGGCAACGCCGGCCACATGCGGGCAGGCCATGCTGGTGCCGCTGATGGTGCGCAGTCCGCCTCCGGGCCAGGCCGAGGTGATGTCGACACCGGGCGCCGACAGCCGCGCCTGGATGTTGGAGAAATCCGCGACCATGAACTTGCCGTCGGTGCGCCCGACGGCCGCCACCGAGATCACATCGTCCGCCGAGGCCGGCAGCGAGGTCGCGATGCGGTATTCGCGCTTGAGCGCGCGCCGGCTTTCGTTGCCGGCCGCGGCAATCACCAGCGGGGCGACGCCAAACGCCGCCTGGGCCTTGAGCACGGCCATGATGGCATCGAACATGCGCAGATTGCCGCCATAGGCTTCGAGCGCCGTGGATGTCGCCAGGTCCAGCGGCCAGCCGTCGGCCATGAGGCGCGAGACCATTCCGGGAAAGTCAAAGCCCAGCGACATCGAGATGATGTCGGCCTGCTGCTCCATCGCCCAGGTGAGCGCGTGGAACACCATTTCGGACTGGCCCGCGCCATCGTCGCCCAGCACCTTGCCTATCAGCGCGCGCTCCACACCGCGCGCCACGCCCACGCGCTGCTGGCCGTCGTTGCGCCCGAAGATGGTGCCCGCGCAATGCGTTCCATGGCCGTTGCGGTCGCCATTGCCGTGGTCGCTGAAGTCCTTCTCGACCAGCGTCATGCCGGCAAACGCGGGATGGTCGCGGTCTATGCCGGTATCGAGCACGGCAATGCTCACGCCGGCGCCGTCGTAGCGGCTCTTGTCGGCACGCACCGCCCGTATGCCCCAGTTGCTGGCCAGCGCCGTGCGCGGCAGCACGGGCTTCAACTCGACCGGGCTGATGAGCCGCGTGGGCATGGTGGGCACCACCAATTGCACCTGGGGATCGTTCTTGAGCTCACTGACCGCATGTTCGGGCAGGTGTTCGGTGGACACCGCGGGCAGAGCGCTTTCCAGCGAGAGTATGCCGGTGTCGAGTTCACGTTTGCTGATGCGGCGCTGATAGACGTATTTCAGAATGATGTAGCGTTTCATTTGCGCTCCACGGGGCGGTCTGCAGCAGCCGAATGACCTCCCATTCACAGCTGTGTCTGCCGATCATCGATAGTGTGCGCTCACTTGGATGGGGCTGCAATACGGAGCACAGGAGGGTGTGCCCTAGTTGCCGGGGAGTGCAATGCAGTATGTGCGCCAACGAAAAAAGGACACCGAAGTGTCCTTTTTCAAGAAGCTTGAGAGCGTGCAGCCTGAGCCGCGGCCACTCTCGGGAAGCGCTTACTTGAGCTTCATTTCCTTGTACTCGACATGCTTGCGAGCCTTGGGATCGAACTTCATGATCAACATCTTTTCAGGCATTGTCTTCTTGTTCTTGGTAGTGGTGTAGAAGTGACCGGTACCCGCAGTGGATTCCAGCTTGATCTTGTCGCGTCCGCCTTTAGATGCCATGGTATTTCTCCTTCAGGGAATTAGGCTTGGCCACGGGCACGCAGGTCTGCGAGCACGGCGTCGATACCGTTCTTGTCGATCAGGCGCAGAGCAGCGCTGGAAACGCGCAGGCGCACCCAACGGTTCTCGGTTTCCACCCAGAAACGACGGTACTGCAGGTTAGGCAGGAAACGACGCTTGGTCTTGTTGTTGGCGTGGGAAACATTGTTTCCCACCATGGGCTTCTTGCCCGTTACATCACATACGCGTGCCATGAGGACACTCCGATAGTTTTTTACAGCCGTGGTCACCGAGCCCTGCACAGTTGCGCAGGTCGTGTCCATGGCCTCACCTCGCCAGAATTCGGGTGGCGGTAACCCGTCGCTGAACCTGTGGCAAGCCTTGCACGCCCCCTGTGGGGCATGCTCAAATTCAGCAAAGCCTGCGATTATAGGCGCCGCGCCTTGGCGCGTGCCAGCGAAAGACCTTATTCCTGCTCGAGGAAGCGCTGTGCGTCGAGCGCGGCCATGCAGCCCGTGCCGGCGCTGGTGATGGCCTGGCGGTAGACATGGTCCTGCACGTCGCCCGCGGCAAACACGCCGGGAACGCTGGTCTGCGTGGCAAAGCCCTTGAGGCCGCCTTGCGTGACGATGTAGCCGTTTTCCATTTCCAGCTGGCCCTGGAAGATGTCGGTGTTGGGCGAGTGACCGATGGCGATGAAGCAGCCTTGCAGCGCGATGTCTTCGGTATGGCCGTCCTGCGTGCTCTTGAGGCGTATGCCGGTCACGCCGGATTGGTCGCCCAGCACTTCGTCGAGCGTGAAATGGGTCTTGAGCTCGATCTTGCCGGCCTTGACTTTCTCGTGCAGCTTGTCGACCAGGATGGGCTCGGCCTTGAACTTGTCGCGGCGGTGGACCAGCGTGACCTTGCTGGCGATGTTGGACAGATACAACGCTTCTTCGACGGCCGTGTTGCCGCCGCCGACCACGCAGACCGGCTGCTCGCGGTAGAAGAAACCGTCACAGGTCGCGCAGCCCGAAACGCCGCGGCCCATGAAGGCCTCTTCGGAAGGCAGGCCCAGGTACTTGGCCGAAGCGCCGGTGGCGATGATCAGCGCATCGCAGGTATAGGTGCCCGAGTCGCCGGTCAGCGTGAACGGGCGCTGGCTGAAGTCGACCTTGTTGATATGGTCGAAAACGATTTGCGTCTGGAAGCGCTCGGCATGCTGCTGGAAGCGCTGCATCAGTTCGGGGCCTTGCACGCCCATCACGTCGGCCGGCCAGTTGTCCACGTCGGTGGTCGTCATCAGCTGGCCGCCCTGGGCCATGCCGGTCACGAGCAGCGGCTTGAGGTTCGCACGGGCGGCATAGATGGCGGCGGAATAGCCTGCGGGGCCGGAGCCGAGAATCAGAACTTTGGCGTGTTGCGTAGTGGACATGGTTGCACTCATGGAAAACATGCCGACGGTCGGCATGTGGAGGTAGACAGATGGTGGAGTATCTCCCGCACGCGGAGTTTCCGTGTGCGTGGCGCTTCAATCACCGGCATTGTAAAAAATCATCAAATGCTTGAAATTTGAACGTCTTGTTGCAAGTGTCTGCGTTCTCCCACACGGCAAGTCCTGTGCGCGGGCGGGCGGTGGGGTAAGCTCCCGCTTGCGTATGACTTACACATTGAATGCCCTGAACGGTTCCTCAGGGAAATCATCCACCCGCACCGGCCTGGCCCGCTTCGGCCATGAAGTCAGCCTCATCGTGGGGCTGCTGGCGCTGGTGTTCCTGCTGCTGTCGCTGCTGAGCTATTCGCCGCAGGACCCGGCATGGTCGACCTCGGGCGCGCTCGAAGGGGGCTGGGTGCACAACTGGTTCGGGCGCTCGGGCGCCTGGCTCGCCGACACCTGCTATTTCGGCTTCGGCTTCTCGGTCTGGTGGCTGGTGCTGGCCGCCGTGAGCAATTGGCTGGGCTCGCTGCTGCGCTGGACGCGCGGCGGCGTCGCGCCGGCCGACCCGCTGTGGCTGCGCCGCCTGCGCTTCTGGGGCGGGCTGGCGCTGCTGATGATGGCCAGCACTTCGCTGGAATGGTCGCGCATGTACCGTTTCGAATCGCTGCTGCCCGGGCACGCGGGCGGCGTCGTCGGCTATGTGTTCGGCTTGCACGGCATGCAATGGCTGGGCTTCACCGGCTCGGGCCTGGCCGGCATCGTGCTGCTGGTGCTGGGCACGGCGCTGGTGTTCGGCTTTTCCTGGGGCCAGCTCGCCGAGCGCATGGGCAAGCGCATCTATTCCATGGTGCGCGTGAGCCGCGCCCAGCATGAGAAGGCCAAGGACGTCGCCGTGGGCCGCAAGGCCGCGCGTGCGCGCCAGGTCGATGTGCAGGAAGAGCGCACCGAAAGCGTCGAGAGCCATCCGCTGCCGGTGCAGATCATCGAGCCGGTCATGGAGGCCGCGGCCGCGCCCAGCGAGCGCGTGATCAAGGAAAAGCAAAAGCCGCTGTTCCACGAGCTGCCCGACACCAAGCTGCCCCAGGTCGAACTGCTCGACGCGGCGCAGCAGCGCCAGGAAACGGTCTCGGCAGATACGCTGGAAATGACCAGCCGCATGATAGAGAAGAAGCTCAAGGATTTCGGCGTCGAGGTGCGCGTGGTCGCGGCCATGCCCGGCCCGGTGATCACGCGCTACGAAATCGAGCCGGCGACCGGCGTCAAGGGCTCGCAGGTCGTCGGCCTGGGCAAGGACCTCGCGCGCTCGCTGTCGCTGGTCTCGGTGCGCGTGGTCGAAACCATTCCCGGCAAGAACTACATGGCGCTGGAGCTGCCCAACGCCAAGCGCCAGTCGATACGCCTGTCCGAAGTGCTGGGCTCCAAGGTCTACCACGATGCCAAGAGCATGCTGACCATGGGCCTGGGCAAGGACATCGTCGGCAATCCCGTGGTCGCCGACCTGGCCAAGATGCCGCATGTGCTGGTCGCGGGCACCACCGGTTCGGGCAAGTCGGTGGGGATCAACGCCATGATCCTGTCGCTGCTCTACAAGGCCGAGGCGCGCGACGTGCGCCTGCTGATGATAGACCCCAAGATGCTCGAAATGTCGGTCTACGAAGGCATTCCGCACCTGCTGTGCCCCGTGGTCACCGACATGAAGCAGGCGGCCAACGGCCTGACCTGGTGCGTGGCCGAAATGGAGCGCCGCTACAAGCTGATGAGCAAGCTGGGCGTGCGCAATCTTGCGGGCTACAACGCAAAAATCGACGAAGCCAGAGCCAAGGAAAGCTTCATCTACAACCCGTTCAGCCTCACGCCCGAGTCGCCCGAGCCGCTGGACCGCCTGCCGCACATCGTGATCGTGATCGATGAGCTTGCCGACCTGATGATGGTGGTCGGCAAGAAGATCGAGGAGCTGATCGCGCGCCTGGCGCAGAAGGCGCGCGCCGCGGGCATCCACCTGATTCTCGCCACCCAGCGCCCCAGCGTGGACGTGATCACCGGCCTGATCAAGGCCAACATCCCGACCCGCATTGCCTTCCAGGTCAGCAGCAAGATCGACAGCCGCACCGTGCTCGACCAGATGGGCGCCGAAGCGCTGCTGGGCATGGGCGACATGCTCTACATGGCCAGCGGCACCGGCCTGCCGATACGCGTGCACGGCGCTTTCGTCAGCGATGAGGAAGTGCACCGCGTCGTCAACTACCTCAAGGAACAGGGCGAGCCCGACTATATCGAAGGCGTGCTCGAAGGCGGCGTCGTCGATGGCGATGGCGAAATCGGTGGCGATGGGGATGGAAACGGCGAAAAAGACCCCATGTATGACCAAGCTGTCGAAGTGGTCCTCAAGGACCGCAAGGCCAGCATCTCGTACGTGCAGCGCAAGCTGCGCATAGGCTACAACCGCTCGGCGCGCCTGCTGGAAGACATGGAAAAAGCCGGTCTGGTGAGTTCGCTCACGACCAGCGGACAGCGCGAGGTGCTGGTGCCGGCGCGCAATGAATAGGTGCTTGCGCCATAGGATGGAGAGTGTATGAAGCGATTTGTGACCAGTATCTTGTTGGTGGCCGCAGCCGGCCTGGCCCAGGCCGACGGCCTGCAAAGCCTCGAGGCGTTCATGCAGGGCGCGCAGGCGGGCAAGGCCGACTTCACGCAGACCGTGACGGCACCGGCCAAGGACGGCCAGGCGGCGCGCAGCAAGACTTCGAGCGGCCAGTTCTCGTTCCAGCGGCCAGGCCGTTTCAAGTTCGAATACCGCAAGCCGTTCGAGCAGGTGATCGTCGCCGACGGCAAGACGCTGTGGATGTACGACGCCGACCTGAATCAGGTCACGCAGCGCGCCCAGGCCAAGGTGCTCGACGCCACGCCCGCGGCCATTCTCGCCTCGGCGGCCAGCGTCCAGGCATTGCGTGCCGATTTCGACCTCAAGGCCGCGCCCGACCAGGACGGCCTGCAATGGGTGGAGGCCTTGCCCAAGGCCAAGGACGGCCAGCTCAAGAGCGTGCGCGTGGGCTTTGCGGGCGACAAGCTTGCGGCCGTCGACATGCTCGACAGCTTCGGCCAGCGCTCGCTGATGCGCTTCACGGGCGTGCAGACCAGCGCCAGCCTGCCCGCGGAAACCTTCAAGTTCGTCGCGCCCAAGGGCGCTGACGTGCTCGCGCCTTAAACCGTTCTCAGGCGCGCGCGCGCACCGGCTGCAGCCTGTCCATCAGCGCGCAGGCCATCAGTGTGGCGGCCACGGGCAGCAGCCAGCCCAGGCCCATCGCGGTGCCCGGCAATTGTTCCAGCCATTGCGGCGTCCAGCCGCTCATGCCTATGGCCTGCAAGGCGTTGAGCAGGCCAAACACCAGCGCGACCAGCATCACCGGCACGAACACGCGCGGCGCCGACTTCCACATGCCTGACAGCAGGCTCAGGCAGACCAGTGCGATCGCCATGGGGTAGATCGCCACCAGCACCGGTACCGCGACCGTGATCAACTTCTCCAGTCCCTGGTTGGCAAGCAGCAGGCTCACCAGGCTCAGCGCGACCACCATGCCGCGATAGGACGAGCCCGGGACCAGGTCGCTGAAATAGGTGGCGCAGGCGCTGACCAGGCCCACGCCCGTGGTCAGGCAGGCCAGAATGATCACCGCCGCGAGCAGCACCATGCCGGCCGTGCCGAAAGTGTGCTGCACGTATGCCGTCAGGATCTGCACGCCGCTGCTGGCATCGGGAACCATGGAGCCGCTGTGCGCGCCCAGGTGCATCAGCGAGATGTAGACCAGGCACAGCCCCAGGGCTGCGATCATGCCCGCGATGATTGCGTAGCGCGTCTGCAGGCGCGCATCGGTCACGCCCGTGTCCTTGATGGCGTTGACGATCACGATGCCGAACACCAGCGCACCCAGCGCATCCATGGTCTGGTAGCCCTGGGTGAAGCCTTCGGCCAGCGCGGCCTGCTGGTAGTCGCCTGTACTGGGAAGCATGCTTCCCGCGGGCAGCAGAAACGCCGCACCGCCAAGCACGGCCAGCGCCAGGATCAGCACCGGGGTGATGATCTTGCCGACGTTGTCCATCAGCTTGCCGGGAAACAGCGCCAGCAGCATGACCAGCGCGAAATAGCCGCAGGTGTAGCCGAGCAGCGCGCCGGCGCCATGGCCCACGAATGGCGCCAGGCCCATTTCAAACGAAACGGTGGCGGTGCGCGGCGTGGCGAACAACGGGCCTATGGTCAGATAGACTGCAACCCCGAGCAGCGTGCCGCCGACGCGGCCCAGCGGTGCGGTGATCGCATCCATGCCGCCGCCCACGCGCGCCAGCGCGACCACGGTCAGCAGTGGCAGGCCCACGCCCGTGAGCAGAAACCCCAGCGCCGCGCTCCACAGGTGCTCACCCGCGGCCAGGCCCACCATGGGCGGGAAAATGATGTTGCCAGCCCCCAGGAAGAGCGCAAAGGTCAGGAAGCCAAGCGCGATCAGGTCGCGCGTCTGTAGGGTCTGCATAAGAAGGAATTTGTTCCGGATGCTGTCTGCCGGTGCACGAAAAGGGTTGGATTCTAAGTGGGCGCCCACTGGTTGGTAGGACAAGGGCGGCATGGCCTGTCGGCGGGCCCAGGTTTGACCGGGCCTATTGTCTGCGCTGCGTGCCTGCACGCCGGCAAGCGGCTAAGCTTGGTGGCACAGCTTCGCTGCTGCGTTCCATTACTGCCATGCATATTTATCTTCACTGCTACTTACCTGCGGCCCTGCACCTGGAGGCAAGCCATGCCTGACCTTTTCACGCAGGATCCGGTGGCGCCGCTGGCCGAAGCCCTCAGGCCCAGGACGCTGGACGACGTCGTCGGCCAGTCGCACCTGCTGGGCGAAGGCAAGCCGCTGCGCCTGGCTTTTCAGTCGGGCAAGCCGCATTCGATGATTTTCTGGGGGCCGCCGGGGGTCGGAAAGACCACGCTGGCACGCCTCACGGCGACCGCTTTCAAGTGCGAGTTCATCGCGCTGTCTGCGGTGTTCTCGGGCGTCAAGGACATACGCGCGGCGATGGAGCAGGCCCAGCAGAACCTGGCCATGGGCAAGCACACCATCCTGTTCGTCGACGAAATCCACCGCTTCAACAAGTCCCAGCAGGATGCGCTGCTGCCCTATGCCGAAAGCGGCCTGGTGACGTTCATAGGCGCAACCACCGAGAACCCGTCGTTCGAAGTCAACTCGGCGCTGCTGTCGCGCGCCCAGGTCTATGTGCTCAAGTCGCTGACCGACGACGAACTCAAGCTGCTGCTGCAGCGCACGCAGGAAAAGGCGCTGGGCGAGCTGTCATTCGACGAACCGGCAACGGATACCCTCATCGGCTATGCCGATGGCGACGCGCGCCGCTTTCTGAACCTGCTCGAGCAGACCAGCACCGCGGCCCGCACCTCGGGCATCACGCGCATCACGGCGGAGTTTCTCGAAAACGCCTTGACGCTGAACGCGCGGCGTTTCGACAAGGGCGGCGACAACTTCTACGACCAGATTTCGGCGCTGCACAAGTCGGTGCGCGGTTCGCACCCCGACGCCGCGCTCTACTGGCTCACGCGCATGCTCGACGGTGGCGCCGATGCGCGCTATCTGTCGCGGCGCATCGTGCGCATGGCCTGGGAAGACATAGGCCTGGCCGACCCGCGCGCCATGCAGATCGCCAATGATGCCGCGCTGACCTACGAGCGGCTGGGCAGCCCCGAAGGCGAGCTGGCGCTGGGCCAGGCGGTGATCTATCTGGCGATCGCGGCCAAGAGCAATGCGGGCTACAACGCCTACAACCAGGCCAAGGCCTTCGTGAAGCAGGACAAGAGCCGCGAAGTGCCGGTGCATCTGCGCAACGCGCCCACCAAGCTGATGAAGGAGCTGGGTTACGGCCACGAATACCGCTATGCGCACGACGAGCCCAATGCCTATGCGGCCGGTGAAACCTATCTGCCCGACGGCCTGGCCGAGCCCGGCTGGTACCGGCCCGTGCCGCGCGGCCTGGAAAGCAAGATTGGCGAGAAGCTGGCGCTGCTGAGGAAATGGGACGAGGAAGCCGGAAAAACGTAGGCCTCAACCCGGGCCCAGCGTGCTGGCGCCAAGGAAATGGGGCAGGGCCGAGGCCATCAGCGCGATGCCCGAGCTGGTGAGCAGCAGCAGCACCATCTGGCGAAAATGCGCTTCGCTCAGCCGCACATAGAGTTTCGCGCCCAGTAGCGTGGGCACCAGCATTGCCGGGGCAACGATGGCGAAAAAGGGCAGCATGTCGCGGGTGACGATGCCGGTGGCGAGATAGGTTCCCATGGTGACCAGCAGCATGGACAGGTTGAAGTTCTGGATCACCGCGCGCTGCGCGTCCTTGTCGAAGCCCTTGAGCGTGCACCACAGCGTGGGCACGGCGCCGGTCATGCCGCCGATTCCGCCCATCACGCCGCCCACCATGCCGGCCACGGCATCGCCCAGGCGACCGCCGGCCTTCCATCGGGGCAGCTTGCCGGCAAACAGCATGCAGGGACACCAGATCACCAGCAGCGTGCCCAGCAGCAGCTTGAACCAATGGATGCTCAGGTGCGGAAGAACCGCCACGCCCAATGGAACGCCTGCCAGGCCGCCGAGCACGAACGGCAGCAGCAGCTTCCAGTCAAAGCCGCGCCGCACGCTCAACGCGGCAATGATCTGGCCGGTCAGCGCGCCGAACACCGTCAGTGCTGCGGTCAGTCGCGGCTCCAGCGTCCAGACCCAGAAGGACATCGCCACCATGCCAAAGGCAAAGCCCGACAGCCCCTGCACAAAGCCCGCAGCGATCGCTCCCACGGCCGCCCAGACATAGACCTGTTCCATTGTTCTCTCCCCTTGTCTTGATGGGGGTGATTGTCCGGCTGGCTCATAAGTAGATAATTTGGAATTCATATATATCGATATGAATTTTCTTATGTCGTCACGCATTTCGGATCTACCCGCCACGGGACTGGCCCAGCGCCTGGCCACGCGCCTTCGGATGAAGCACCTGCTGCTGCTGCAGGCGATCCGCGCGCACCGCTCGCTGACCCGGGTGGCCGAGCAGATGGCGACCAGCCAGCCCGCCGTGACCCAGAGCCTGGCGGAGCTCGAGGCGCTGTTTGGCGCGCCGCTGTTCCAGCGCACTTCGCAGGGCATGGTGCCCACGCCGACCGGGGAGCTGGTGCTGTCGCGCTGCGAGACCATGCTGGCCGATCTGCGGCACTGGGCCGATGACATCGAGGCCGTGGGCCAGGGACGCGCGGCGCACCTGCATGTGGGCGTGATTCCTTTCCTGCCGGGCAAGCTGCTCGCGGCGGCCATAGCGCGCACCCGCGCGCAAGGCCGGGAAGTCACGGTCACGCTGTATGAAGACACCAGCGACCAACTGCTGCAGAAGCTGCGCGCGCACGCGCTTGACTGCGTGATCGGCCGCACATCGGCGGTGCTCGACATGTCGCAGCTGCGCCATGAGATCCTGTATGCGCAGGAACCCCGCCTCATTGCCCACCGCCGCCTGGCGGCGCGGCTGGCGCGGCGGCCGCTGCAGTGGAATGAGCTGACCGGGCTGGATTGGGTGCTGGGGCCGCGCAGCACGCCCATGCGCGAGCAGATCACCGATTTTTTCTTGCGCGCCGGCGTCAAGCCGCCGCCGCCGTTTGTCGAAAGCCTGTCGGCCAAGCTGATTGGCGAGCTGGTGGCCGCCAATGAGCGCGCGGTGTCCATCGTGCCTCTCGATGTGGCCGAGGAACTGGTGCGCATTGCGGGCGTGGCCATTGTGGCGCATCGTTTTGACTGGAGCCTGCCGCCGATCACGCTGTTCCGGCGCGAGTCGGGCGCTGAATACGACGAGGTGAATGTGTTTGCGGCAGCGCTGCGTTCGGTCAGCGCCTCCATTGCAACGCAAGCGCCGAGCCGGGTGCAGCCCGCGCAGGTTTCCCATTTGCCTTGAACTTTCACTTCCAGGATTGCGCTGAACCGCTTCGGTTTGCATTAAATGCACTCGCGAATCGATTCGACCCTGCGCGATTCAACGTGTTTTTTTGCGATTTTTTTCGGTTGTGCGCAATCTGGCACAAATCGTGCAACGGCTTATGACATATTTTCGTCTTTTGAGTGAAAATCTACGCTGAAGCCTGTCACATTCGGGGTGTTCCACGCCGACCCTTTCTGGCTTTTTCGGGCTGTTGGTTTTATGACTAACAGCGCCGCAAGCCGCAGCCCGCCTTGATATTCAGCTCCCGGCGCCGAGGGCGGCAAGGTTTGCGCAAGCGCTCATTCATCGCATATGCGTTCGATTACGAGACTATTACATTGCCCGGAGTACACTTCGCCCCGTTGACGCCGGCAAGCCCCTGCCCAGCATTCGTGTGTGTGTATGTTCGCCTGCGTGCCCGTCAGAAACCCTGGTAAGGAATCCCATGCTATTTGGCAAGCTGCTGCCACGCGAAGGTAATTTTTTTGAAATGTTCAACCAGCACGCGGATCGCATTGTCGAAGCCGCGCATGCGTTCTCGCAGCTGGTGGCGAACTACAACGACCTGCATCTGCGTGAAAAGTATGGACAGGACGTCGACAACGCCGAGCGCGCTGCCGACCGTGTGACCCACGACGTGAACAAGGCCTTGCACCGGACCTTCATCACGCCCCTGGACCGTGAGCAGATCCACTCGCTGATCAACACCATGGACGACGTTGCCGACCTGATCCAGGACTCGGCTGAAACCATGGCGCTTTATGACGTGCGTCATATGACAGACGAAATCAAGCGCCTGACCGACCTGAACGTCAGGTGCTGCGAGCGCGTGCGCGATGCCGTCAAGATGCTGGACCGCATCTCCGACGCCAACACCGCCGAAGCCGCGCTCAAGACCTGCGAGGAAATCGACCGCCTCGAATCCGATGCCGACCGCGTGATGCGCTCGGCCATGAGCAAGCTGTTCCGTGAAGAGCCCGATGTGCGTGAAGTGATCAAGCTCAAGGCGATCTACGAACTGCTCGAAACCATCACCGACAAGTGTGAGGACGTGGCCAATCACATCGAGGGCATCGTCCTCGAGAATTCCTGATACGGCGCGGAGTCCTGAAATAATGGAAACCGTACAAGCCGCCCTCTGGGTCGTGGTCTTGCTGGTGGCGCTGGCCTTGCTGTTCGATTTCATGAACGGCTTTCACGACGCGGCCAACTCGATTGCGACCGTCGTCTCCACCGGCGTGCTCAAACCCGCGCAGGCCGTGGTCTTTGCCGCCTTCTTCAATGTCGTCGCGATCTTCGTGTTCCACCTGAGCGTTGCCGCGACGGTGGGCAAGGGCATTGTGCAGCCGGGCATCGTCGACACCCATGTGGTGTTCGGCGCGCTCGTCGGCGCGATCGCCTGGAACCTGATCACCTGGTACTACGGCATTCCCAGCAGCTCCTCGCATGCGCTGATCGGCGGCATCGTCGGTGCAGTGATTGCCAAGGCGGGTGCTGGCTCGCTGATCGCCAGCGGCATCTGGAAGACCGTGGCCTTCATCTTTGTGTCGCCGCTGCTGGGCTATCTGCTCGGTTCGCTGATGATGGTGCTGGTCGCCTGGATCTGCCGCCGCGCCAGACCCAACAAGGTCGACAAGTGGTTCCGGCGGCTGCAGCTGGTTTCGGCCGGTGCCTACAGCCTGGGTCACGGCGGCAATGATGCGCAAAAGACCATTGGCATCATCTGGCTGCTGCTGATCGCCACGGGCTACACCAGCGTCAACGACGCTTCGCCGCCTACCTGGACCATCATTTCCTGCTACATCGCCATTGGCCTGGGCACGATGTTCGGTGGCTGGCGCATCGTCAAGACCATGGGCCAGAAAATCACCAAGCTCAAGCCCGTGGGCGGCTTCTGCGCCGAAAGCGGTGGCGCGCTGACGCTGTTCATCGCCACGGCCATGGGCGTGCCGGTCTCGACCACGCACACCATCACCGGTGCCATCGTGGGCGTGGGCTCGACCCAGCGTGCCAGCGCGGTGCGCTGGGGCGTGGCCGGCAACATCATCTGGGCCTGGGTGCTGACCATTCCGGCCAGCGCGTTTGTCGCCTCGATTGCCTATTGGGTCAGCCTGCAGATCTTCTGATCTTGCGCCGCACCCATATGAAAGCCGTCGTCCTCTGGGGCGGCGGCTTTTTTCATTTCAGTTCTGCGGCTGGGAAATCCTGCGCGCTTCCTCGATCTGATACTCGAAGTAATGCTGAAAGCTGTAGGCCAGGCTGGCCATGAGCACCGTGGCACCCATCATCAGCGACAGACCTATGCCGAACACCGTGAACCAATGGGTGCGGCCTGGGGCGGCGTCGGCGCTCGCGCCAGGGTTGAAGCGTGCGTTCCAGGCGTCGGCCGGCGTCAGGCCGTACAGGATGGCGCGCAGCGCGCAGCCGGCGATGGTGAAGCCCAGCAGCGGAATCAGCAGCCAGCTGAGTTGGTCATCCTGGCCCAGTTGCTGCACGCGCTGAATGCCATAGATGCCCAGCGCCGTGGGCAGCGGCAGCAGCCAGCCGCGCCAGTCGCCCAGGCCGAACAGGTAGAAACGGTGCAGGCCCAGCGGCCCGCCGAGGAAGGCCAACCACGCGGCCAGGGTCTTGCTTTTCATGCGGCCATTATTGGTGCGAAGCCCCGGCCCGGCTAGCCCGGGATTACGCCTTGTCGACCGGCGCCGTGGTGTCGCCTTCGCCCAGCGTCTTTTCCATCAGCACGATGTCGAGCCAGCGGTCGAACTTCCAGCCCATGGAGCGCATCACGCCGATTTCGCTGAAGCCTGCCGCGCGGTGCACGCCGATGGAGCCGGCGTTGGCCGAGTCGCCGATCACCGCCAGCAGCTTGCGCACGCCCGCGGCCTGCGCCTGGTCGCAAAGCGCCTGCAGCAGCAACCGGCCCACGCCCTGGCCGCGTGCGGAATCCGCCACATAGATCGAGTCCTCGGCCGAGAAGCGGTAGGCGGGCCGCGGCTTGAACCAGTTGGCGTAGCTGAATCCCAGGATCCGGCCGTCGTCACCTTCGGCCACGAGGTAGGGCAGGCCGCGCGAAAGCACATCGGCGCGGCGTGCAGTCATGTCCTGCTCGTTGGGCGGGTCAATCTCGAAAGTGCCCGTGCCATGCAGCACGTGGTGGCGGTAGATTGCGGTGATTGCAGGGATGTCTGACTCGTGGCTGGTGCGGATATTAGGCATAAATGAAAGAAGTCGATATAATCGTGAGCTTTGCTGCGTGTCGCTGGCCGGGTGGCCATGTCGCGTGTCTCAACGTGGCAGAAAACATTGCAGCAATTGCTGCAAACCACCCAAAGGATAAATTATGGTCGTCATTCGACTTTCTCGCGGCGGCTCCAAGGCCCGTCCTTTCTATAACATCGTTGTGGCTGACAAGCGCACCCGCCGTGATGGCGCCTTCATCGAGCGTCTGGGTTTCTACAACCCAACCGCACGTGGCGGCGAAGAAGGTCTGCGCATTGCGCAAGACCGTCTGACGTACTGGAAGAGCGTGGGCGCACAATCGTCGCCTACGGTGGACCGCCTGATCAAGCAAGCCTCCAAGGCAGCTGCTTAATCTGACGCTTCCCTGAAGGCGGGTTCCGTGGCTTATGCTTGCGGAACCCGCCTTTTTTTGTTTATCAAGATTTAGCACCATGGCCCTTTTTCCTGTCTTCGAACCCGCTCAACTGCCTGCCGACGCCGTAGAGGTCGGCCGCATTGCGGACGCCTGGGGTGTCAAGGGATGGTTCAAGGTGCTGCCTTTCAGTGCCGACGCCGAAGTGCTGCTGTCTTCCAAGCAATGGTTTCTGCAGCCGTCCGAGCGCGGCGCGCGCACGTTCACCGGCACCGTGCTGATGCCGGTCAAGCAGTCGCGCGAGCATTCGGGCTCCATTGTCGCCACCGCCGAGGCCGTGGCCGACCGCACGGCGGCCGAAGCGCTCAAGGGCGCACGCATTTTTGTCTCGCGCGCCGAGTTTCCCCAGGCCGCCGAAGACGAGTACTACTGGGTCGACCTGCTGGGCCTGGACGTGATCAACCGCGAAGGCCTGGTGCTGGGCCAGGTCAAGGACCTGATGTCGACCGGTCCGCAGACCGTGCTGGTGATTGCCTACGAGGAAGATGGGAAAACGCTGGAGCGCATGATCCCGTTTGTGTCGGCCTATGTGGACAAGGTCGAACTGTCGGAGCGTCGCATCACGGTCGACTGGCAAACGGATTATTGATGGCCTGTGTTTCGTTGACGCTGCCCATGCCGTGCAGGAAGGGTCCAAGCCATGCGTTTTGACATCATCACCTTGTTTCCGGAGCTGTTCGCGCCGTTTCTCGCCAGCGGCGTCACGCGCCGCGCCTATTCCTCGGAGCAGGTCAAGGTACGGCTGTGGAATCCGCGCGATTTCGCTCAGGGCAATTACCGCCGCGTCGACGACCGGCCGTTCGGCGGCGGCCCGGGCATGGTGATGATGGCCGAGCCGCTGCAGGCCTGCCTGGATGCCATCCGTGCCGACCGCGCAGAAGGCCCGGACGCACAGGCGCCGCTGGTGCTGTTCTCGCCCATTGGCAAGAAGCTCGACCACCCCTCGGTGGAGCATTGGGCGCAAGGCCCGGGCGCGATCCTGCTGTGCGGCCGCTATGAAGGCATTGACCAGCGTTTCATCGACACCCATGTGAACGCGCAGATCAGCCTGGGCGACTTCGTGCTGTCCGGCGGCGAAATCGCCGCCATGGCTCTGCTCGACGCGGTCACGCGGCTGCAGCCCGGCGTGCTCAACGACGAAGGCAGTCACCAGCTCGACAGCTTCAACCCCAGCCTCAACGGCCTGCTCGACTGCCCGCATTACACGCGTCCCGAAGTCTGGCAGGGCCAGGAAGTGCCGCCGGTGCTGATGTCGGGCCACCACGCGCTGATCGAGCGCTGGCGCCGCGACCAGAGCCTGGAGATCACGGCGCGCAACCGGCCCGATCTGCTGGCCCAGGCGCGCGAAGCCGGGCATCTGACCCGCAAGGACGAAGCAGTTTTGGCAAAAATAGCAGACGGGCTATAATCGAGGGCTGTCGATCCTCTGCCGGCCGCTGCATTCGAGGAGCCCGAGCTCATAGCTCTGGGCAAGCAATGCAGCCATACAGCACCAATCCCGGTGCTTGCCAATTGTGGCGCGGACAAGATCGTTGGATGTAACCATGAATCTGATCCAGACTCTTGAGCAGGAAGAAATTGCCCGCTTGAACAAGACCATCCCCCCGTTTGCTCCTGGTGACACCGTCATCGTGAGCGTGAACGTGGTTGAAGGCGCGCGCAAGCGTGTGCAGGCCTACGAAGGCGTCGTGATTGCCAAGCGCAACCGCGGCCTCAACAGCGGCTTCACTGTTCGCAAGATCTCCAGCGGTGAAGGCGTGGAGCGTACGTTCCAGACGTACAGCCCGCTGATCGCCGGTATCGAAGTCAAGCGCCGCGGTGACGTGCGCCGTGCCAAGCTGTACTACCTGCGCGAGCGCAGCGGCAAGTCGGCACGTATCAAGGAAAAGCTGCCAGCTCGCAAGACGGCAGCCGCGCCTGCAGCAGCAGCGCCCGCTACCGCCGCCTGAATCGCCTAGGCGCTTCGGGAAAGCCGCTACAGTTCGCTGTAGCGGCTTTTTTATTTTTGCGGGCGCTCCGCATTTTTTCCGGGACAGGTCTGTGCTCCCTTCTACCTCGGTTTCTCCCCGCCCCAGCCTCCTGGCGCCGGGCTTCGATCCGCGTTCGGTGCCGGTGCTGGCGGTGGACAGCCATCTGCCCGCCGTGCCCGCAAGCGCGCAGACGGCGCAGGCGCTGCGCCACCGCTTCGCGGCGCCGCCGCTGTGGTCGCCCGAGATCGAACGCGAACGCCGCTTGTCCGACCGCGCGCCGGCCGAAGCCGCGGTGCTGATCGCCATCGTGCAGCGCGCCGAGCCCATGGTGCTGCTGACCGAGCGCACGCTCCATCTGTCCGCGCATTCGGGCCAGGTGGCGTTTCCGGGCGGCAAGCGCGACCCCGAGGATGCGGATGCGACCGCGACGGCGCTGCGCGAAGCCCAGGAAGAGGTCGGCCTGGACCCGGCGCTGGTTGAAGTGCTGGGCAATCTGCCGCCCTACGTGACCGGCACCGGCTTTGTCGTGACGCCGGTCGTGGGCCTGGTGCCGGCCGATGCGCGCTACCAGCCCAACCCCTATGAGGTGGCGGACCTGTTCGAGGTGCCGCTGGCCTTCGTGCTCGACCCCGCCAACCACCAGCGCCATGCGCTCGATCGCCCCGAAGGACGGCGCGAATGGTTGTCCATGCCCTACCAGGACGGCGCCGTGCAGCGCTATATCTGGGGCGCCACCGCGGGCATGTTGCGCAACTTCTATCGCTTCATGCAGGCTTGAAAAGCTCCGACCCTGGCGAGTTGAGGTCCACCTGTTGCAGAGGCAAAGTATGATGGCCGCATGAGTTTCTTCGCCATCCTGTTTGCCTTGCTGATCGAGCAGGCCCGCCCGCTGGCCCGCAGCAATGCCGTTCACGCGGGATTGCGCGCCTGGACCGTCTCCGTGCGCCGCAATTTCGATGCAGGCCAGTCGTATCACGGCTGGGTCGCCTGGGGCCTTGCCGTGCTGGCTCCGGCGTTGCTCGCCCTGGGCGTGCACCTGTTGCTGACGTGGCTTGTGGGCTGGCCGCTGGCCCTGGTCTGGAATGTTGCCGTGCTCTACGTGACGCTGGGCTTTCGGCAGTTCAGCCACCATTTCACGCGCATCCGCGATGCGCTCGAAGGGGCCGATGAATTCACCGCGCGCGAAGAACTCGCCCAATGGCAGCAGGTCGACACCACCGAGGTGCCGCGCAGCCAGGTGGTGCGCCATGTGATCGAGTACTCGGTGCTCGCGGCCCACCGCCATGTGTTCGGCGTGCTGTTCTGGTATTCGGCGCTCGCGGCGCTGGGCCTGGGGCCCATGGGTGCGGTGCTGTACCGTTCGGCCGAGTTCGTTTCGCGCTACTGGTCGCGCCAGGGCTTCATGGGCGCCCAGCCCGTGAGCGAGCGCCTGCAAAGCGCGGCGCGCCAGGCCTGGATGTGGATCGACTGGCTGCCCGCGCGCCTCACGGCGCTGAGCTTCGCGGTGGTCGGCAGCTTCGAGGAAGCGATCGACGGCTGGCGCTTCCATGCGCAGCGCTTTCCCAACGACAACGACGGCGTGCTGCTGGCCGCCACGGCGGGCGCGATCAACGTGCGCCTGGGCGGCGAAGCGCTGAAGGCGCGCGAGGACGCATCGCTGATGCCGGGCTTCGATGGCGAGGCCGACTTCGACGACAGCGACTCCACACCGGGCCGCCTGCCCGAGCTGAGCCACCTGCGCAGCGTGGTGGGCCTGGTCTGGCGCTCGGTGGTGGTGTGGCTGCTGCTGCTGGCACTGCTGACGCTGGCGCGCCTGCTGGGCTAGTTCCCTGCGCCCCCAATGGGGCGCTTTTCAGTAGCGCCGCTCGGCGCTCAGTTCCTCGAACAGGTCCTGGTAGATCCGGTAGCGGTTGGCGCTGATGTGGTGCGGGCTGTCCTTGGCGTCGACTTCGGCCATCACCGCGCAGCCTGGCTCATGCAGGTGGGTGCAGTTGTAGAACTTGCAGTCGGCCGCGCGTGCGCCTATGTCGGGCATGCAGCGCGCGAGGTCCATGGGGCCGATGTGGTGCAGGCCGAACTCCTGGAATCCCGGCGAGTCGAGCAGCGCGGTCTGGCGCTCCTCGTCGACCCAGTACCAGGTGGTGCTGGTCGTGGTGTGCTTGCCCGAGTTCAAGGCCTGGGAGATTTCGCCGGTCTGCGCGCGCGCGCCGGGTATCAGCAGGTTGATCAGCGTGCTCTTGCCCGAGCCCGAGGGGCCCAGCACCAGCGTGGCCTTGCCCTTGAGGTGCTGCATCAGCGCCGCGCGGTCGGTCTCGCTCGATTCGGTCAGCGACAGCGGCAGCACGCCGTAGTTGAGCTGGTCGCTGCCGTGGCGCATGTGGCGGTAGGGCAGCAGCCGTTCCCAGGCGCGCGCGAACGGCTCGACCAGATCGCTCTTGTTGAGCGCGATCAGCGGCGTGATGTGCGAGGCTTCGGCGGCAATCAGCGCGCGCGCGAGCTGGCTTTCGGAAAACACCGGGTCGGCCGCGATCAGGATCAGCACCTGGTCGATGTTGGCCGCAAACGACTTGGTGCGGATCTCGTCCTGGCGGTAGAACAGGTTGCGCCGCGGCAGCACTTTTTCTATCGTGCCTTCGTCGCCCTGGCCCGCGTTGGGCATGATCCAGCGCACATGGTCGCCGACCACGGCCTGGCTCTTCTTGCCGCGCGGGTGACAGATGCGGCGCGAGCCGTCCGGGGCTTCGACCACGCAGTGGCGGCCGTGGCTCGCAACGACCAGGCCTTCGGGGCGGGTGCTGTCCTGCGTCATGCGAGCAAGGCGTCGATGCGGCGCGCGCAATCGAAGTCCGTGGCCGAGACGCCGCCCACGTCATGGGTGTTGAAGCGCACGTGGCAGCGGTTGTATGACACCTTGAGGTCCGGATGGTGGTCCTGCTGGTGGGCGATCAGCGCCACGGCATTGACGAAGGCCATGGTCTCGTAATAGTTCACGAACGAATAGGTCTTCTCGATCGCCACGTCGGCGCCGTCGCCGCTGAGTTGCCAGCCTTCGGTCTGTGCGAGTTGCGAAACCAGTTGCGTGGCGGAGAGTGCGCGGCGTGGCTGGGTGGACCAGTCCTGTTGCTTGAGTGGGGTGGTTGTCATGATGCGTTGGGTGCCAGGGCAGGAGCGGGCGCCGGCAGGCGCGCCAGGCGCTCTATGGCCGGTGGGTGCGAATAGTAGAAAGCGACGTAGGTCGGGTCGGGCGTGAGCGTCGAGGCGTTGTCTTCGTAGAGGGTCAGCAGTGCCGACGCCAGCGCGCCGCCCTCGGCCTGGGCCGCGGCGTAGGCATCGGCCTGGAACTCGTCGCGGCGCGAGAAATAGGACATCAGGGGCGCGAGAAAGAAGCTCAACACCGGCACCACCAGCATGAACAGCAGCAGCGCGACGGCTTCGTTGCCGGCCAGGGCGCTGGCGCCCGAAAGCAGCATGTCGAGGCTGGGGCGCACGCCCAGGCCGGTGTAGAACCAGGGCTGCTGCGACAGCCAGCCGAGCAGGGCCAGCGCGGCCAGGCTCATGGCGAACAGGCCGACCAGGCGCTTGGTGATATGGCGGTGCTTGAAATGGCCCAGCTCGTGGGCCAGCACGGCTTCGACTTCGTTCGGCGCAAGCTGCTTGAGCAGCGTGTCGTAGAACACCACGCGCTTGGCCGAACCAAAGCCCGTGAAGTAGGCGTTGGCATGGGCCGAGCGGCGGCTGCCGTCCATGACGAACAGGCCCTTGGCCGAAAAGCCGCAGCGCTGCATCAGCGCCGTCACGCGCTGCTGTATGGCCTCGTCCTTGAGCGGCTCGAAGCGGTTGAACAGCGGCGCGATCACGCTGGGGTACAGCCACATCAGCAGCAGATTGAAGCCGGCCCAGACGATCCAGGCCCAGAGCCACCAGAGCGCGCCGCTCGAAGCCATGAGCCAGAGGATCAGTGCGGCCAGCGGCAGGCCGATCACGGCGCCGACCAGCGTCGACTTGACCAGGTCGGCAAGCCAGAGCCTTGGCGTGAGCTTGTTGAAGCCAAAGCGCTGCTCGACGACAAAGGTCTGGTACAGCGACAGCGGCAGGCCGGCCAGGCCCGATATCAGCGTGAACGCGGCCAGCAGCGCGAGCTGCTGGTGCAGGCCCTGGCCCAGCCACTGCAGCAGTTGCTGGTGCAGCGCGTCGAGGCCGCCGAGCAGCGTCCAGGCCAGCAGCAGGGCGGTGGACAGCGCGAGGTCGATCAGACCCACACGCGCCTTGGCCAGCGTGTAATCGGCGGCCTTTTGGTGGGCCGCGAGCGGCACATGCTGGGCAAACGCCGCGGGCACTTGGGCGCGGTGGCGCGCGACATGGCGCACCTGGCGCGACAGCAGCCACAACCGTGTGAGCAGTTGCAGCACGAGCAGCGCGGCAAAGCCCAGAGTCAACAGCAGCGAAGGTGAAAATGGGGTAGGCGAAAGCATCTGCGGGCAGTGTAGGCGACAATTCGCGCCATGTCCGATGCCCCCATCTCCAACCCTCCCGTGCTTGCGAAATCCGATTTGAATCTCGTCTGGCTAGACTGTGAAATGACCGGCTTGCAGCCCGAGACCGACAGGGTGATCGAAATCGCCGTCGTGGTCACCAATTCCGATCTGTCGATACGCGTCGAAGGCCCGGTCTTCGCCATCCATCAGAGCGATGCGCTGCTCAATGGCATGGATGCCTGGAACAAGGGCACGCATGGCCGCAGCGGCCTGATCGAGCGCGTCAAGGCGTCGGAAGTCGACGAAGCCCAGGCCGAGCGCGAGCTGATCGCGTTCCTGTCGCGCTATGTGCCCAAGGGCAAGGTGCCGCTGTGCGGCAACAGCATAGGCCAGGACCGGCGCTTCCTGGTCAATTACATGCCCAAGCTCGAAGCCTTCTTCCACTACCGCAATGTCGATGTGAGCACTTTCAAGGAACTCGCGCGCCGCTGGAAGCCCGCGGTCTGCGCGTCGTTCAAGAAAGCCCAGCGCCACACCGCATTGGCCGATGTGCACGAGTCTATCGACGAACTGATCCACTACCGCGCGCACTTCCTCGCGCTCGAGCCGCTGGCCGCCTGAGCGCTATGCCAAGGGTCTTGGCCTTGGCGATTTGAGGGCAATATCCGGCCAGGGCTTGCGCAAAACAAGACAAACATGTCATAATTCGCAGCTTGCCCCTACCCTTTGGGGTAATTTGCGCATCTCCCATCACTCACCGGGCCCCGCTTTTTGATTCGTGCACCTTGCACGACAAAGCAACTTATGCCCAGCCGCCTCATCTTGAGCCGGCCTCGTTTGACGGTTGATGTTTTTTAACCGTCATTGAAGCACCGCAGACATCTGTTCGGTGGCGCTTCATCGTGAGAAACAAATGAACGACAACATTATTGAGCAGGGCGTCGCCGCCTCTGCAGAATCTTCTTTGGACCATTCCATTCTGAATGCAGCGCCTTTCGCTGCCGACGACGCTGCCATCGTTGCAGACGCCGCCTCCATCATTGCCGATTCCGATTCGCTGGAAACCGAAGCTGAGCCAGCTGAAGTCGTCGAGCAGAAGCCCAACGGCTTCGTCGAACTGGGCCTGGCCCCTGAACTGGTTCAGGCCGTTGCCGACCTGGGCTATACCCAGCCTACCGCCGTGCAAGCCAAGGCCATCCCCCTGGCAATGAACAAGGGCGCGAATGCGACCGCCTTTGTCGACCTGATGGTGTCGAGCCAGACCGGTTCGGGCAAGACCGCTGCGTTCCTGCTGCCCGTGCTGCACACGCTGCTCGAGCAGCAAGCCGAAATCGAAGCCGAAGGCCGTGCCGAATTCGAGCGCGCCTGCGCCGAAGCCGCCGCCAATGGCGAACCGGCTCCCAAGCGCAAGCGCAAGGACCCGACCAACCCGCGCAACTTCAAGGCTGCCGCTCCCGGCGCCCTGATCCTGTGCCCCACGCGCGAGCTGGCCCAACAGGTGGCGCATGACGCCATCGAGCTGGTCAAGCATTGCCGCGGCCTGCGCGTTGCCAACGTGGTCGGTGGCATTCCTTACCAACTGCAGATCGCCAAGCTGCAGAACGCCAATCTGGTGGTGGCCACTCCCGGCCGTCTGCTGGACCTGCAGCGTTCCATGCAGATCAAGCTCGACAAGGTGCAATTCCTGGTCGTCGACGAAGCCGACCGCATGCTCGACCTGGGCTTCTCGGACGACCTCGCCGAAGTCAACCAGATGACGGCACAGCGCCAGCAGACCATGATGTTCAGCGCCACGTTCGCGTCGCGCATTCAGCAGCTGGCCATGCGCGTGATGCATGACAACGGCGCCGGCGTCAAGAAGATCCAGATCGACTCGCCGCAGGAAAAGCATTCGAGCATCAAGCAGGTGCTGTTCTGGGCCGACAACGCCCAGCACAAGCGCAAGCTGCTGGACCACTGGCTGCGTGACACCACGATCAACCAGGCCATCGTGTTTGCTTCCACGCAAGTGGAATGCGACGGTCTGGCCACCGATCTGCAGCAGGAAGGCTTCTCGGCCGTTGCTCTGCACGGTGCGCTGAGCCAAGGTCTGCGCAATCGCCGCCTGCAGGCGCTGCGCGGCGGCCAGGTGCAGATCCTGGTGGCTACCGATGTGGCGGCTCGCGGCATCGACGTGCCCACGATCACCCACGTGTTCAACTACGGTCTTCCCATGAAGGCCGAAGATTACACCCACCGTATCGGCCGTACCGGCCGCGCCGGTCGCACGGGTCTGGCTGTGACGTTCGCTGAGTTGCGCGATCGTCGCCGCATCTTCGACATCGAAGCTTTCACCCGCCAGCAGTTCACCGCGGAAGTGGTGCCTGGCATGGAGCCCACACAGCGCGCTCCCCAGGGCGGTCGCCCTGACGGCCGTGGCCGTGGCGGCGAAGGCCGTGACTACTCGCCACGTGGCCGCAGCGGCGGCTTCGGCGGCGGTGGTGGCGGTCGCAGCTTCGGCGGCGGCGGTGGTGGCGATCGTGGCCGCAGCTTCGGCGGCGGTGACCGCGGCGGCTTCGGCGGCGGTGGCGATCGTGGCGGCTTCGGCGGCGGCGACCGTGGTGGTGATCGCGGCGGCTTCGGCGGCGGCGGTGACCGCGGTGGTTTCGGTGGCGGCGACCGTGGTGGTGATCGTGGCGGCTTCGGCGGCGGCGCTGACCGCGGCGGCTTCGGTGGCAACGACCGCGGCGCGGGCTTTGCTCCCCGCGGCGGCGCACCCCGTGACGACCGTGGCTTCGGCGGCGCTCCACGCCGTGACGGCGAAGGCTTTGCTCCGCGCAAGCCTGCATTTGCCGACAACCGTGGTGGTGATCGCGGCGGCTTCGGCGGCGGCGACCGTGCTCCCGCACGTGAATACGGTGCGCGTCCAGCCTTCGCTGGCAAGCCCGCAGGCGGCCCTGGCGGCAAGCCTTCGTTCACGCCCCATGACGCCCGCAAGCGTCCCGCACGCCCAGCCCGCTGATCTTCAGCGCTGAGCATGCAAAAAAACCGGCCTCAGGGCCGGTTTTTTTATGGGCGATGCGTGGTTGCCGCTGCCCGCGCTCAGTCCTCGGCGCTGCGCCGCCCGATATCGGGCCAGCGCCAGTGCAGGTAGATCCAGGCGCCCAGGCCGATCAGCATCAGCGACATGGAAGACACCGCCAGCCCCAGGGTGGAGTGCATGACCAGGGGCGCGAGCAGGCCGGCAACCAGGCCGTTGGCGGCCGAGCCTATGAAGGCCTGCAGCGATGAAGCCATGCCGCGGCGTTCGGGGTACAGGTCCAGCACCAGCAGCGTGACGACCGGCACCATCAGCGCCCAGCCCAGCGAGAACAGCGCGATCGGCAGCATGGCCCAGCTCGCGTGCACCGGCAGCAGCACGGTGGCGATCACGTTGAGCACCGACATCAGCAGCATGATCACGAAGCCGTGGCGGATCTGGCGCTTGGGCGGAATGCGGCCCGCGAGCCGGCCACTGAGCCAGGCGCCGGTCATGATGCCCGAGATGATCAGCAGGAACAGCCAGAAGAATTCGGTCGGCCCCAGCCCCAGGTGGTCGCCGAGAAACGCGGGCGCGGCCATCACGTAGAGGAACATGCCGTTGAACGGCACGCCGCTGGCCAGTGCGAGCAGCAGAAAGCGCGGGCTGGTGCCGAGCTTCCAGTAGCCGCGCATCAGGTGGCGGGTGTTGAACGGCTGGCGCAATTCAGCATGCAGGGTTTCGGGCAGCAGCCGGAAATTGATGCTCCACAGCAGCACGCCGATCAGCGTCAGGAACCAGAAGATGCTGTGCCAGCCCGCGAGCACCAGCAGCCAGCCGCCGGCAATCGGGGCTATGGCCGGCGCGGCGCCGAAGAACAGCGTCACCTGGCTCATGACCTTCTGCGCTTCCGAAGGCGGGTACATGTCGCGTATCACCGCCCGCGAGACCACGATGCCCGCGCCCGTCGACAGCCCCTGCAGCGCGCGAAAGAACACCAGCTGGCCGATGTTCTGCGACAGCGCGCAGCCCGCCGAAGCCAGCGTGAACACCGCCAGGCCCCAGAGCACGACCGGGCGGCGCCCGAAGCTGTCGGCCAGGGCGCCATGGAACAGGTTCATGAACGCAAAGCCGAACAGATAGGCCGACAGCGTCTGCTGCATCTGTACCGGCGTCGCGCCCAGCGCCTGCGCAATGCCCGAGAAGGCGGGCAGGTAGGTGTCTATGGAGAACGGCCCGAGCATGCCCAGCAGGGCCAGCAATATGGACAGGGTCCAGCGCGGGCCGCGCCAGAGTTGTTGGGCTTGAGGGTGCATGGGTGAGGCTAAGGGGGAGGGCTGGTGCACCGGGCTGGTGCGCAGGACGATTGTGCCGTGCAATGCGCAAGTGCGCTGCGCGCCGAGTCTGGGCCGCGGGTGTTGCACCCGGGTGACAGGAAAAACCCCAGGCGCTGAATGTCACATGCCGCGAGGAAGACAGATGTGACAATCTGCCGCAATTGTTAATAGGATTTTCCATGTCGCTTTCCCTTAGGGCCCGTCTTATCGCGCTGAGCATTGCCGTGGTCACAGTGGCCATGCTGGCGCTTGCCGCGGCCAATTTCCTGACCGTGCAGCGCCATGTCCGGTCCACCGTCGATGCCGAGAGCCGGCAACTGGTGGCCGCGCAGGCGCGTGCGCTCGGCGATTGGGTGGAGACCAAGCGGCTGCTGACCCATACGCTGACGTTGGCCATAGACCAGCCGGACCCGCGTGGCGTGGTCCAGGCGCTGCGCGATGGCGGCGGCTTCTCCGATGCCTATGTCGGCTTTTCCGACAAGCGCATGATTTTTCTCAACCCCATGCCCGACAGCTACGACGTCACATCGCGGCCCTGGTACCAGCAGGCAGTCAAGGAAGGCAAGCCCATCCTGACCACGCCTTATCTGTTCACCTCGCCGCCTGAAGTCGGCGTGACGTTTGCCGAGCCGGTCGGCCCCGCAGGCAATCCCACGGCTGTCGTCGGCACCGATGTGCTGCTGACCACCGTGGTGCGCAACGTCGCGGCCATACGGCCCACGCCCGACAGCTTTGCCTTCCTGGCGAATGGCGCCGGAGCGATCGTGACCCACCCCGACACTGCCTTGACGCTCAAGCCCGTCTCCGAGCTGTCGCCCAACCTCCAGCCTGCGACCCTGGGTGAACTCGCGCAGGCGGGCAGCGGCATGCGCACCGAAATCAAGGGTGTCGACTACCTGCTCTATGGCAGCCCCGTTCCCGGCACCGACTGGCAGCTGGTGATTGCCGTGCACCGCGCCCAGGCCCTCGCTTCCATCGATACCCTGCTCAAGGTGTCGGCGCTCACGGTGGTGGTCTCGCTGGCGCTGGCCATCGTGGTGCTGGGTGCGGTGATCGCGCGTTCGCTGCGTCGCCTGGCGCTGGTGCGCGACGCGCTCGACGACATCGCTTCGGGCGAGGGCGACCTGACGCGCCGCCTGTCCACGCATGGCCATGACGAGCTCACGCAGATTTCGCGCGCGTTCAACCAGTTCGTCGACAAGATCGCAGCCGTGCTGCTGCGCATCCGCGAGTCGTCCGAGGCCGTGCGCCTGGCATCCACCGAGATCGCCAGCGGCAACCAGAACCTGTCGAGCCGCACCGAGCAGCAGGCCAGCTCACTGGAAGAGACCGCGGCCGCGATGGAGCAGCTCACGGCCACGGTGCAGCAGAATGCCGAGAACGCGCGCCAGGCCAATCAGCTGGCCGTGGGCGCGTCGGAAGTCGCTTCGCACGGCGGAACGGTGGTCGCCCAGGTGGTGCAGACCATGGGCGGCATCGAGACCTCCTCGCGCAAGATCGCCGACATCATCGGCGTGATCGACGGCATTGCCTTCCAGACCAATATCCTCGCGCTCAACGCGGCCGTCGAAGCGGCGCGCGCGGGCGAGCAGGGGCGCGGCTTTGCCGTCGTGGCCAGCGAAGTGCGCACGCTGGCGCAGCGCAGCGCCACGGCAGCCAAGGAGATCAAGGACCTGATCGGTGAATCCGTGCAGCAGGTCAACGCCGGCAGTCGCCTGGTGCATGACGCGGGCACGACCATGGAAAAAGTGGTCGACAGCGTGCGCCGCGTCACGGCCATCGTCAACGAGATCAGCCATGCCAGCCAGGAACAGAGCACGGGCATCGTCGAGGTCAACACGGCCGTGAGCCATATGGACCAGTCGACGCAGCAGAACGCGGCCCTGGTCGAGGAGGCGACGGCGGCCGCGCAGTCGCTGCAGCAGCAGGCCGCGCAGCTCGCCGATGCGGTTGCGGGCTTCAAGCTCGACAACGCGGTGCGGCGCCTGCCGCGCTGAAGCCGGAGCTGGGCGGCAAATGCTGCTCAGGAGGAGGCGGCGGCGGGGCTCGAGGAAGCCGTTTCGATGTGGGTGATGGCGAAGTTGATGAAACGCACCTGTTCCAGCGCGGGCATCTGGCTCAAGGCCGTTACCTGATCGTCGTCATACCGGACCCACTGCGCATCCTTGGCATAGACCACGCAGTGGCCAGACTGGTGCGTGCCGCGGAACTCGATGACCTCGCGGGGTTCCAGCGTCAAGATGGTCGTGAGATTGCCTTCGGTGGCATGCAGTCGCACAGGCTGGTTGAAATCGAAGTTCCGGTTGCTGAGCAGGTGCCGGCCCTGCGCATCGTGCATGGCGTTTTCCAGGCGCACGGTCAGGTGCGGCCGGGGCCGCTGCAGCAGCAGCTGCCAGTCCGCGGCCGGGGTACGGTCCAGCACCGCCTGCAGCGTGTCGTCCGGGCTTGCAGGCTGCAAAATGGTCCAGTATTGGCCTTCGCTGCGCAGCGTGTCGAGGCCGCCGCGCAGCGTGATCTCGCTGGCGTAAAGCGCATGCAGTTGGAAGGACTGCGACAGCTTCGTCAGAAACTCGTCCGTATCCTGCTGCCGGCCCACGATGGGGAAGTCCAGCGCATTGTCGGCGTTGATCGCCGAGAAGGCGGGCAGCTGCTGCACGGCGGCAAGGAAGTCCGACAGCTGCTGGCGCGTGGGCCCGGTTTCGGAGCAGGTATCGGCAATCAGTTGCATGAAGCCTTGCGCGGCCTCGCGCTGCTGCGCATCGCCATCGGCCGCAAAGGCTTGCAGGTGCTGCGTCAGGCGCTGCGGGCCTATCGAGTGAATCAGGAACTTCAATGCGGCATTGGCGTAGCAGGTGCTGCCCAGGTTGTCGAAGCCTGCCATGGCACGCAGGCCCTGTTCGGGAGGCTGCATGCTTGAAGCGCTGATGGTGGCAGGGGTGCCCGCCGGCGTATCCGCGGCGGCGGTCAGTGTCGCCGCCCGGGCAGTCAGGAGGGTCTGCGCTCTGGCTGGAAAGTCCTCAAATGACCCGTCTGCTTCGCCGCCGCAGGCGGCAAGCATCAATGCAGCACCGAGCACGCAAAGGTGGCGGATGAATGGCGGGTGGATCATGGCGTCTTCCTTCTTGGCAAACAATGGATGCAAGGTAAGTTCCACAATCAACCGATAGGTTCCAGCTATCGATATTATTTCTCAATAATTGCTTTGTTGCCACAGGCCGCGAGGTTCTGTCGCGCGCAAGGATACGGCCGCCGACGACAGCGCGCTGGCTGAACGCCAGTCTCAACGTCTATTTGTTCCGGACCCTGTGCCCGAGCCGCGCTCCTGCTTCATGTGCCGCCAGCTGCAGCGCCTTGGGCATAGGAGCATCCCAGTCTGGCGTCAATTCCTCCTCGTGTCCGATCAGGGTCAGCACCGCGACCACATCGCCATCGGCATTGAACACGGGAGCGCTGTAGGCATTGATGCCGGGTAGTGGGCGACCTATGGTACGTGTCATGCCTTGTGCCTGTACCTCTGCGGTGGCGGCTTTCAGTTCTTTGGCGATGCGCGCAGCCGAACTGTGCCCAGCCTCATTGAGAGGGCCTTGCAAGGCTTGTTCGACACGGTCTTTGGGCAAGGTTGCCGCAAAGGCGCGTCCGGTAGCGGTGCCGAGAATGGACAGCACGTTGCCAGGCCGCAGTGCGATGTACAGCGGGCGCCGGGCCTCCAGCAAACGTACGGCCGTAGGGCCAAAGTTGCCCCAGACCGCAATCGCCACCGCCTGTCCTGTGTCTGCCGCCAGCGCTTCGGCCGCGGCATTCACCGGTTTCATCGGGTCGAGTTGGTACAGATAGGTCAGACCGAGCTGCAATGCGGCCGGTCCCAGCGCATATGCGCCGCTGCCTTGCAATTGCTCGATCAAACCCAGCTTGCCAAAACTCACCAGATAAGGATGGGCGCGCGAGGGGGGTAAGTCCGCCGCCGCAGCCAGATCCTTGAGGGCCATTGGCGCCGGGCTGTTGGCCAGTGCCATCAGCAGCCGTCCACCCACTTCGACAGATTGCACGGCACGTTGTTCGCGAGGAATGGGCATAGGGAGTCAAGTTTCCATGTTTGTTATTTGGTAAGCAGTTTGCCATGGTCGAATTTGCTATGCATAATGCGGGGGAAATTTGTTATCAGCAAATTTATTTGCTGAGTTGTCAGACCTGCGAGCCGTTGCATATCCGGAGACCCCACCATGAGCCAACCTAAAGCCTTCGCCTCTCAAGCCGATCTGGAGGAGAAGAAAGTCAGCTTCACCAAGCTGTCCGAAAACGCCTACGCCTACACCGCCGAGGGCGACCCGAACACCGGCATCATCATTGGCGACGACGCAGTGATGGTCATCGACACCCAGGCCACGCCGGTGATGGCGCAAGACGTGATCCGCCGCATCCGTGAAGTGACAGACCTGCCCATCAAGTACGTGGTGATGAGCCACTACCACGCGGTGCGCGTGCTGGGCGCGAGTGCCTACCAGCCCGAGCAGATCATCGCCAGCCAGGACACCTATGACCTGATCGTGGAACGCGGTGCGCATGACATGAAAAGCGAGATCGAGCGTTTTCCACGGCTGTTCCGCGCCGTCGAAACCATTCCCGGTCTGACCTGGCCCAGCATCACCTTCGAGGGCCGCATGACGCTGTGGCTGGGCAAGCTGGAAGTGCAGCTGATCCAGTTGGGCCGCGGCCACACCAAGGGCGACACCGTGGTCTGGCTGCCGCAGCAGAAGATACTGTTCAGCGGTGACCTGGTCGAGTTCGATGCCACGCCGTACGCGGGCGACGCCTACTTCAAGGACTGGCCGCAAACGCTGGACAACATCGCGGCCCTGCAGCCCGTCGCCCTGGTGCCCGGCCGCGGCGCCGCGCTGACCACGCCCGAGATGGTGCAAGCCGGCCTGGCCGGAACCAAGTCCTTTGTGCAAGACCTGTATGCCAATGTCCAGGCCGGTGCCGCCGCCGGCAATGACCTCAACCGCATCTACAAGGACACGCACGCCGCCCTCAAGCCCAAATATGGACATTGGGTGATCTACGACCACTGCTTGCCATTTGACGTGACTCGGGCCCTGGACGAGGCGACGCAGCATCCCGATCCGCGTATCTGGACTGCCGAGCGCGACAAGGCCATGTGGGAATCGCTGGAAGCCTGAGTCCGCGCCGGAGGAGACAAAAATGCAGAACAAAAAAAACTTGCAGACGGACTCAGTGGCGGACTACCAGAAGCTGGTGTTTCCGTACCGGCGCACGCCCGACCAGGATGTGACGCCGCCGGCGCGGCACCCGGTGGTGGTGGTCGGCGCCGGCCCGGTGGGCCTGGCCCTGGCGATCGATCTGGCGCAGCAGAATATTCCCGTGGTGCTGTTGGACAACGACGATCGCTTGTCCAGCGGTTCGCGGGCGATCTGCTTTGCCAAACGCACCTTGGAGATTTTTGAACGCCTGGGCTGCGGCCAGCGCATGCTCGACAAGGGCGTGTCATGGAATGTCGGCAAGGTGTTTTTCCGCCAGCAGCAGGTCTACAGCTTCGACCTGCTGCCCGAGGCGGGACATCAGTTTCCGGCCTTTATCAATCTGCAGCAGTATTACGTCGAAGGCTATTTGGCCGAGCGTGCGGCAGAATTGCCGTTGATCGATATCCGCTGGAAGAGCGCCGTCAGCGGTTTGGAGCAGCACGCCGACTTTGCCCGTCTCACCGTCACGACGCCCGATGGCCCGTACCAGCTGGACGCCCAATATGTGGCCGCCTGCGACGGTTCGCGTTCGGCGCTGCGCCAGCTGGTCGGCCAGGAAAGCCATGGCCGCACCTTCAAAGACCGCTTCCTGATTGCCGACATCAAGCTCAAGTCCGGGCATTCGGGCATCGATCTGGCGGCCGAGCGCTGGTTCTGGTTCGATCCGGAATTCCACCCCAACCAGAGCGTGCTGCTGCACATGCAACCTGACGGCGTGTGGCGCATCGACTTCCAATTGGGCTGGGATGCCAACCCGGAAGAAGAAAAAAAGCCGGAAAACATCATCCCCCGCGTCAAGGCCTTGCTGGGCCCGGAGGCACAGTTCGAGCTGGAGTGGGCCAGCGTCTATACCTTCTCCTGCCTGCGCATGGACAGCTTTCGCCATGGCCGGGTGCTGTTCGCGGGTGACTCGGCGCACGGCGTCTCGCCCTTCGGCGCGCGCGGTGCCAACTCGGGAGTGCAGGATGCCGAGAATCTGGCCTGGAAGCTGGCCGCGGTGCTGCAGGGCCGGGCCGGGCAGGCGCTGCTCAACAGTTATGGCGGGGAGCGCGAATACGCTGCGGACGAGAACATCCGCAATTCCAGCCGTGCGACCGACTTCATCACTCCCAAAAGCGCCATCAGCCGTCTGTTCCGCGACGCAGTGCTGGAGCTGGCCAAGGACCATGCGTTTGCCCGCACCATCGTCAACAGCGGCCGGCTTTCGGTGCCCGCGACGTTGCACCAGTCGCCGCTGAATACGCTGCAAGCCGATGATTTCAGTGGAAGCATGGTGCCCGGTGCTGCGGCCGCGGATGCGCCGGTGCTGTGGCGGGGCCAGGCCGATTGGCTGCTGCGCCATCTGTCCACAGGCTGCTTTACCGCGCTGGTGTTTGGCGCGGTCGACAGCGCGCTGGACTGGTTGCCCGATCCCGGTCTGACACCGCTGCGGGTGCTGCACATCGCGCCAGCGCAAGGAGAAGCAGGTGCCGAGACCCTGGTCGATAGGGATGGCCTGGCGGCACTGCGCTACGACGCCCAGCCCGGCACCGTGGTGTTGCTGCGCCCCGACCAGCATGTATGCGCCCGCTGGCGGGCTCCCACGGTCGCCAACGTACACCAGGCGCTGGAACGCGCCCTGGCTCTTGCTTGATGGACGCACTTATGCAACTCAATACCGAACCCAATCTGCAAGCGCCCGACGATTTCTACGAGGCGCTGATTGATGCCCACCATGATCTCAGCAACGAGGCCAGCCAGGCACTGAATGCCCGACTGGTTCTGCTGCTGGCCAACCACATCGGGACAACCAGCGTGTTGAAGCAGGCGCTGGACGCAGCCCGTGCCAGTGCAATTTAAAACAAACTCAACGGAGACAAAATCATGGCTAAAAATAATCTCTTGCGTGCGCTGGGCGCCGCGCTGCTGGCACCGATCATGGCGTTGGGCTCCCTGGGCGCGTCGGCTCAGGACAGCAAGCCCATAGAGTGGGTCGTCGGCTACGCGCCCGGGGGCGGCTCGGACGTAGTGGCGCGATCCCTGGCGGAGGCCATGGGAAAGACCCTGGGCCAAACCATCATCGTCGCCAACAAACCCGGTGCGGCGACCAACATCGCTGCCGACTATGCCGCCAAGGCACGGGATGTGGAGCACACGGTTTTGTCCGCCGACTTTGCTACCTTGGCTGCCAATCCGGCCTTGTTCAGCAAGCTGGCGTACAACGCCGAGCGCGACTTCGCTGCGGTGGGGCTGCTGGCACGCTTCCCCTTGATTCTGGTGGTGGCACCGAGTACTCCCGCCCGTAACTGGAAGGAGTTCCTGGCTTGGGCCAAGGCGAACGCCGACGGCACTAGCTACGCGTCGGCGGGCATAGGCAGTCCCCACCATCTGGCGGCCGAATTGCTGCGCGAACGCACCGGGCTCAAGTTCTCACATGTGGCCTACCGGGGTGCGGCGCCCGCCGTGCAGGACCTGATGGGGGGCCAGGTGCCGTTCATGTTCGTGGATTCCGCCAGTGGCTACCAGTTCATCGCGTCAGGCAAGCTCAAGGCCATCGGTGTGGCCAGCCCGGAACGTATGAAGACCATGGCCGAAATCCCGACCCTGGCTGAACAGGGCCTGACGGGTTTCGAAGCCTGGGCCTGGCAAGGGCTGGTGCTGCCGGCAGCGGCAAAACCGGAAACCGTTGCCCGCTTGAGTGCAGCCTTGCAGACGGCTTTTGCAAGCACCGAGATCAAGGCCCGATTCCAGGCGATAGGGGTGGAGGCCATGCCTGGCACGCCCGCACAGATGGCTGCCTACGTCAAAGCCGAACGTGAACGCTGGGGTCGCCTGATCCGCGACAACGGCATCAAATTGGATTGATGCAGGAGCCTGCACGCGTACTTCCCAGCCCCTTCTTTGCAATACCAAGGCGCAGGGGCGCGAGCAGGCCCGCAACCAGGCGGTGGGCGGCCTGGCCCATGAAGGCCTGCAGCGAAGTGGCCGGGCCGCGGCGTTCGGGGTGGAGACCGAACACCGGCAGCGTGACGAGCGGCACTCTCAGCGCCCAGTTCGCTTGCACCGGCGGCAGCACGCCGATCAGCGTCAGGAATCAGGAGATGCAGTGTGAAAAAAAAGCCCGCTGCGTATGAAGCGGGCTTTGCGATAGGGCATTGGCCGGTGAAGACCCATGCTTTCGCTCATTCTTTCAGCAAGAACTCCTGCGGCAATGCATTTATTTTTCGTTGAAAATCATCAATTCGATTCCATTTTCACCACGGAAAAACTGATCAATTCAGGATAATTATTCTCCTGGATTTCAATGCCATCTGCGACCCTCCAGTCGTTGTGAAGCGAAAAACCTTTTCCATCATATTTCAGATAAGAAACGTAATGCGTCACTCCGGGCTGGCTGCTTTTGGGGAAGACAATGGCTTTCGCCTTGAGCGTGGCAGTGAATTTTTTTCCGCTGATTCTATTGACCACGGGAATCGTCACAGTGTCATTGAAATTCAGCTGATCTGTTTTCGATCCAACGCCAGGCCCCACCATGAAATTCACGGTTTGCACGGCCTTTTCATCTGATGTCTGGAATTGATATCGCTGGGTGGACGAGGCGTCTGTTTTCCTGGAGTACGTGTTGACAAGGGCTTGCAAGTCCATGTCGTCTGCATCTGGCAGGAGAATGTGCAGAATGTCGCTTTGCTGCTCTACTTTCTTGCTTCCATCAGCCCTTATGGACTCTCTGGTCAACGAAAAGTCACCATTATTGATTTTTTCGATCTCAAATAATCTGTGCATTGCGTCGTAGAAGTAGGAGGTGCCCTGTGCTGTCCCGATGATTTTCCCCAGATAGAAATGATTTGTTTTGTCTAGAGTGGTGAAAAATCTTTTCATCACACCCGCAGTTGGTTGTTGGGGTGTGTGCGCTGTTCTTATCAGGTTGACGAATTCCTGCAGGGATTCTATTTTTTCCGGAGGGAAGCTCGCCGAAATATTTTCCAGATGGGAAATCATCGCCGCGGGCCCAATGGAGTGAATGAGTAATTTGAGCGCGGCATTGGCGTAGCAGGTTTGGCCCAGGTTGGCAAAGCCAATCATTTTCTTGCCGGAAAAGTCATCTGCGGGCGCAGGACCGCTGCCGGCCGCTTGATTCGAGCTTGTCGATGTCAGGGCGGAGGCGGGCGAAGATGGAGCGATGGCAGCGACGCTGGGAATTGCCGGTATGGAGATGGCCGGAATGGCGGGAATGGGTGGGGTGAAGGGGCTTGCCGGCGTGGGGATTGCAGCGACGGTCGGGATGGGCGGAGTGCGGATGGCCGTCACGCGGGCGGGTGCAATCTGCGCAGCGGAAAGAGGTGCGGATGCGGCGGGTGCAGCGACGGGCGTCTGCGCAGTCTTGCCTGCCGGTGCGGGAGCTTCGGTGTCCCTGGTGATGACCGGTGCAGCCGAGAAGATCTCCAGGTGCGGCGCCGGAGGTTCTGCAGCCTGCGCAGCAACGGCGGCCGCAGACTCTGGCGCAGCGATGAGGTGGGCCTCGAGTGTGGGATCGTAGAGCTCGGAATCCCCGCCGCAGCCCAGCAACATGACCGCTGCAGCGACGCTTGCGCCCCGCGCATTCCATTTTCCATACAACATGATTCAGTTCCCTTTTGTTCGGGTGGCAGTGCATGTTTCGGTGGAAAACCTTATGCACGCCAACTAATTCAAATCATAAATCAATAGTCTTAGACTATCTTGTAGGTTGATGCCGCGCCGTTCAAAGGGGCGGAGTCTGCTGTCGCGTGGGTGGGGGATGCGTCTGGCGATGCGCTTGGGGTCGGGAGCCATGTCGATGTCGCTGCGTGTGCAGCAGCAGGCTGCGCCGGCCATGGTGTGGTGCCAAAACAAAAAGCCCACTTCTTGCGAAGTGGGCTTTTGAATTGGTGGGTCCTGAGTGATTCGAACACTCGACCTACGGATTAAGAGTCCGCTGCTCTACCAGCTGAGCTAAGAACCCA
>NZ_JAVWWA010000017.1:0-1909 GCF_036666375.1 Comamonas sp. | reverse complement strand
ACACTCGACCTACGGATTAAGAGTCCGCTGCTCTACCAGCTGAGCTAAGAACCCATCTTGAAGGAACAAGGCCCGATGGCCTCGAACTTCCAAAACGTTGTGCAGTGATCTTTCGACCAAGGCGCTGAAAAAGTGGTGGGTCCTGAGTGATTCGAACACTCGACCTACGGATTAAGAGTCCGCTGCTCTACCAGCTGAGCTAAGAACCCACTTTTCCCTTGCGTTTGCAAGCGAGAGCTGGATTATGCACTATTTTTTACACGGCTGCAGAAAAAAATCAGCCCATGGCGTTGCGGCTGGCCAGTTCGACAAACAGCCCGCTGTGGTCCAGGTCGCCCAGGCCATGGGCAACGCTGTCAGCGTACAGCTGCTCGAACAGCCCGGTGATCGGTGCATCGAAGCCGATCTCCGCGGCCGTGGCCAGCGCATTGCGCAGGTCCTTGAGCTGCACCGTCATGCGCCCGCGCGGCGCGAAGTCGCGCTCGAGCATGCGCTGTCCGTGCAGCTGCAGGATGCGGCTGTCGGCAAAGCCGCCGCCTATTGCTTCACGCACCTTGGCCATGTCTGCGCCGCCTTTGGCAGCGAGCAGCAGTGCTTCGGCGACCGCGCCTATGGTGATGCCGACAATCATCTGATTGGCGAGCTTGGCCAGCTGGCCAGCGCCGTGGGGTCCGACATGGGTCGCGCGTCCCAAGGCGCTGAAAACCACGCGTGCGCGTTCGAAGTCGGCAGGCCTGCCGCCGGCCATGATGGCCAGCGTGCCGGCCTCGGCGCCCACGGTGCCGCCAGACACCGGAGCGTCGAGATGGGCGATGCCGCGTTCGCCCAGGCGCGCCGCATGGTCGCGGGCTTCGCTGGGCTGGATCGATGCCATGTCGATGAACAGGCTGGCGTCACGCATGGCGGCCGCCGCGCCCTGGCTGAACAGCACGTCTTCGACCACCGGTCCGTTCTCGAGCAGGCTGATGGCGATATCGGCGCCCGCCACGGCCTGGGCCGCCGTGTCGTGGACTTGCGCACCGTCATCGGCCAGCGGCTGGGCGCGGGCGCGGGTGCGGTTCCAGGCATGGACTTCGTGGCCGGCCTGGCACAGACGGCGGGCCATGGGCAGACCCATCATGCCGGTGCCCAGTACAGCAATCTTCAACGGGTGAGGGTGCATGTCTTCAAACATCCTTGACGAAGTGCGGCGGGTACCCGCGAATTCATCGTGTGCACCGCAATGGAAAAAGCCCGGGGCATGCAATGCCCCGGGCCTCTATCATCACCGCGATCGGCGCGCCAAGCTGTCACTGAGCTTGCAGCGCCGCTGCGGGCTTCACATCAGCAGATGTTCGCCCGCGTTGTCGCCGCCCAGCGTCACATAGTTGACCTTGCGGATGTCCATGAGCTTCTTGCCGCCCGAGTAGCTGATCGAGCTCTGGATGTCCTGCTCCATCTCGATCAGCGTGCTGGCCAGCGTGCCCTTGACGGGTTCGAGGATGCGCTTGCCTTCGACATGCTTGTACTCGCCCTTGTTGAAGTCCGAGGCCGAACCGTAGTACTCCTTGAACTTCTCGCCATCGACCTCGACGGTGTTGCCCGGCGATTCCTCGTGGCCCGCGAACAGCGAGCCGATCATGACCATGCTCGCGCCAAAGCGTATGCTCTTGGCGATGTCGCCGTGGCTGCGAATGCCCCCGTCGGCAATGATTGGCTTGGTCGCGACGCGCGCGCACCACTTGAGCGCCGACAGCTGCCAGCCGCCCGTGCCGAAGCCGGTCTTGAGCTTGGTGATGCAGACCTTGCCCGGGCCTATGCCGACCTTGGTCGCGTCCGCGCCCCAGCTTTCGAGTTCGATCACGGCTTCGGGCGTGCCGACGTTGCCGGCGATCACGAAGGCCTGCGGCAGCTTGAGCTTGAGGTAGGC
>NZ_JAVWWA010000016.1:42987-67740 GCF_036666375.1 Comamonas sp. | reverse complement strand
TGATGTGCTGGCTTGCCATAGGGCGCGCGAAACAGCACCCTTCGGTCAAGCACACCGCGGCCGAATTCCATTGGGGACCGCGGCGGCTGTCGGAGCTGACGCAGGCCCATGAACGGCTGCGCCTGGCCGAGACGTTCAGCGTCATGGAAAGCTATGGCCTGCCTTACAGCCTGATGGGCCCGGGCTTTCGCGCGCTGTTCGGCGTGCCGTTCTACGCGCTTTACACGCTGCGGACCGAGGACGCAGGCGCGGCCTGAAACGTAAGCGCGCAGGGGCGGGCGGCGGCGCGAAAAAATCGGCCTTGGGCGGAACCTGGTCGAGTTCGCGCAGCACTTTCATCACCATCGCCATGCCGGTGTTGCCGGCCGGCACGCCCGCGTAGACCGCGGTCTGCAGCAGCACTTCCTGAATGGTTGCCAGGTCGAGCGCCGCGGCCTCGGGGTCGGCGGGATCGGCGAGCAGGCCGGTGCGGATATGCAGCTCGAACTCTTCCCAGCGGCCCATGGCCGCGGTGATCGCCAGCACCATGATGCGGCGCGTGCGCCGCTCCAGGCCCGGGCGGCTCCAGATGCCGTCCCAGGCATAGCTGGTGATCATGCGCTGGAACTCGACGTTGAGCGCATTGGCGTTCTCCACCGACTGGGCGACCCAGGCTTCGCCGAGCACGCGGCGGCGGTTGTGCAGGCCTTGGCGCAGGCTGTCTTCATGGATGGGCATGGGCGGCTTCCTTGTCGGTAGTGGTGTGGATCATGGCCAGCAGATCCCGGCAACCCTGGGCCGAGGCCTGCACGGCTTGCTGCGGATCCGCGGCAGCGGCGAGCGCGCGCGAAAGCTGGGGATCGGCCATGCCGTGCTGCTGCAGCAGCCAGCGGCCCAGCAGCAGGTGCAGCGGTTCGGCCTGGCTCAGCGCCTGGGCCGCGCATTCGGCCACGGCGGCCTGGGCCGCGGGCTTGCCCAGCACCGGGGCCAGCACCTGGGCCAGTGCTTCGGAATACACCACGCCCTGCAGGCCGTCGATGTGCTGCTGCATGCGCGCGCTATCGACCTGCAGGCCTTGGGCCGCGCTGCGCAGCGCCGCCGCGGCCGCATGCACATGGCGCCACAGCGTGGCCGCATGCGCGACTTCGGCCTGCCATTCGCCCAGGCCGCGTTCGTGTGCCTGGTCCATGCAGGCCAGCAGCGTGGCGGCGAGCTGGGGCACGGGCTGGGTCTGGGCCACGGCCTGCATGCAGTGCACGGGATTGCGCTTGTGCGGCATGGCGCTCGACGTGCTGCCGCGCGGCGCTTCATGCAGTTCGCCGACTTCGTATTGCGACATCAGCGACCAGTCCTTGGCGAGCTTGGCCAGGCTGCCGCCGCAGACCGCGACTTCCATTGCCAGGCGCAGCCAGGCATCGCGCTGCGTATGCCAGCTGTAGCCGCAGGCCTGCAGGCCCAGCCGGCGCGCCAGCGCCTGCTCCACGGCCGCCGCCGCGGCGCCCAGCGTCGCGCGGTTGCCCACCGCGCCGCCGAGCTGCACGCACAGCGCCTGCGCGGCCAGCGCCTGCAGCTGCGCGCGCGAACGCTGCAGCGCCGCGGCCGATTGCGCGCACTTGAAGCCGAAGCTCGTGACCTGGGCGGGCTGCATCAGGCTGCGCGCGAGCATGGGCGTGGCCGCATGGCGTTCGGCCAAGGCGACCAGGCCCTGTTGCAGACCCTGCAGTTCGGCCAGCAGGCTTTGCAGCGCCTGGCGCGTGAGCAGCGCATGCGCGGTGTCGACCACGTCCTGGGTGGTCGAGCCCCAGTGCAGCCAGTCCAGCCCTTCGGGCCGGTGGCTGCGCAGCCATTGCTGCACGGGTTGCAGTATGGCCATGCCCATGGCGCCGCTGCAGTGCGCACGCGCGGCCAGCGCCGCAGGGTCGATGCGCACGGCCGCACAGGCCGCCGCGATGGCTTCGGCGGCGGCTTCCGGGATGACGCCGCATTCGGCCTGGGACTGGGCCAGCGCGGACTCGAAGCGCAGCATGGCCTCTATCCACTGGCCATCGGTGAACAGCGTGTCGGCATCCTGCGGCCGCAGGTAGGCGTGCATCAAGGACATCATGGATTCAAGCCGAGGCCCCCGAAGCCTTGATCACGGCCGCCCACTTGGCGCTTTCCTGCTGGATCTTCTTGGCGTAGGCCCTGGCATCGCCGAGCAGCGGCACCGCGCCTTCGACGCCCAGCTTGGACTGGAAAGCGGGCAGGGCCGCAACCGCAAGCACTTCCTTGGCGAGCTTGTTCACCTGCGCGGCCGGCGTGCCCTTGGGCGCGAGCAGGCCGTAGGTCAGCGAGCTTTCGAACTGGGCAAGCTCGGGCACGCCGGATTCGGCCACCGTGGGCACGTCGGGCAGCTGGGCATGGCGCTGGGCGCCGCTGATCGCCAGCGCGCGCAGCTTGCCGGCCTTGACCAGGGCCTGGGCCGCGGGAATCACGCTGAAGCTGAAGTCGACCAGGCCGCCGGCGACATCGGTGAGCGATGGCGCCGTGCCTTTATAGGGCACATGCGTGGCCTTGACGCCCAGCATGTGGGTGAGCATTTCGCCGGTCAGATGGCCGCCCGTGCCCGCGCCGCTGGACGCATAGTTCATCTGCAGGCCGCGGCTGCGCAAGGCCTGCACCAGCTGGGCCACCGAGCGTATCGGCGAGCTTTCGGGCACCACCAGCAGCAGCGCCGAGGACGCGAACATCGCGACCGGCTGCAGGTCGGTGGCGGCGTTGAACTTCAGGCCCTTGTAGAGCTCGGGATTGATCGACACCGTGCCGGTATGGCCCAGCAGATAGGTCTCGCTTTCGGGCGCGGCGCGCACCACCATTTCGGTGCCCAGATTGCCGCCCGCGCCGGCCTTGTTCTCGACAATCATGTTGTAGCCGAACATCTCCTGCAGGCCATGCGTCATCTGGCGCGCAAACACATCGTTGCCGCCGCCGGGCGCGAACGGCACGACCAGCCGGCCGCCGCCCTTGGCGCGGCTTTGCGCCCAGGCAGGCACGGCCGCGACGGCAGCCAGGGCGCCCGCGGCCTGCAGCCAGGCGCGGCGCGACGAATGAGGGAAGGCGTTGGCATCGATGGATCGCATGAAAGTCTCCTGGTTTTTGTCGGTGAGTCCGGGCATGGCCTCGGCTTGACGCCAGTGTCGGCGAGCGTGCAACTGCGTCCAAGCCATTGCCGCTTTCTTTTATTGAAAGAAAATGTGCGACATGGACACCAAATACATTCAGAATTTCTTGAAGGTCATTGAAAGCGGTTCGATGTCCGAAGCCGCGCGCCAGCTCGACATCAGCCCGGCTGCCGTGGCCCAGCAGATGCGCGGCCTGGAGCAGGTGCTGGGCGTGGTGCTGCTGGTGCGCCATGGCCGCAGCGTGCGGCCCACGGCCGCGGGCGAACGGCTGTTCGAGCGCGGCAAGCAGCTGGTGCAGGACTGCGATCAACTGCGCGAATGGGTGGCCAGCGATACCGACCATGGCGAGCTGCGGCTGGGCACGGTCAACACCGCCCTGCATGGTTTTCTGCCCGGTGTGATGCAGGCGTTTGTCGCGCGCCACGAGAGCGTGCGCGTGACGGTGCGCGTGGGGCTGACGCCCGATCTGTACACCGCGCTGTTGCAGTCGACGCTGGATGCGGCGCTGTGCCTCAAGCCTTCGTTCGATCTGCCCAAGACCGTGAGCTGGACCGGCCTGCGCCAGGAGCCGCTGGTGCTGCTGGTGCCGCACGCGGATGCCGCACAGGACCCGCTGCAGCTGCTGCGCACGCGGCCGTTGGTGCGTTATGACCGCGAGCTGGCGGGCGGCAAGCTTGCCGACCGCTATCTCAAGGCGCTGGGCATAGCGCCGCGCGAACGGCTGGAACTCAATTCAGTGTTGGCGGTGGCGATGATGGTGGAGCAGGGCCTGGGCGTGGGGCTGGTGCCGGACATAGGCCAGGCGCTCACGCGCCAGCGTCCCATCTGTGCGCTGGATCTGCCGCCGCTGCCGCACGGCCACGGCCTGGGCTACAGCCCGCTGAGCCCGGTGCGCGAACTGGGCCTGCTGTGGCTCAACACTTCGACGCGCATACGCTGGGTGCGCAGCCTGCTCGAATGCGCTCAGGCCGAAAGCCGCGGCGCGATCACCGCGGCAGGTTCTTGATACCGGGAGCCTGGGGCTGAGGGCGGGATTGTGCTGTTTGGTTTTTCTGATTTTCCAACCATTGCAGTATTTTCTGCCCGGTTCGAAATAATGCCAAAAACAATATCACCACGAAGGTAATGAAAATCACATCATGGACTACATAGTGCATGAAAACGCCCTGATCGATTGCATGCCGCGAGCTTAGCCCAGAGGGATGTGGAAGGGCGTAAATTCGGCGTAAATTCGTCGACTATCCCTCTGTAGGCCAACGCCGCCAAGCGCGGCGTGCTGGAGAATTTACGCCGAATTTATGTGCCGGGGCTTTGTCGGCATAGAGATTTTACGCGGGCTGCGCGAATACTTGGACATGGCTATTTCGCCATCAAGATTCGAAGAATTTCTATGCGTTTCGATACCAAAAATATTCGAGGGATTGCGGCTCTTTCCACGGCATTGGTGCTGTGCGCGATATCGGGCCAGGCGCGCGCCCAGTTCTCGGGCAATGTGGCGCTGACATCCGACTATGTCTGGCGCGGCTCGTCGCAGACGCGGGCAGATCCGGCGTTGCAAGGTGGTTTCAGGTACGCCCACGACTCGGGTTTCTACGCCTCCATCTGGGGTTCGGGCGTCAAGTTCGCGCCCGACAACGGCGCGCGTTCGGAGTTCGATCTGGCCGCGGGCTGGAGCGGCAAGGTGTCCCCGGATTGGGCGCTTGATCTGTACCTGCTGCGCTACCAATACCCATCGGCGAATGCGCGGCTGAACTGGAACGAACTGAACGCCAGCGCCACCTGGCGCGACAACTACTGGCTGGCGCTGGGACATTCCGACAGTGCGATGGCCAGCGCAATGCGCGGCACCTATGTGCTGCTCGGCGCGCGCGCACCGATCAGCGCGCAGTGGCGGCTCGAGGCCAGCGTCGCGCGCTACCTGCTCGACGGCCGCTATGCGGACAGCTACTCCCATGGCGCGCTCGGCCTGGTCTGGGCTTTCAAGGCGCCGTTCGAAGCCCGCCTGACCCTGCATGCGACCGACGGCGCCGCGCGGCGCCTGTTTCCCGGCATGGCCGGCAGCCGCGCGGAGTTCGCGCTGCAGGCCGCTTTCTGAGGACCGCGCCATGCAATACGTTTCTTCGTTTCTCGGCTATCCACGGAGCCTTGCATCATGATTGAATTCGGCATACTTCTCGCGCTGCTGGTCGCACTGGGCTGGCCGCTGGGCCATTACCTCGCGGCCGTGATGCGCGGCGCTCCCATGCGCGGCGACCGGCTGTTCGGCTGGCTCGAACGCCCGCTCTATGCCCTGCTGGGCACGCGCCCCGAGACCGGCATGGGGTGGCGCGGCTACGCGGGCGCCTTCCTGCTGAGCAATCTGCTGCTGGCGCTGGCGGTCTGGACGATCTTCATGACCCAGGCCTGGCTGCCGCTCAATCCCGACGGCATTCCCAACATGAGCTGGGACCTGGCGCTGCACACCATGGTGTCGTTCCTCACGAACACCAACCAGCAGCATTATTCCGGCCAGGCGCAGCTTTCCTACCTGTCGCAGATGACCGGCATTGTCGGCCTGCAGGTCGTCACGCCGGTGATGGGCCTGGCGGTGGTCGTCGCCACCTTGCGCGGGCTGTTCGGCGGGCGCCAGGCGCAGACGGCGCAGACGGCGCAGCGTGCCGAAGGCGAGTCGCAGGCCATCGATGTCGGCAATTTCTGGGCCGACGTGGTGCGCGCCACGCTGCGCTTCGTGCTGCCGCTGTGCCTGGTGCTGTCGCTGCTGCTCACCTGGCAGGGCGTTCCCGCGACGCTGGCGGCCGGACCCGTCGCCAGTCCCGTCGATGCCACGGCCGATTTCCGCGAACAGAAGATTCCGCTGGGTCCGGTCGCCCCCATGGTGGCGATCAAGCAGCTGGGCAGCAATGGCGGCGGCTGGTATGGTCCCAACAGCACGGTGGCGCTGGAGAACCCCACGCCGCTGTCGAACTTCCTGCAGCTGCTGGCGATTGCGCTGATTCCGGTTTCCATCATCTTCATGATCGGCCCGTTCACCGGGCGGCGCCGGTTTGGCGCCATGGTGTTCGGCACCATGCTGTGCATGTCGGTGATCTCGTCGGGGCTGGCGCTGTGGTCGGAAGCGTATTCGGCCAGCGCTGCGGACATCGCGCTGATGGAAGGCAAGGAAGTACGCCTGGGCGCCGAAGTTTCGGCGCTGTGGGCCGCGTCGACCACCCAGGTCAACAACGGCTCGGTCAATCTGATGCTCGACTCGGCGGCGCCGCTCACGGGCCTGGTGGCGATGTCCAACATGCTGATCAATGCGATCTGGGGCGGCGTGGGCTGCGGGTTGCAGCAGTTCATCGTCTATCTGATGCTGGGCGTGTTCATCGCCGGGCTGATGACGGGGCGCACGCCCGAACTGTTCGGCCGCAAGATCGAAGCGCCTGAAGTCAAGCTGCTGGCGGTGCTGGTGCTGTGGCAGCCGCTGGTGATCCTGGGTTTCACCGCGGTCACGTTGGCGATTCCCAGCCTGACGGGCAATTCGAACCCGGGCTTTCACGGCATCAGCCAGGTGTTCTACGAGTATGTCTCGGCATTCGCCAACAACGGCTCGGGCTTCGAGGGGCTGGGCGACGCCACGCCCTGGTGGAACGTGTCCTGCGCGATCGTGCTGGCCGCGGGCCGCTACCCCGCGCTGCTGATTCCGCTGGCCATCGCCGCGATGCTGGCGCGCAAGCGCCGCGCGCCCGAAAGCGCGGGCAGCCTGCAGGTGGAAACGCCCACCTTCGCGCTCACGCTGATCGGCATCGTCGTCATTCTCACGCTGCTGCAGTTCATGCCGGTGCTGGTGCTCGGGCCCGTTGCCGACCACCTCGCATTGATGCAGTTGCTCGCACGTTGAAAGAAATTCCATGAATACCGCAAACCAATCCACCCCGGGCCATCAAAGAGCGCTGGTCGAGGCCTTTGTCAAGCTCGCGCCGCAGCACATCGTGCGCAACCCGGTGATGGCCGTGGTCTGGGCCGGCACGCTGCTGACGGCCGGCGCCACGCTCGCCGGCCTGTCGGCGCCGGGCTTTGGCTGGGCCGTGACCGCCATCCTGTTTGTCACCGTGCTGTTCGGCAACTATGCCGAAGCCGTGGCGGAATCGCGCGGCCGCGGCCAGGCCGCGTCGCTGCGCAGCGCGCGCAAGGACCTGATGGCACGGCGCGTCGACGGCCAGGGGCAGGAGACCACCGTGCCCGCGTCCGAACTGCGTCCCGGCGATCTGGTGCTGGTCGAAGCCGGCCAGCTGGTGCCCGCCGACGGCGAGATCGAGCAGGGCCTGGCGACCATCAACGAAGCGGCCGTGACCGGTGAATCGGCGCCCGTGCTGCGTGAAGCCGGCACCGACCGCTCGGGCGTGATCGGCGGCACCAAGGTGCTGTCGGACCGCATCGTGGTGCGTATCACGGCCGAGCCCGGCCACAGCTTTCTGGACCGCATGATCGCCCTGGTCGAAGGTTCGAACCGGCAGAAGACGCCCAACGAGATCGCGCTGGGCATCCTGCTGATGGTGATGACGCTGACTTTCGCCATCGTGGTCGTGACGCTGCCGTTCATCGGTGGCTTCGTCGGAGTCGAAGTCAATCTGGTGCTGCTGATCGCGCTGCTGGTGTGCCTGATTCCCACGACCATAGGCGGGCTGCTGCCGGCGATAGGCATCGCGGGCATGAACCGCGCGCTCAAGGCCAATGTGCTGGCCAAGTCGGGCAAGGCCGTCGAAGTCGCGGGCGACGTCGATGTGCTGCTGCTCGACAAGACCGGCACCATCACGCATGGCGACCGCCAGGCCACGGCCTTTCATGCGCTTGCCGGCGTGGACGCGGCGCAGCTGCGCCAGGCCGCGCTGCTGGCCTCGCTGGCCGATCCCACGCCCGAAGGCAAGTCGGTGGTGCGGCTGGCGCGCGAAAAAGGCGAGCAGATCGTCGAGCCCGAGAACGCGCACTTCGTGCCGTTCTCGGCCCACAGCCGCATGTCGGGTGTGGACCTGCCCGGCGAGCGCGTGATACGCAAGGGATCGCTGGACGCGATCAGCGCCCATGTGCAGGCGCAGGGCGGCCAGGTGCCGGCCGAACTCGAGGCGCGCGTCGCCCAGGTCGCGCGCACCGGCGCGACGCCGCTGGTGGTCAGCGACGGCCAACATGTGCTGGGCGTGATCGCGCTGTCGGACGTGATCAAGCACGGCATCAAGGAGCGCTTCGCGCGGCTGCGCGAGATGGGCATCAAGACCGTGATGATCACCGGCGACAACAAGCTCACCGCCGCGCATATCGCGGCCGAAGCCGGCGTCGACGACTACATCGCCGAAGCCCGGCCCGAAGACAAGCTCGCGCGCATACGCGCCGAGCAGGCAGAAGGCCGGCTCGTGGCCATGGTCGGCGACGGCACGAACGACGCGCCGGCGCTGGCCCAGGCCGACATCGGGCTGGCGATGAATTCGGGCACGCAGGCGGCCAAGGAGGCGGGCAACATGGTGGATCTGGACTCCGATCCGACCAAGCTGCTGGCCGTGGTCGAGATCGGCAAGCAGCAGCTGATCACGCGCGGCGCGCTGACCACGTTCTCGCTGGCCAACGATGTGTCCAAGTACTTCGCCATTCTGCCCGCGCTGTTCGCGGTCGCCATCCCGCAGATGGCCGCGCTCAACGTGATGCAGCTGTCCAGCCCGTCAAGCGCGGTGCTGTCGGCGCTGATCTTCAATGCCGTGATCATTCCCATGCTGATCCCGCTGGCGCTCAGAGGCGTGCGCTTCAAGCCTGCGAGCGCAACCGAGCTGCTGCGCAACAACATGCTGGTCTACGGCCTGGGCGGCCTCGTTCTGCCGTTCATCGCCATCAAGCTGATCGACGTCGTGCTGTCGACGCTCTTTGTTCTCTGAGGTCATTGCCATGAGCATTCCCACACTTTCCCGCGACACGCTCGCTGTCTCCCTGCACCCGGCCAAGCCGCAGACCCCCGGTCTGTGCGACAAGGGCCTGCTGCGCGGCGCGATCGGTCTGACGGTGATCACGCTGGCCGGCTTCGGCTTTCTCTACTCGCTGGCCGGCGTAGGTCTGGGCCAGGCGCTGTTTCCGGCCCCGGCAAATGGCAGCCTGATAGAGCGCGATGGTCGCGTGGTCGGCTCGGCGCTGGTCGCCCAGCCGTTCAGCAGCGCGCGCTATTTCCAGTCGCGTCCATCGGCCGCGGGCTACAACCCCATGGCGCTCGCTGGCAGCAACCAGTCGCGCACCTCGCCCGAACTGCGCGCGCGCCTGGATGCGGCCCGCGCCGAAGCCGCGCAGCGCGAAGGCGTGGCGCCCGCGCTCGTGCCTTCCGATCTGGTAACGCAGTCGGGCAGCGGCATCGATCCCCATGTGAGTCCGCAGGCCGCGGCAATCCAGATCGCGCGCGTGGCGCGGGAGCGCGGCGTGGCCTCCGAGGCGGTGCAGGCGCTGGTCGCGCAGCACACCGAAGACCGCCAATGGGGCGTGTTTGGCGCGCCGCGCGTGAACGTGCTGGCGCTCAATCTGGCGCTGGACCGCATGGCGGCCGCAGCGGCGCAAAGCGCGCGATGAATGCCGGCCTGAGCGTGGGCGTGGCCGCGGGCCGCGAGCAGTTCGAAGTGGTGGTGCTGGGCGCGACGCCGCCTGTCTGCAGCGCGCGCTTTCCGTCGAATGCGATAGGCTGGGCCGCGGTGCGCGGCTTTCTCGCGAGCCAGCGGCTGCCGGTGCGCATGGCCGTGGCCGGCGTCGCCGCGCTGGGCTTTGCGCTGGCCGTGGGCAATGCCAACGACCGGCGCGTGCTGATCGTCTCGCCCGCCGTGGCGAAGTCGGCACTCAAACTGGCTGTGCATGCCAGGAATAGTCTGTAGGCTTGAGGCATGGAAAATCGAAACATGAATCGCAGGAAGACGCAGCGCCATGGGCTTTGAAAATGCACAGCAGGCGGACGCACTGATCGGCTCGCTGCGGCGCGAGGCCGCGGGCCGGCTCACGGTCTTCCTGGGCGCATCGCCAGGCGTGGGCAAGACCTACGCGATGCTGACGCGCGCGCGCGAGCTGTACCGCCAGGGCAAGGACGTGGTCATAGGCATGGTCGAGACCCATGGCCGCAGCGAGACGCTGGCGCTGGTCGAAGGGCTGCCGTTGCTGCCGCGCAAGAGAATCGAGTACCAGGGGCGCTGGCTCGAGGAGATGGATCTCGATGCGTTGCTCGCGCGCCGGCCCGCGGTGGCGCTGGTCGATGAACTCGCCCACCGCAACGCGCCGGGCAGCCGGCACGAGCGGCGCTGGCAGGATGTCGATGAGTTGCTGGATGCGGGCATCGATGTCTACACCACCATCAACATCCAGCACCTCGAAAGCCTCAACGATGTGGTGCACCAGATCACGGGCATACGCGTGAGCGAGACGGTACCGGATGCGGTGTTCGAGCGCCTGCGCGACATCCGGCTGGTCGATCTGCCGCCGCGCGAACTGATAGAGCGCCTCAACCAGGGCAAGGTGTATCTGCCCGAGCAGGCGAGCCAGGCGCTGCAGGCGTTCTTTTCTCCTTCCAATCTCACGGCCTTGCGCGAACTCGCGATGCAGACCGTGGCCGACCATGTCGACACCGACCTGCGCGAAACCCGCGCGGCGCGCGGTCTCGACGGACTGTCGATACAGCACCATGTGCTCGTGGCGATCGATGGCCGCGGGCAGTCCGAATATCTGGTGCGCGCGGGCTGTCGCATCGCCGAGCGCCGCGGCGCGCCCTGGTCGGTGGTCAGCGTGGAGACCGGCAGGTCGGCGGTCGCGCAGAGTAGCGATGCCAACCAGAGCGCCAGTGGGCGCAGTTCCGCCATGCGCGACGAGCAGGCGCGCCAGATGGAGCTCGACAAGGCGTTTGCGCTGGCGCGCACCCTGGGCGGCAGCACCGAGATCCTGCATGGCACCGATCTGGCGCAGGCGATTCTCGACGCGGCCGCGGCGCATGGCGCGCGCTCCATCGTGATCGGCCGCACGCGCGAGCGGCCGATCGCGCGCATCTTCAACCGCACGCTGACGCAGCAATTGCTGCAGCGCGGCGCGCGCTACGAACTGACCATCGTCAGCACGCCGCAGGCGCGCCAGCGTGCGCGCCGCCTGCCCGATTGGAGCAGCGCGCGCTGGACGCGGCGCGAGAGCGCGCTGGTGCTGCTGGCGACCGCCGGCGCCGTCGGCGTGGCGGCGCTGGGGCGGCGCTATCTGGGGCACGAAGATCTGTCGATGGTGTTCCTGATCGCGGTGCTGCTGGTGGCTTCACGCACGCGCATGATCACCGCGTTCGCGACCGCGGTGCTGTGCTTTCTGGCCTACGACTTCTTTTTCATCGAGCCGCATTTCACGCTGTTCATCGGCGCCCACCGCGGCGTGATCACGGTGGTGATGTTTCTCGCCGCGGCGCTGATCGGCGGGCGGCTGGCTTCGCGCCTGCGCATGCAGGTGGTGGCGCTGCGCGCGGCTAACACCCATGCGACGGCCATGCAGAACCTGGGCCGGCAGCTGTCCAAGGCCGCCGATCTGGGCCAGGTGATTGCCGCCGGCGCCGGCGCGCTCGAGGCCACGCTGCAGGCCAGGGCCTGGGTCAGCATCAATGGCGAGGCCGGGCCGCAGGCCGTGACCCAGAGCCTGGGCGAGAAGGACCGGGCCGCTGCCGACTGGACCCAGCGCCACGCCCAGGCCAGCGGGCGTTTCACCGATACGCTGTCGCATTCGGCCTGGTGGTTCCTGCCCGTGCGCTCGGAGCAGGAAAGCCTGGGCGTCGTGGGCCTGCAGTTTCCCGCGGGCATGCCGCGGCTGACGTTCGAGCAGCGGCGCCTGGCCGAAAGCATGGTCGAGGACATCGCCCAGGCGGCGCTGCGCGCGCGCCTGGTGTCCGATCTTGAAGTCGCGCGCGTGACGGGCGAAACCGAGCGCCTGCGCTCGGCGCTGCTGTCGTCGGTGTCGCATGATCTGCGCTCGCCGCTGTCGTCGATGATTGGCGCGGCCGACAGCCTCGCGAGCTACGGCAAGGACATGGGAGAGGAAGACCGAAAGACATTGCTCGAGACCATACGCCTCGAAGGCGAACGGCTGGACCGCTACATCCAGAACCTGCTCGACATGACGCGCCTGGGCCACCAGGGCCTGACGCTCACGCGCGACTGGATAGGCATAGACGAACTCGTGGGCTCGGCCTCGCGGCGGCTGCAGCGCTATGTCGCGCATGCGCGCGTCGAGATCGATATTCCCGCGGGCCTGCCGCTGGCCCATGTGCACCCCGCGCTGATCGAGCAGGCGCTGTTCAACGTGATGGAGAACGCCGCCAAGTTCTCGCCGCGCGGCGAGCCGCTGCGCGTCGTCGTGCGGCGCACCGAGGGCGATCAGATGCAGATCGATGTCTGCGACAGCGGCCCGGGCATTCCCGAGGACGAGCGCAGCCGCATCTTCGACATGTTCTACAGCGTCGAGCGCGGCGACCGCGGGCGCCAGGGCACGGGCCTGGGACTGACCATCGTGCAGGGCATCATAGGCGCGCACATGGGCCAGGTCGAGGCCTTGCCCGGGCCCGGCGGGCGCGGCACCACCATTCGACTGACTTTGCCCTGGGGCGAACAGCCTCTGCTGGAGAACACCCCATGAACGCCGGCCATGACGCCTCCCCGACCACACCCGCGCCACGCGTGCTGGTCATAGATGACGAACCGCAGATCCGCAAGTTCGTCGACATCAGCCTGCGCTCGCAGGGCTACGGCACGCAGCTGGCCGAGACCGGCGAGCAGGGCCTGTCCATACTCGCGACGCAGGGCGCAGATCTGGTGATCCTCGATCTGGGCCTGCCCGACCGAGACGGCCAGGACGTGCTGCGCGAACTGCGCCAGTGGTCGCGCGTTCCGGTCATCGTGCTCACGGTGCGCTCCAGCGAAGACCAGAAAGTCGCGCTGCTCGATGCGGGCGCCAACGACTACGTGACCAAGCCGTTCGGCATCGAGGAGCTGATGGCGCGCATACGCGCGCTGCTGCGCAACGCCAGCCGCCAGGGCGAGCCCCAGCCGGTCTATGACGATGGCATGCTGCGCATCGATCTGGCGCGGCGCGAAGTGCATCTTCTGGGGCAGCAGGTGGCGCTCACGCGCAAGGAGTTCGCGCTGCTGTCGCTGCTCGCCCAGCAGCCGGGCCGCCTGCTGACCCAGCCGCAACTGCTGCGCGAAATGTGGGGCCCCACGCACGAAGAAGATGCGCACTATCTGCGCATCCTGGTCGGCAAGCTGCGCCACAAGCTGGGCGACGATGCGGCCGCGCCGCAGTACATCATCACCGAGCCCGGCGTGGGCCTGCGCTTCATCGGCCGCAGCGGCGCCTGAGTGCAACCGGGGGTTGTCGCAGAAAGTCGTTCCGACACATCATGAAACAATATGGGGCAAGCAGCGTGGTCCCCGATTGACGATCCAAGGGACGAGAAGTTTTTTCGAATCCTAGGAAGTGCAGATGTTGGAATGCCCTGAAGACACCAGCCTGGTTGCCCAGCAACAGGCGCAGTTGGCGGCGCTCGACCGCGTGATGGCGATTGCGGAGTTCGAGCTCGACGGGTCGTTGAGCCGTGCCAACGACAATTTCCTGGCGCTTCTGGGATTCACGCGCGAAGAGGCCGTGGGACGGCATCACCGCAGCTTCTGTACCGAGGCGTTTGCCAACAGCACCGAATACCGCAATTTCTGGCCGCAGCTGCGCGACGGCCAGGCCCGCACTGGCCTGGCCGAACGCCTGCGCAGCGACGGCAGCAGCTGCTGGCTCGAAGCGACCTACACGCCGGTGCTCGATGCCCAGGGCAAGGTGCGCAATATCCTGAAGATCGCCACCGACATCACGGCGCGCCTGCAGCGCGAGCAGGCGCAGACCGAGCATCTGCAGCGGCTGTCGCTGGTGGCCGATGCCAGCGGCACGGCCGTCGTGATCAGCGACAGCGAATCCCGCATTGTCTATGTCAACGATGGTTTCTCGCAGATGTTCGGCTGGACGCTCGATGAAGTGCGCGGCAAGGCGCCCATTGCCTTGCTTGCTGCGCGGATCAATGAAGATTTCGTGGAGAAGTACCGCGAAGCGTTGCGCAGCGGCGGATCGGTGGAGCGCGAGGACATCGTGATCAGCAAGGACGGGCGGCGCTACTGGGCCAAGGTCATCAGCAACCCCGTGGGCGCCGAGGATGGCGACAGGTGGAGCTACACCGTCACGACCTTGACCGACATCACGCGCGCGAAGATGCATGAGGTGCTGCAGCACCGCGTTCTGGAGGCCATGGTGCGCGAGAGTCCGTTGTCGGAAGTGCTGGAACTGATATGCAATGAAGTCGAGCAGATCGCCCCGGAAATCACGGCGTCCATCCTGGGCGTCAGCGAGCAGGGCGTGCTGCAGTCCCTGGTCGGCCCCAGCCTGCCCATCGACTATGCGCGGCAGCTGGACGGCGTACCGATAGGGCCGGTTTGCGGTTCCTGCGGCACTGCGGCCTGGCGCAACGAAACGGTGCGCGTCGACGACATCGCCACCGATGCGCTGTGGGCCGAGCACAAGCACCGCATCCTGCCGCTGGGCTACATGGCCTGCTGGTCGACGCCGATACACAACAGCCAGGGGCGGGTCGTCGGCACCTTTGCTTTCTACTTCAAGAGTCCGCGCGTTCAGGCTGCGGAGACGTTCCACCAGCTGATGGTCGACGCCTGCGTGCATCTGTGCGCGCTGGCGCTGGAGCGCGAGAGCACGCGCCAGCGCATTCGCCAGCTGGCTTTCTACGACGGGCTCACCGGCCTGCCCAACCGCAGCCTGCTGCAGGCCAAGGCCGACCAGGCGATTGCCACGGCAACGAGCAACCAGGAAGAGCTCGCGGTGCTGTTCATCGACCTCGATCGATTCAAGCAGGTCAACGATTCGCTGGGCCATCCTGCGGGCGACGAGCTGCTGCGCCAGATCGCGGGCAGGCTGCGCCAGGATCTGCGCGCCAGCGACATTGCCGGGCGGCTGTCGGGAGACGAGTTCGTGGTGGTGCTGCCGCAAAGCGATGTGGAGCAGACCACGGACATGGTGGAGCGACTGCTCCAGTTGCTGGGCAGCCCGGTCACCGTGGCCGGTGTGGCGCTGGCCGCATCGGCGAGCGTGGGCATTGCGATGTTCCCCGACGACGGACGTGACATGGAGACGCTGCTGCACCGCGCCGACATGGCGATGTACCAGGCCAAGAGCAGCGGCCGCGGCTGCTTCAGCTTCTTCAGCAGCGAAATGAACCAGCTCGCGCAGGAGCGCCTGGCGCTGGAAACCGCGCTGCGCCGCGCGATCCAGACCAGACAGCTGCATCTGCACTACCAGCCCCAGGTCGACATGGAGACCGGCAAGCTCTATGGCGTCGAGGCGCTGGCGCGCTGGACCCATCCCGAACTGGGCGAGATTTCGCCGGTGCGTTTCATTCCGCTGGCCGAGGAGTGCGGCCTGATCGCGGACCTGGGCCACTGGGCGCTGCGCGAAGCCTGCCGCCAGCTGTCGGCCTGGCGCGCGCAAGGGCTGGCCGTTCCCGCGGTGTCGGTCAACCTGTCGCCCACCAGCTTCCACAACCTCGACCTGCCGCGCATGATCGCAGACACGCTGGAGATCAATTCGCTGACTTCGCAGGACCTGACGCTGGAGCTGACCGAAAGCATTCTTCTGGACACCAACCCGAGCACGATGAAGACCATTGCCGAAGTCCATGCCAATGGCATACGGCTGGCGATGGACGATTTCGGCACCGGTTATTCGAGCCTGAGCTATCTGCGCCGCCTGCCTGTCAACGAGCTCAAGCTCGATCGCAGTTTTGTCGCCGATCTCGAGAGCGACGAAACCGCGCGCGCGCTCAGTGCCGCGATCCTGGGCATAGGCAAGAGCCTGCATCTGACGGTGGTCGCCGAAGGCGTGGAGACCGCCGAACAGAACATGCTGCTGCGCGAACAGGGCTATCCCGTGGCCCAGGGCTATCTGTTCTCGCGGCCGCTGGCGCCCCAGGATTTCGAGGGCTGGCTCAGGCAGGTGGCGGATACAGCCGTGGCCTGACGGCCAGAACTCAGCGCGCTTCTTCGGTGACCAGCGTCGGCGTGCGGCTTGTGAAGGCCGCAGCGCCAAGGGCTTGCGCTGTGCCGACATGCGACGCGGCTGCCTGTCCGTTCACGTCGAGCAGGAACTGCGACGAAACCAGACGCGCGCCGCAGAAGTCGAAGATGCCGTGATCGATCTGCGTGCGCATGGCCTGCGCGTAGCCGTGCCGGTCATAGGTGCGGGCGTGGGCGCCGCCTATGCCTATGAGGTGCACCGCGAGGTGGCCCAGACGCTTGATCAGCTTGCCGTCGGGCGTCTCTTCGTAGGCCCAGCCGTTGGTGAACACGCGGTCTATCCAGCCCTTGAGCTGTCCGGGAAACGACCACCAATAGATCGGGTAGACGAGTACCAGCGCGTCGGCGCGGTCGACCCGCGCCTGCTCGCGCACGATATCCGAGGGCAGGGGGGCCTGGAGAAAGTAGGCGCTGCGGTCATGCTGATTGAACGCCGGGTCGAAGCCTTCGGCCGCGATGTCGGCGATCTCTGTGCTGTGCCCGCCCGAGGCGGCAACGCCTTTGGCAAACGCCTGGGCGACGGCGTGCGTCAGGGACTGGGAATCGGGATGGCTGACGACGATGAGGGCATGCATGGCGGGTCCTTGGAGCGGGCAATTGAACTACCATTGGTAGCTGGAATTCATAAATTACTTTTAGTAGGTTACCTTTGGTAGATTAAAGATGTCAAGCAATCCCTCGAAAGCGGCCCTGCCTGCGGCGGCGAAGAAGCGCCTGCCCAAGGACGAACGCCAGCGCCAGCTCATCGATGTCGCCTGGGCCATCGTGCGCGGTGAAGGCACGGATGCGCTCACGCTGGGCCATCTCGCCGAGCGCGCGGGCGTGACCAAGCCCGTGGTCTACGACCACTTCGGCTCGCGCACCGGCCTGCTGGGCGTGCTGTATGCGGAGTACGACAACCGGCAGCACGCGTTGCTGGACCAGGCCCTGCAGGCCTCGGGCAAGTCGCTCGGCGCCGTGGCGAAAGTGATTGCGGGCGCCTACGTTGAGTGCGTCATGGCCATGGGGCGCGAGCTGCCCGGAGTCAGCGCCGCGCTTGCCGGCTCACCCGAACTCGATGCGCTGAAGAAGGCGCACGAGGCGCTGTTCCTGGCGAAGTGCCGCGATGCGCTCCAGCCATTCGCCAAACAGCCGCTGGCACAGGCCGGCATGCGCGCCATGCTGGGCGCGGCCGAGGCGGTGTCGTTTGCTGCGGCCGCGGGCGAAATCGAGGTGGCCGATGCGCGCCATGAAATCCACGACGCCATCGTGCGCATCGCGCGCCGCACGTGATGGCCGGCGGGCGCTGCGCTTAGTTGAAAAACGCGTTTGCATAGTCCCAAACATTCGTGGCTGTATCGAGGACGAATTCCTAGACTTCATTCCAAGCAATCTTCAAGGAATGGGTCATGCCGGTATCCGCAAACATCTTTCGCCGCCGTGCGCTGGCGCTGTCGGCCGGCCTCGTGCTGGTGGCCACAACCGGCATGGGCGCGGCGTGGGCGGCTGAAGGCAGCTGGCCCAGCAAGCCCATCACGCTGGTCGTGCCGTACCCGCCGGGCGGCACCAACGACAACGTCGCGCGGCTGATTGCCGAGCAGGTCTCGAACCGGGCCGGCCAGCCGGTGATCATCGAGTACAAGCCTGGCGCGGGCGGCACCATAGGCGCGCAGTTCGTGGCGCGCGCCAGGCCCGACGGCTACACGCTGCTCAATGCCTCGATAGGCAATCTGGCCATCGCCCCGCAGCTGATGCCCGTGCAGTTCGATGCATTCAAGTCCTTCCAGTCCATCGCCTATATCGGCAGCGGCATCACGACGTTCGCGGTGCGCGCCGATTTCCCGGCCAGGAACCTGCAGGAACTCGTGGCCTATGCGAAAAAGCACCCGATCACGCTGGGCACTTCGGGGGTGGGCACGCCGGGCCACATGGCGGGCGTCTACTTCCAGCAGATCACCGGCATACAGATGACCCATGTGCCCTACAAGGGCAGTGCCGCGGCCATCAACGATGCGATCGGCGGCCATGTGGATCTGGTCATCGATCCGCTGAGCACCACCTTCGTGCGCGCCGAGAAGCTCAAGGCCCTGGCCTATTTCGGCACCAGGACGCCGCCCGAGGGACTCAAGGGCGTGCAGTCGGTGGCCCAGCAGGGCTTTGCCAAATGGGACGACGCGTTTGGCGGCTCGTTCTTCTGGACCGCGCCCGCGGGCATTCCCGAGGCGGTGCAAAAGAAGCTCACGGGCTGGGTGCTTGAAGCCCTGGCCACGCCCGAAGTGCGCCAGGCGCTGGTGCAAGTGCAGGTCAGCGCCGCGCCCGCGGACGCGGCGGCGACGACGGCCATAGTGCACAAGATGCACGGCCTGGCCAGGGACATCTTTGTGACGCCGGCGCAGCAGCCGGTGGCACTCGCGAAATAGCCGCCAGGGCCGGGCCGCGCCAGCGCGCGCGGCGCGCATCGGCGATGGAAATCCAACAAGGTTGAAGTTCATGCATCTGGGATTGTTTTTGCTGGCCGCGGGCCACCACGCAGGCGGCTGGCGCTTTCCCGGCGCCGAGTCGGGCACCGAGAACTTCGATCTGATCGCGCGCATTGCCAGGGAGGCCGAGGCCGCGAAGTTCGACATGGTGTTCTTTGGCGACCGGCTGGTCACGACCAAGGATTCGCACCCCTCGATGATCACCCGCCCCGACCCCATGGTGGTGCTGGCGATGCTTGCGGTGCAGACGCAGAAAATCGGGCTCGCGGCCACGGCCTCGACGACCTACAGCGACCCGTTCACGCTGGCGCGCTCGCTGGCATCCGTCGATCTGCTGAGCCAGGGGCGCGCGGCCTGGAACATCGTCACCACGGTGCAGGATGGCTCGGGCAACTTCAGCCGTTCGCTGCACCCCGAGTCGCAGGAACGCTATGCGATTGCCGAGGAATTCGTGCAGGTGGTGCAAGGCCTGTGGCGCTCGTGGGAGGCCGACCCCTATGTGCGCGACAAGGCGCGCGGCATCTACATCGACACCGACAAGCTGCATGCGCTCGAGCATGTCGGCAAGTACTTCCAGGTCAAGGGGCCGCTCAATGTGACGCGCAGCCCGCAGGGCGAGCCGGTGCTGATACAGGCGGGCTCATCGGGCGCGGGCCAGCAGCTGGGCGCGCGCCATGCCGAAGTGATCTTCACGGCCCAGCAGGACCTGCAGGCGGCCCAGGAGTTCTACCGCGCGCTCAAGCAGCAGGTGGCGGCCGCGGGGCGTGATCCGGCCAAGGTCAAGGTCATGCCGGGGCTGATGCCCATCGTCGGCCGGACCGCGGCCGAAGCGCGCGAAAAGCTCGCCCAGCTGCAGGAATTCACCGACCAGAGCAAGGCCCACTACATGCTGTCCGCCGAGCTCGATCTCGATCTCACGGGCCATGACCTCGACGCGCCCGTGCCCGATCTGCCCGCGGACGATGCGAGCTTCAGCCGGCGCAAGCTGCTGCTGAAGATCGCGCGCGAACAGCAACTGACGCTGCGCCAGCTCTACCACCACATTGCCAGCAGCCGCGGCCACCAGGTGGTCGCGGGCACGGCGCAGGAAATTGCCGATCACATGCTGCACTGGGTCGATGCCGGCGCGGCCGACGGCTTCAACATCATGCCCGCCTATTTTCCCGGCGGCTTCGAGGAGTTCACGCGCGCCGTGGTGCCGCTGCTCCAGGAGCGCGGGCGCTTTCGCCGCGAGTACGCGGGCAGCACGCTGCGCGCCCATCTGGGCCTGACCGATCCCGTTTGACTCTGAACCAAGGAACCCCATGTCCGTCTTGTTGATTGCCGGCAGTCCGTCGCACACCTCCCGCTCCGCGGCCCTGCTCGAGTCCGTGGGCAAGCGGCTTGCCAAGCACCAGATCGAGGTGACGCAGCTGCAGATCCGCGACCTCGATGCCCAGGCGCTGGTGCACGCCGATTTCGCCCATCCGTCCATCGTGCGCGCCGTGCAGCAGGTGGCCGACGCCAAGGTGGTGGTGATTGCCACGCCGGTGTACAAGGCGGCCTACAGCGGCGTGCTCAAGCTATTCCTCGATCTGCTGCCCCAGACCGGGCTCAAGGGCAAGACCGTGCTGCCGCTGGCCACGGGCGGCAGTCCGCACCACATGCTGGCGCTGGACTATGCGCTGCGGCCCGTGCTGCAGGCGCTGGCCGCCAAGCAGATCCTTCCCGGCATCTATGCCACCGACGCCCAGGTGTTCGTGCTGCCCGAAGGCGCCAGCACGCTGGGCACCGATCTCGCGGTGCGCGTCGACGAGGCCGTGCATGTGCTGGTCTCCGAAGTGCTGCGGCCCAGGGCGCATGCCGACGCATCGTTTGCACCCGTGCATTTTTCCCAGGTGCGCTGCAGCGTCTGAGCGCGCCACCCATCCCTTTTCTTTCAACGGATTTTCCAGGAGCCTTTCATGACCATTCAAGCCATCAACGTTCGCAACCAGTTCAAGGGCAAAGTGCGCGAGATCATCCGCGGCGACGTGGTCTCCGAAGTCGATGTCGAGACACCCTGGGGTGTAGTGACTTCCGTCATCACCACGCGTTCGGTCAACGATCTGGGGCTGGAAATCGGCTCCGAAGTCGTGGCGCTGGTGAAGTCCACCGAAGTCTCCATTGCCAAGCTTTGAGGGGGGCGCGCAGCGGCGTTCCGAGCACCGGCATTTGCCCTGCGCGCGCAGCCACGGCGAGCAACAGCGGGGTTTGAAATTCCGTTCGTCCTGAGCCTGTCGAAGGATGAACGGCCCGCCCTGCAAAAAGAAAAACGCAGTGTCCTCCCGGGCACTGCGTTTTTTCATGGGGGCTCGATCAGATGGTGGTGAAGCCGTGCGTGCCGTCGTTCTTCAGCTGCTGGACCAGGCCGAACTCCCAATCGAGATAGGCCTGCATCGCGCTGCGCGGCGCCTGCGTGCCTTCGTAGGGGCGGCGGTAGCGGTCGGTGCGCGGCGAGGCCAGGCGGGTCTCGCCGGTTTCCAGCGGCAGGCCTTGCGCAATCCAGGCCTGGGTGCCGCCCGTGAGGGCATATACCGGCGCCCCGGTGGCCTGGGCCAGCGCGTGCACCGCGTAGCGCGCCAGCAGGCTGGAGCCGCAGGTCACGACATAGCGCTCGGCCTTGGGAATGTTTGCCAGCGCCTGGGTGAGCTGCGAGCGCAGCGCGAACCAGGCGCCGGGAATGTGGCGCTGCACGTAGTTGGCGCTGCTGGTGAAGTCGAGCACGGCGGTGCGCGGGCCGTTGCCGTCCTCGGCCAGCCATTGCGCCAGCGTGTGCACCGAGACATCCTCCACGGCGCTGGCATGCGGCGGGTAGGGGGTGGCGGGCTGGCCGGTTTCGTTCCAGTCGGCCGCGCCTGCGCCATCGAGCACCCAGGTTTCCCAGCCCATCTGCGCCAGCCACGAGGCGCTCATATTGGCGCGCACGCCATCGTCGTCGACCAGCACGATGCGCGCGCCGCGCACCGGCGCCGCGTGATCGGTTTCCTGCACCAGCTGGCCGCCGGGATAGTGGCGAAAGCCCTGCAGATGGCCGGCCGCGTATTCGCCCGCGCTGCGCACGTCAAAGCGGTAGGTGGTGCGCGCGGCCTCGCCGGCAAACTGCGCCAGGTCGGCCGGGGTGGCGCGGCGCACGCCGGCGCGATCGGCGACGGCGCGCGCGCGTTCGGCGGCCTGGCGGCGTTCGGCTTCGGCGACGGCCGGCGCCTGGCGGTCGGCGCCATGGTCGAGCTGCTGGTCGGCCAGCAGCCAGCCGATCGTGCCGTTGCGCAGCGCCGTGATGCGGTTGGGCAGGCCGGCATTGATCAGCGACTGCGTGCCTATCAGGCTGCGCGTGCGGCCCGCGCAGTTGACGACGATATGCGTTGCGGGATCGGGCGCCAGCGTGCTGGCGCGCAGCACCAGTTCGGCGCCGGGAACGCTCACCCCGCCGGGAATGCTCATGGTCTGGTATTCGTCGAATCGGCGCGCGTCAAGCACCACCACATTGGCCTGGCTGTCGAGCAGGGCCTTGACTTCCTCGGCCGCCAGCGAGGGCGTGTGGCGTTCGGCTTCCAGCCATTCGCCAAACGACTTGCTGGGCACGTTGACGTCGATGAACAGCTCGTAGCCCGCATCCTTCCAGCCCGCGAGGCCGCCGGCCAGCAGATGCACCTGGGTATAGCCCAGCGCCTGCAGGCTGCGCGCCGCGCCTTCGGTCAGGCCTTCGCCGTTGTCGTAGATGGCAATGCGCGTGTCGCGCCGCGGCAGGCGCTGCCAGGCGTCGATCTCGATCTTGCCCGCGGGCAGATTGGCGGCCCACAGCGGGTGGCCTTCGGCAAACGGTGCTTCCTCGCGCAGGTCGAGCAGCGCGATTTCCTCGCCGGCCAGCAGGGCCTGGCGTATGTCCTGGGGAGTCAGTTGGGGCAGGGGGAGGCTCATGTCGTATGGAGAAAAGAAGGGTGGAAATTCAGTGGGTGACGTTGGCATAGCCCGAGACAAAGGGCTTGACGCCGCCGTCCTCGGTGAACACATGGCGCTGCACCTTGCCGATGTCGGCGCCGTAGACATGGATGCTGATCGAGACCTGGTCGGCCAGCAGGTTGCGTACGCGGTGCACATCGCCAACCGACGGCGAGACGGCCTGCACCTCGCCCGGGTGCAGGGCCTGGGGCGGGCCTTCGGGCCGCCAGCGGCCCTCGGCGTCGCGCGCGAAATGCTGGCCTTCCTCGGCGCCGCGCAGCATGCCTATCAGGCCCCAGACCGTGTGGTCGTGGATGGGCGTGCCCTGGCCCGGGCCCCAGACAAAGCTGACCACGGAAAAGCGGCCGGCGGGGTCGGCGTGCAGCAGGAACTGCTGGTAGTGCGCGGGATGGGGCTGGGCGAAGGCCTGGGGCAGCCAGTCGTCGTGCGCGACCAGCGCCTGCAGCAGCGGCGTGGCGCCGGCAAGCAAGGCGGCTTCGTCGGCGCTGCGCGCAATGGTGTCCGACAGCTGCGCAATGAATTGCTGCAGGCGCGGCGCGGGCGTGGAGGTTTCATTTGGCATGCATGGATTACAGCCTGGGCGCGCGTTGGCGTAAACGGTAATTTCCGCATATGGTTTTGCGTTTTTGTTCGTTCCCGCGGCGCGCGCCATTGACTCCAATAGCGGCTCATCTGGTCATGCGGCCAGCAACGGATCGCCACGAAAGGAAAGCACGGCATGGACAGCGTACAGAACCGGGACGGGGGGGAGAAGAAGGCATGGTCGCGCCGCGATGTGCTGCGCGCCGCGGGCGCGGCCTCGCTGGCGGGTGGGGCGGGCCTGGTCGCGCAACGCGCCACGGCGGCCGGGCCGCTGCGCCCCATCAAGCTGGCCTGGAACGCCAACGCGATCTGCCTGTCGGCCGCGCCGGTGGCCATTGAGCGCGGCATCTTTGAAAAGCACGGCCTCAAGGTGGAGCTGGTCAACTTCGCGGGCGCCACCGATCAGCTGCTGGAAATCATCGCCACCTCCAAGGCCGATGCCGGCCTGGGAATGATCCACCGCTGGATCAAGCCGCTGGAATCGGGCTTTGACGTGAAGCTGGTCGGCAGCTCGCATGGCGGCTGCTCGCGCCTGGTGGGCTATGCGCCCGCGGGCGTCAAGGAACTCAAGCACCTCAAGGGCAAGACAATTGCGGTCTCCGATCTCAATTCGCCGGGCAAGAACTTCTTCTCGGTGCTGCTGACCAAGGCCGGCATAGACCCCGAGCGCGATGTCAGTTGGCGCCAGTTCCCCGGCGACATGCTGGGCCTGGCCGTGGAAAAGGGCGAGGCCCAGGCGATTGCCGATGGCGACCCCAACTTGCTGCTGGTGCAGCGGCGCACCCAGGGCCTGGTCGATCTGGCCACCAACCTGTCGGGCGAGTACGCGGCCAAGACCTGCTGCGTGCTGGGCGTGAGCGGCGCGCTGGTGCGCAATGACCGCCCGGCCGCGGCCGCGCTCACGCGCGCCATTGTCGAAGCCTCGGATTTCATCTCGGACAACCCGGCTGAAACCGCGCGTATCTTCAGCCCCTACTCCAAGGTGCCCGAAAGCGATCTGCGCGCCGTGCTGGGCACGCTCACGCACCGCAGCCACCCCGTGGGCAAGTCGCTGCGCGACGAGATCGAGTTCTATGCGCGCGACTTCAAGCTGGTCAAGGTGCTCAAGCCCGGCACCGACCCGGCGCGCTTTGCCGCCCATGTCTACGCCGACGTGCTGTCCTGAAACCCGCGCCTGACCGATCTCCTGGAGAACAGCAATGAGTACCCTTGCCGAACATATCCTGCCTGGCAGAGAAGGGCGCCCGGGGCGGGGCCTGCCGGGCGACAGCCGCACGGGAACGGACCTGTCCGATACCGTGCGCGTGACACCGACAGTGGCTGCCGCAGCTACGGCTGCCGCCGCCGCGCCCTCCACGCCCCTGTGGTGGCAAGGCGCGCTGGCCTCCGTGGCCTGGGGCCTTCTTGCGGCGCTCACGCATTTCTGGCCCAACCTGCCCGCGGGCTTCACCGAATGGGCCT
>NZ_JAVWWA010000016.1:23990-42887 GCF_036666375.1 Comamonas sp. | reverse complement strand
GCGGCGCTCACGCATTTCTGGCCCAACCTGCCCGCGGGCTTCACCGAATGGGCCTATACCGCGGAATTCGCCGCGGGCGCGGCGGCCGTCGCCGCGCTGCTGCTGGCGCTGGTGCTCGCGCCCGAACGCCTGGCCCCGCTGGCGCTGCTGCGCCGCCGGCTGCGGCCCGCGGGCGCCTGGCTGGTCGCGCTGGCGCTGGGTCTGCTGGCCTGGGAAGTGCTCACCGCCAAGCTCGGCCGCCTGCCGACGCCGTTCTTCGCGCCGCCCCAGGCGCTGGTCGAGGTCTATGCCACCGATGCCGAGCGGCTGGCCGAAAGCGCGCTCAATTCGCTGCGCCTGCTGGCCATAGGCATAGGCATAGGCGCGCTGGTGGGTTTTGTCACCGGCGTGCTGATCGGCTGGTCGCGCAGCGCAAGCTACTGGATACACCCGGTGCTGCGCGTGCTCGGCCCCGTGCCCACCACGGCGCTGCTGCCCGTGAGCTTTTATTTCTTTCCGTCGAGCTGGTCCACTGCGGTGTTCCTGATCGCGCTGGGCATGGCGTTTCCGGTTGCCATCCTGACCTGGTCGGGCGTGGCCGGCGTGCACAAGAACTTCTACGACGTGGCGCGCACGCTGGGCGCCTCGCAATGGTTTCTGGTGCTGCGCGTGGCGATTCCGGCGGCGCTGCCGCAGGTGTTTGTCGGTCTGTTCATGGGCCTGGGCGCGGCGTTCTCGACGCTGGTGGTGGCCGAGATGCTGGGCGTCAAATCGGGCCTGGGCTGGTATCTGACCTGGGCCCAGGGCTGGGCCGCCTACCCGAACATGTACGCCGCGCTGATCCTGATGGCGCTGCTGTTTTCCGGCGTGATCACGCTGCTGTTTGCATTCCGCGACCGCGTGCTGTCCTGGCAGAAAGGCACCCTCAAATGGTAAACATCGCCACCGCAACGCGCACGGCTGCGCATGGGTTCCCGGCCGCCGCCAATGCGGGCGCGGGCGCGCGCATCGAAGTCCAGGGCGTGAGCCACTGGTTTGCCCAGCGCCATGCCAAGGACGGCGCGGGCGGGCCGCTGCAGGTCATAGACGGCCTCGATCTGGACATCGCGCCGGGCGAGTTCGTCGCGCTGCTGGGCCCCAGCGGCTGCGGCAAGAGCACCTTGCTGCGCCTGGTTGCCGGGCTCGAGCCCGCGAGCGCCGGGCAGTTGCTGCAGGACGGCCAGCCGATCACCGATCCCGATCCCGCGCGCATCGTGGTGTTCCAGGACCCGACGCTGTTTCCCTGGCGCACCGTCTGGGACAACGTCGCGCTGGGACTGCAGGCGCGCGGCCTGCTCAAGGCCCAAAGCCAGCGCGTCGACGAGGCGCTGGCGCTGGTGGGCCTGCAGGCCTTTGCGCGCGCGCTGCCGCACGAGCTGTCGGGCGGCATGGCGCAGCGCGTGGCGCTGGCGCGCGCGCTGGTCAACGACCCGCGCCTGCTGGTGCTGGACGAGCCGCTGGGCAAGCTCGACTCGCTGACGCGGCTGGCCATGCAGACCGAGCTGGTGGCGCTGTGGCAGCGCAAGGGCTTCTCGGCGCTGCTGGTGACGCACGACGTCGAGGAAGCGCTGTTCATGGCGCAGCGCGTGGTGGTGTTCTCCGATCGGCCGGCGCGCATTCGCGAGGTGCTGGTCAACGACCTGCCGTATCCGCGCCACCGCGGCGATCCGCGCCTGGTCGAGCTGCGCCGCCAGGCGCTGGCGCTGCTGGGCCTTGGAGACAGCTGGTAGCGCATGATTCTGTCGACGGAGTTCGTGGGCGGGGTGCTCGAAGCGCTGTATGCCGCGCAGATCGCGCTGCGCGATGCCTGGCATGGGCTGGGCCTGTCGGCCACCGTTGCCGACCAGCCCGCCTGGCCGTTTGCCCAGCGGCTGGCGGCCGAACGGCTGCTGCTCGAGCCCGGTCACGCGCGCCGCGTGGTCATCACGCTGGCCTGCATTGCGGGCGCGCTTGCGCTGGCGTTGCTGGCGCTGCTGCTGGCCGTGCTGCGGCGGGGGCGCCGGCGCTGGATCCCGGGCCTGGCGCTGGTCGCTGGCGCATTGCTGGTGTTCGCGCCCTGGCCGAGCAGCGCATTGCTGTGGGCGCCGGCCGTGCCCACCAGCCTGCACCGCGCGCCCCAGGCGTTCTCCGCGCAAAGCATTGCCCAGGGCCAGGCGGTGTTCAGCCGGCACTGCGCGCAATGCCATGGCGCCGACGCGCGCGGCGAAGGCCCGCTGGCCAGCCAGCTGGCGCAATGGCCGCCCAATCTCGCCGGCGGCCTGCTGTGGAAACGCCTGGAAGGCGAGCTGTTCTGGCGCGTGCGCCACGGCATGCGCGACGCGCGTTCGGGCGCCCAGACCATGCCTGGCGCGAGCGCGCTGTCGGACCAGGAGATCTGGTCGTCGCTGGATTTTCTTCAGGCCCGGGCGTCGGGTCAGATGCTGCGCGACATGGGCGCCTGGGAGCGTCCGGTGCGCCTGCCGGTGAGCACCTTGAACTGCCGCCATGGCGGGCGGCGCGCCAGCGACAGCCTGCGCGGCCAGCGCCTGCAGCTGGTGCTGCCGGCCGCGGGCGAGGCCGCCTTGCCGCAGGAAGATCCGCGCTGGGTCACGGTGGTGCTGGGCGCCGCAGGCAACGCGGGCGACTCAGCCGAATGCCTGGCCGAGGACCGCGCGCTGCTGCCGGCGCTGGCCCTGGTGCTGGGCGTGACGCCGCAGCAAGCCCCGGGCCACCGGTTGTTTGTCGACCGCGACGGCTGGCTGCGCGCGCGCTCGGTGCCCGGCCAGGCGGCCTGGTCGCAGGACGACCTGATCTGCCGCAGCGAGGCCGCGCCCGCCGCCGCATCGGACGGCCCGCCCGCCCAGGGCGTCGACGGCCTGCTGCGCCGCATGGATGCCGACCGCATGCGCCTGGTGCGCGCCGGCTACCCGCACTGAGGCCGGCCGGGGCCGTGCCACGAAAAGCGCACAAGCAAACGCGTTTTTCTTCGTTGGCTTGCGGGGGCGTGCCGCCCGATCATGGGGTTTTGCCGCCACCCGATGTCATTTAAGGAGAACCGCGATGTCCGTGCAGATCATTGGCATGATTGCCCCTCAGGAAGCGTCCGAGACCATTTCCCGCAAGGGCCCGGCGGTCGACAGCGCCTATGTGCGGGCGTTTGCCCAGGCCCATGAGCACGCGGGCTTCGACCGTATCCTGGTGCCCGCGAGCGCCACCAGCCCCGACCCGCTGCTCACCGTGGCCTATGCGGCCGCGCATACCCAGCACATCAAGTTCCTGCTCGCGCATCGCCCGGGCTTTGTCTCGCCGACTCTCGCCGCGCGCCAGTTCGCGACCCTGGACCATTACACCGGCGGGCGCGTGGCGGTGCACTACATCAGCGGCGGCTCGGACGTCGACCAGCAGCGCGACGGCGACTTCCTCAGCCACGACGAGCGCTATGCGCGCACCGACGAATACCTCACGCTGCTGCGCCGCGTCTGGACCGAGTCGCAGCCATTCGATCACCAGGGCACCTACTACCAGGCCAAGGGCGCGTTCTCCGAAGTCAAGCCGCTGCAGCAGCCCTATGTGCCCATCTTCTTTGGCGGCGCGTCCGAGCCCGCGCTCAAGGTCGCGGGCAAGCATGCCGATGTCTATGCGCTGTGGGGCGAGTCGCTGGCGCAGTCGGCCGACCTGGTGCGCCGGGTGCGCGCCGAAGCCGCGGCGCACGGCCGCGAAGTCGAGTTCAGCATTTCCTTCCGCCCCATCATCGCGCCCACCGAAGAGCAGGCCTGGGCCAAGGCCGAGGAAATCCTGGCTGCCACGCGCAGCAAGCAGGTGCCGATTGCCCATGCGCGCGGCGCCGGCCCGCAGCAAAGCGAAGGCGCGCGCCGGCTGCTGGCCGACGCCGCCAAGGGCGACCGTGTCGACGAACGCCTGTGGACCGCGGTGGCGCGCGAGACCGGCGGCCGCAGCAACTCCACCTCGCTGGTAGGCACGCCCGAACAGGTGGCCGAGGCGCTGCTCAAGTACTACGACCTGGGCATCACCACGCTGCTGCTGCGGGGCTTCGATCCGCTGGTCGACGCCATTGAATACGGCCGCGAACTGATTCCGCTGATACGCGAGAAGGTCGCCCAGCGCCAAGCCCTGCGCACGCCGCAACGCAAGGCGGCCTGAACATGAAGCTGGAGATGACCTGGGCGGACACGGCGCGCACGCTGGCCGCGGACTTCGGCCAGCGCGCGGTGGCGCATGACCGCGACGGCAGCTTTCCCCATGCCAATTTCGCCGACCTGCAGCAGGCGGGCTTTCTGGCGCTGGCCGCGCCCAGGGCGCTGGGCGGCCAGCAGGCATCGGTGGCCGAGCTCGGCGAAGTGATTGGCGCCATAGGCTACGGCTGCCCGGCGACCGCGCTGGTGCTGAGCATGCAATATCTGCAGCAGCGCGGCATGGCGCGCGCCGGCTCGCCCTGGCCCGAGCCGCTGGCGCGGCAACTGGTGCGCGAAGCCGTGCAAGGCGTGTCGCTGGCCAACTCGCTGCGCGTGGAGCCCGAGCTGGGCACGCCCGCGCGCGGCGGCCTGCCCGCGACGGTGGCGCGGCGCACGCCCGACGGCTGGCGCCTGAGCGGGCGCAAGATCTACTCGACGGGCGCGCCCATCCTGCGCTGGTACGCGGTCTGGGCACGCACTGACGATGCCGAACCGCAGGTCGGTACCTTCCTGGTGCGCGCCGGCAGCCCGGGCGTGCGCATCGAGGAGAGCTGGGACCATCTGGGCCTGCGCGCCAGCGGCAGCCATGATGTGGTGTTTGACGACGTGCCCACTCCGCTGGACCATGGCATGGGCATCGCGCCCCCGGGCGCGCAGTCGCGCGACACCAACATGCAGGCCGAGATGACGGTGCTGCTGGGCGCGCTCTACACCGGCGTGGCGCGGGCCGCGCGCGACTGGCTGCTGGGCTTTCTGCGCGAACGCACTCCCGCAAGCCTGGGCGCGCCGCTGGCGACGCTGCCACGCGTGCAGGAGGCCGTGGGCCGCATCGAGGCGCTGCTGCTGTCCAATCAGCGGCTGATCGCCAGCCTGGCGCGCGAGCTGGACGCGGGCGCGCAGGTGGCGCTGGCCGACAGCGGCCTGATCAAGACGCTGGTGATGCGCCAGGCCGTGGAAACCGTGCAGGAAGCGCTGGCGCTGACCAGCAACCACGGGCTGTCGCGGCGCAATCCGCTGGAGCGCCATCTGCGCGATGTGCTGTGCGGGCGCATCCATACGCCGCAGGAAGACAGCGCGCTGGTGCTGGCGGGGCGGGCGGCGCTGGAGCAGGGACAGCGGGGCTGAGGGCCAGGCGGGGACTGCCAGTCCACGCCTGGCGGGATCCGTCTCTGCTAGCGATTCCTGTTGACCCACTTGCCCGTCGCCGCGCGCGCCGCCACATCCAGCATGAAGCCCAGGCAGCCCACGACCACGATGCCGGCCATGAGTTCGTCATAGGCCAGGCGGTCGCGCGTGTCGAGAATGAAGTAGCCCATGCCGGCCGACACGCCCAGCATTTCGGCCGGCACCAGCACGATCCAGGCAATGCCCAGCGCCAGCCTGAAACCCGTGAGCACATGGGTGAGGATTCCGGGCAGCACGATGTGCAGCACGATTTCGCCGCGCGTTGCCGACAGGCTGTGCGCCAGCTGCAGCCAGCTCTTGTCGAGCGCCGCGACGCCGGCCGCGGTGTTGAGCATGATGGGCCAGACCGCGGCAAAGGTCAGCAGGAACACCACGGGCGCCTCGCCCACGCCCAGCGCCATCACGGCCAGCGGCATCCACGACAGCGGCGAGACCATGCGCAGGAACTGGAACAGCGTTCCCGTGAGCTTGGCGAACAGCGGCGACAGCCCTATCCAGATGCCCAGCGGCACGGCGATCAGCAGCGCCAGCAGCAGCGAAAGCCCTATGCGCTGCAGGCTCAGCGCAATGTGTTCCCACAGATCGCCCGCCGCCAGCAGCCGGCCCAGCGCGGCAAAGCCCGCCGTGGGCGCGAACGCGTTGCGTATCGCCTCGACATCCGACAGCTGGCGCGCGCCCAGCGACCACAATCCCACGGCCAGCGCCAGGCCGACGATGGGCCAGACCACACGGTCCACGGCCCGCTTGATGCCCTTGCTCATGCCGCGATGATTTCCTTGCGCGTGAAGCTCTCGGCATGGCCGAAGGCCTTGAGGCCGCCTACCTGCTTGAGCGCGGCCTTGACGAAGCGGTCATCGACCAGGTCCCTGGCGACGAACTTGGGATCGAGCTTTTCCAGGAACGCGGCGTTGCCTTCGACATGCGTGACCTGCAGCGCCTTGACGAGTTCCTCGGTGTACGACGGATAGGGGTAGGGCTGGAAGTCGATGCGCCGCTGGTTCCACTGCGGGTGCTTGATCACGCCTTCGCGCGTGTACTGCGCCATCTCGGTCGCGGCCAGCACCTTGGTCAGCACCGGCAGGCCGTGCGGCGTGTACTTGCCCTCGCCGCTGCTGGCCAGCAGCTTGGCGGTCTCGAGCTGGTTGTCGCGCGTCCACAGCTGGGCCTTGACCATGGCGTTGGTGACCTTCTGCGCCCATTCGGGGCGCTCGGTGATGTCGCGCTCGGCCAGCGTCAGCAGGCAGCACGCATGGTTCTGCCAGACATCGCCGACAAAGCGCAGCACCTTGCCCACGCCCGCGACTTCGGCCGCGGCGACAAACGGCTCGGCGACGATATAGCCCGAGACCGCCTTGGCGGCCAGCGCCGAGACCATTTCGGCCGGGGGCATCACCACCAGGTTGACTTCATCGGCGGCCAGCGCGCCGCTGCGCGCGCGGCTCACGGCCTTGAGGCCGTTGGCGCGCAGCAGCTGCTGCAGCACCACGTTGTGTATCGAGTACCAGAACGGAATCGCGACCTGGGTGCCGCCGAGATCCTTCACGGAATTGATGTGGCGCGCCACGGCCAGCGCCGAGCCGTTCATGTGGTTCCAGGCAACGACCTTGGCCGCGAACTGCGAGCCGTAGCGCACGAACATGGTGGTGGGCGACAGCAGGTGAACGACATTGACCTGGCCGGCGACAAAGGCTTCGATGATCTGCGCCCAGGTGCGGAACAGCCGCGGCTTCTCGGTGCGCAGGCCTTCGGCTTCAAACAGCTTGCGGCTGTGGGCGACCAGCAAGGGCGTGGCATCGGTGATGGGCAGATAGCCTATGCGCACCGGCACGTCGTCGCCCTTGTTGGTCTGGGCCACGGCATCGCCGGCGCGCAGCAAAGGCGCTGCCGCGGCGCCGCTGAGCGCCGTCACGCGCAGCCAGTCGCGGCGGCTGATGCCGCAGTCGCAACTCGAGGAGGCGCAGATGTGCTGGTAGCTGGGCGCTTGATTTTGCGGATTCATGGTGCTTGCCTGGGGGAATGAAGGGGGAAAAACGGGGGAGATCAGGCCGGCAGCACGCCGTGCCGGCGTGCATGCAGTTCGGCCAGGATCTCGAGTCGCAGCGCGGTGATTTCCGCGGGATGGGCGTGGCGCGGGTGGGGCACGTCGACGCGCCATTCGCGCACGATGCAGCCGCCCTGGTCGCCGGGCAGCCGGCCCATCAGCAGGATGCGGTCGGCCACCAGGATGGCTTCGTCGATGTCGTGCGTGACGACCAGCGCCGCCGTGTGCCACTGGTGGACCAGCTCGACCAGCAGCTCCTGCATTTCGCTGCGCGTGATCGCGTCCAGCGCCGAGAACGGCTCGTCGGCCAGCAGCAGCCGCGGCTCGCGCGCCAGGGCGCGCGCCAGCGCCACGCGCTGCGCCATGCCGCCCGACAGCTGGCCGGGGTGCAGCTCTTCCTTGCCGGCCAGGCCCACGGCGGCAATCGCCTGGGCGACGCGCGCGTTCAGGCGCTCGGCCTCGATGCTGGGCTGGTGCTTGAAGTCCAGGCCGAAGGCCACGTTCTTCGCGACCGTGAGCCAGGGCAGCAGGCTGGCCTGCTGGAACACGACGGCGGCGCGCGGGTGGGGCCGGGTCAGCGGCGCGCCCAGAAAATGCACGCTGCCGGCCGTGGGCGCCTGCAGTCCCGCGAGCGCGCGCAGCAGCGTCGACTTGCCGCAGCCGCTGCCGCCAAGCAGGCAGACGATTTCCTGCGGGCGTATCGCGATGTCGATGTCGCTGAAGATGCGCGGGCCCTGGCCGTAGGCGCAGGCCAGGCCCCGGCCCTGCAGCGCGAATTCCGCCTCGACGGGGGCGTCGGCGCTGCTCATGGCACGGCGCGCTCGGGGGCCGCAGCCGAGGCCGCGGCCGCGGCGGCGAGCTTGCTGAGTTCGCCCTGCAATTGCGTGAGGCTGGGAGTGACCACGGGAATGAACGCGCTTTCCTGCAGGCGCCGGCCGAAGTCGGGCAGGTGATTGCGCACATAGGCGCGCCCGCCCGAGCCTTGCAGCTCCAGCTGCACGCTTTCCTGCACCACGGCCGCGAGCTGCAGGCGCACGCGGAACAGCGCCGGCGCGTCAATCACAAAACGCCCCGACTCCAGCCCCTCGCGAATGGTTTCGCGCAGGCTGTCGAGCTCGGCGTAGGCCTGGGCAATGCGCGGGCGCAGCATATCGCGCGCCGCGCCCACCTGCTCGGCGGCCTGCAGGCTGGCGCGCGCCAGGCCCAGCGACATGCCGCATTGCAGGCTCAGGAACATGGGCCGCGCGCGCTTGAGAAACGACAGGCCGTCGCGCGCCAGCACCGCTTCCTGGCCGACATGCACGGCGGCCAGATCGATCGCCGCGGTGTTGCTGCCGCGCAGTGCCAGCAGGTCCAGATCGGGGCTGCGCACCACGCCCGCGAGCCGGCTGTCTATTGCCAGCACCATGGGCGCGGGCTGCAGCGGCGTCTGCACGGCCGCGGCAACGACAAACGGCGCGCGCAGATTGGTGACCCAGGGCAGCTTGCCGCTGACGCCCAGGCCGTCATTGCCGTCGGGCTCGGCCTGCACCTGCAGGGGCTCGAGCTGGGACAGGAACTTCATGGCGTTGGACAGCCCCGAGGCGCCCGCAAGCCTCCCTTGCAGCAGGTCGGCCAGCCACAGCTCGCGCGCCGCCATGTTGTCGGTCACGCACAGGTAGTCGATGAAGGTGCGGTGGCTCCAGAGCACGAAGGCTGCGGTCACCGAATGTTCCGCGACCTGGGCGACGGCGTCGACCGCGTCAATGGCTGCGCCGCCATCGCCGCCCAGGGCCTGGGGCACGGCAATGCGGTGCATGCCCGCATGCACCAGCTGCGGCAGCACCTGCTGCGCGGCGTCGGCGTCGGCATTGAGGCCTTGGGCATGGGTCTGCAGCCAGCTTTGCAGACCGGGCGGGAGCAGGGCGCGGCTCATGCCTGGAACACGCCGGGCGAGAACGGCAGCAGTTCGGGGTTGATGTCGGGCTTGGCCAGGTTGTTGGCGAAGTTGCACAGCGTGGCCAGGCTCACGCCCAGCACCACTTCAAGCGCCTGCTGGTCGTTGTAGCCCGCGGCGCGGAATGCCGCCAGCCCGGCATCGGATGTCGCGCCGCGCGTGGCAATCACTTCCTTGGTGAAAGCCTGCACCGCATCGAGCCGGGCATCGCCCGTGGGCTGGCCGCGCTGCAGATTCAGCGCCGTGACCGCGTCGAGCTGGGCTTTCTTGGCGACAATCGCTGTGTGGCCCGAAAGGCAGAAGTCGCAGCCGTGCAAGGCCGCCGCGGTCAGCTGCACCACTTCGCGTTCGGCCAGCGTCAGCGATGCGCGCGCGTTGATGCCCGAGACCGTGAGATAGGTCTCCAGGGCCACGGGCGCATTGGCCAGCACGCCGATCAGATTGGGCAGGAAGCCGTTGTTGGCCAGGGCCTTGGCGGCAAGGGGCTGGCTTTCCTGGGGAGCGGATTCCACGGTCTGCAAGGGAATACGGGACATTTCGGGACCTTTCTGCGCAGCGGCGCGAGGCGCTGGGCGGGATTTTTCACAGGAATGAAAATGGCATCCGAAGATGCCAGTGATTCCATTTTTTCACCAGTATCCCTGGAGTTCTCAGGGTTTCCTAACAATAATTCGTAATGTGCAAATCCATTGGTCGGGATTACCGGCCCGCCGCCGCCACTCCGCATTGCCAGCAGGATGCAGCATGAGCGCCGTGAATTCTCCTTTTTCGGGCCGCGATCTGTTCGCTGCGCTGTCGGTGGTCGTGATCTGGGGGCTGAACTTTGTCGCGATGAAATGGGCGCTGGCCGATTTCACGCCGTTCCAGCTGGGCATCTGGCGCTATGTGTTTGCCGCGCTGCCGCTGGTGTTCATCGTGCGCCGCCCGGCCGTGCCCTGGCGCTGGGTCGTCGCCTACGGCCTGTGCCAGGGCGTGGGCCAGTTCGGCGTGCTGTTCATCGCGCTGCAGGTGGGCATGACGGCGGCGCTGGCGTCGGTGCTGATGCAGACCCAGCTGTTCTTCACGGCGCTGCTGGGCGTGCTGCTGCTGGGCGAACACCTGTCGCGCCCGCTCAAATGGGGATTGGTCTGGGCGGCCGTGGGTCTGGGCTGCTTTGCGATGAACTACCTGGGCGGCGCGGTCGCCGCCGGAACGACCTTGCTGGGCTTTGTGCTGAACCTGGTGTCGGCCGCGATGTGGGCCGCGTCGAACATCGTCGCGCGGCGCACGCAGCAGGTCGCGGGCAGCTACGACGCGCTGGGCTTCGTGGTCTGGAGCGCCGTGGTGCCCATCGTGCCGTTCGTGGCGCTGAGCCTGGCGTTCGATCCACCCGCGCTGCGCTGGCAATGGCTCGATGCGCCGCTGTCGAGCTGGCTGGCCGTCGCCTACCTGGGCTGGTGCGCGACCATCATGGCCTATGCGCTGTGGACCGGCCTGCTCAAGCGCCATCCCGCAAGCCGGGTCGCGCCGTTCAGCCTGGGCGTGCCGGTGATCGGCCTGGCGGCCGGCATGGGCATGCTGGGCGAGCGCATCACGCTGTGGCAATGGGCCGGGGGCGCGTGCATCGTGATGGCGCTGGTGGTGGTGCTGGTCGGCGCGCGCTGGCAGGCCAGGCGCTGAGACCGGCGCAGCTGCCTCATTTTTGGGCAATCGCCGCAAAGCCAGCGCTGGCGCCGCTTTCGGCAGTTGTTCCGGCAGTTATGCACAAGCTTGGGCACGGTCTGCAGGGATAACGCGGGTCAGCTGCTGGCGGGCACGATGCGGTAGGCGCAGCGCGTCGCGCCCGACAGCAGATGCTGCTCGCGCGTGACCTGGGCCCCTGGGCCGACGATGTCCTGGAACAGCTGCAGCTCGGAGCGGCAAAATCCCTGACAGCTGCGCGCCGCGACGCAGATCGGGCAATGGTCCTCGATCAGCATCCACTGCTTGCCGTCGGACTCCACGCGCGCCATGTAGCCTTCGGCGCTGCGTATGGCCGCGAGCTGCTCTAGCCGCTGGGCCACGGTCTTGCCGGTGCAGGTCTGCTGGTAGACAGCGCGCGCCTCGGCTTCGCGCTGGCCGATCAGCCGGTCCAGACCTTCCTCGCCGAAGATCTGCCGCACCGAGCCCAGCAGCTGGGCCGTGAGTTGCGCATGGGCGTCGGGAAAGCGGCGGTTGCCGGCCTCGGTCAGCACCCAGTTCTGGCGCGGCCGGCCCACGCCCGAAGCCGCTTCCAGTCGGCCTTCTATCCATCCCGCGGCGACGAGCTTTTGCACCTGCTGGCGCGCGGCTTCGGCGCTGGTTTCCAGCAGCTGTGCCAGCCGCGTGGTCGATGCCGAGCCCTGGGACTTGAGAAAGAACAGGATACGGTCGGCCGTGGACGCATGGGCAGAATTTTCAAAGTTTTGTCTTGCGTTATTCATGGCGCCGCCTTAATATCCAAACAGTTTCTTGGATAATAATCCAAGCCGGATACCCTGTCGAGAGCGCTGCCCATGTCTGAACCATCTTCCACGCCCACGGCCTCCTGGGCCGATCTTTTCCGCGGCCGCAACGGCCTGCTTGCGCTGGCGCTCACGGGCGGGGTCGCGCTGCACGCGATCAACGTGCACATCGTCACCACGGTGCTGCCCTCGGTGGTGCAGGACATAGGCGGCCTCGACTGGTATGCGTGGAACACGACGCTGTTTGTCGTCGCGTCCATCGTCGGCGCGGCGCTGTCGGTGCGGCTGCTCGCGGCGCTGGGGCCGCGCGGCGCCTGCATTGCGGCGCTGGCGGTGTTTTCGCTGGGCTCGGCGGCCTGCGCTTCGGCGGTCTCCATGCCCTGGATGCTCGCGGGACGCAGCGTACAGGGCCTGGGCGGCGGCATCCTCGCGGCACTGAGCTATGCCTTGATACAGGTCGTGTTCGCACCTGCGCTGTGGCCGCGCGCGGTGGCCCTGGTCTCGGGCATGTGGGGCATTGCCACGCTGTGCGGTCCGGCCGTGGGCGGACTGTTTGCCCAGGCCGGGCATTGGCGCTGGGCGTTCTGGATGCTGCTGCCCGTGGCCTTGGCCCAGGCCGTTATCGTCGCGGTGCAGCTGCGCCCGGCAGCGGACGCGAAACCGGCAGGCGGCGCCAGGCCGCAGATTCCCGCGCCGCAGATCGTGCTGCTGGCCACTTCGGTGCTCGCGGTGGCGGCCGGCAGCCTGTCGGCGCAAATTTTCTGGCAGGGCGTGGGCGTGGCCTGCGGCCTGGCGCTGGGCGCGGCCGCGGTCGCCTTCGACCGCCAGGCGACGGTGCGGCTGCTGCCGCGCGGCGCGACCCACTGGGGCTCGGCGCTGGGCGCGGTCTATGCGAGCGTGGCGCTGCTGCTCGTGGGCACGACCACCGAGATCTACATTCCCTATTTCCTGCAGACGCTGCACGGCTACACGCCGCTGGCCGCGGGCTATCTGACGGCGGCCATGGCCGCGGGCTGGAGCGCGGGCTCGCTGCTGTCGTCGGGGCGCGAAGGCGAGAGCGCCGCGCGCCTGCTGCGCGCCGGCCCGGTGCTGGGCACGGCCAGCCTGCTGGCGCTGGCGCTGCTGGTGCCGTCGGACCTGGGCCTGGCGCCCGGCCTGCACATGCTGCTGTGCGGGCTGGCGCTGGCCGGCGCCGGCGCGGGCGTGGGCATAGGCTGGCCGCATCTGCTGGTGCGCGTGCTGACGCTGGCGCCTGCAGGCGAAGGCGGCATGGCATCGGCGGCAATCACCACGGTGCAGCTGTATGGCATGGCCATTGGCGCGGCCATCGCGGGGCTGGTGGCCAATGCGGCCGGGCTGATCACTCCGGGCGGTGCGGCCGGCGCACAGTCGGCCGCGGTCTGGCTGTTTGCCAGCTTCGCGCTGGCGCCGCTGATGGCCGCGCTGCTGGTGCGGGGCATCAGCCGGCGCCAGACAAGCGTCAGGGCCAGCCATGCGTGAGCGCCTGGAGCAACTGCTGGCCACGGGCCGCGACAGCGCGCTGCTGCGCTTCGGGCTGGGCAATGCCTGCCTGAAAGAGGGCGATGCCGCAGCCGCGGCGCTGCACCTGGCGCAGGCCACGCAGCAGCAGGCAAGCTACTCCGCCGCGTGGAAACTGCTGGGTGTGGCGCTGAACCAGCTCGAGCGCTGGGACCAGGCCCAGGCCGCCTGGAGCAGGGGGCTTGAGGTCGCCGAGCAGCAGGGCGATGCGCAGTCGGCCAAGGAAATGGCGGTGTTTCTGCGCCGGCTGCAGCGGCGCAAATCGCAGTGAGCGCCCGCTTGGTGCTGCCTGTTATTTAGGCATGCGCCGCAAACCCAGCACTGGCGCGGCTTGCGCGAGTTGTTCGGCAAGTTATGCACAAGCTTGGGCACGGTCTGCAGGCATAACTCATGGAGCGGCGTCAAGAAGCCGCCGGCTCTTCACGCCCGGCCGCCAAACTCCTGGGTCGCCATCTCGCGGCCATCCTCGAACATCAGCGTGCGCTCGGGCCAGCGCAGCGCCGCAAGATTGAAGCGCTCGTCGTGCGTCTCGCCCGCGCGGCGCGCGACCCAGCGCCCGCCGACCGAGTAGTCGACGCAGAACACATTGCCACGCGGCCCGTGCCAGGCCAGCGGCGCGGTCTGGCCAAACAGGTTTTCCTCCTGCTTGCCGTGCACCGGAACGCTGGGCGGATGCAGCCGGCGCCAGTAGTGGCCTATCACCACGGCGGCCTCGTCGGTGTACTCGTTCCACCAGGCCATGCGTTCGACGAAGCGCCATTTGCCGCCCGCGAAGAACGGCTCGGTGCAGCGCCGCTCCAGCCCCGTGGTCAATACCTTGAGCGGGTTGAACACGGCCTTGTTGAGTTCGCTTTCGGAGTGCGCGGGCAGGAACGGCGGGCGGTAGCGCGCGTCCTCGAGGCTGTGCGGCCAGCCGCGGGACTCGGCTTCGCGGCGCGCGTGCAGGTCGCTCGCCTGGGCCTGGGTTTCGGCCACGCTTTCCCAATGGTCGTACTGCGTGCGCAGGCTGCCCAGCGGCATGGCGCGCACCGCGCTGATCTGCGGCTCGACCCAGGCTGCGTGCACGATGCGCAGATCGGCGCGCTCCAGCGCCACCGGCAGACCGGCGGTGAAGTCGGCAATGGCCTGGCGCTCGGCGCCGCCCTCGGGCTGGGCGAACGGCGCGTATTTGGCGCTGTCGGATTCGGTGCGGCTGTCGAAGAACCAGCCCGAGCCGTCCTTGGCGTCTTCGCGCAGCAGATTGATTTCATGGTTGCCGGCCACGGCCAGCGCGCGGCCGCTGGCGACCAGTTGGCGCGCCAGCGCGAGCACTCCGGGGCTGTCGGGGCCGCGGTCGCAGAAATCACCGACGAAGACCAGCGTGCGCTGCTGCGGGTGATTGCCTTGGGCGTCGTAGCCCAGGTGCGCGAGCAAGGCCTGCAGCGCCTGGAGTTCGCCATGGATGTCGCCAACGATGTCCAGCGGCCCGGACGGCAGTGCTTGGATGAGGCTCATGCGGGAGCCCGGTTCAGCGCGCGGCTGCGGCGCGCACGTAGCGCACGAAGGCATAGGGCAGGCCGGTGCGGCTCACGGCTTCGCTGCGCGCGGCCTCGACCCATTCGCTGCCCAGCGTGGGTGCGTAGGCGTCGCCTGCGAAATCCTGGGCAATCTCCGTGACTTCGACGGCATCGGCCAGCGGCAGCGCCTGGGCGTAGATCTGCGCTCCGCCCATGACCCATACATCGGCGCTCAGCGGCGCGGCCAGGGCCAGCGCTTCATCGAGGCTGCCGGCGCGCAGCGCGCCCGGCGACTGCCAGTCGGACTGGCGCGTGACGACGATGTTGCTGCGCCCGGGCAGCGGGCGAAAGCGCTCGGGCAGCGAGTCCCAGGTCTTGCGGCCCATGATGACGGCGCTGGCGCCCGTGAGCTGCTTGAAATGGGCCAGGTCTTCGGGCAGATGCCAGGGCATGGCATTGTTGAGGCCGATGACGCCGTTGGCGGCGCGCGCGTAGATCAGTTGAACGGACATGGGCAGGGTCGCAGGCAGAAACAACCCTGCATTGTCGGGCAAACGGGCGATCCCGACTGTCGGTAGGGCGACCCTGGCAGATGCCTGGACTCAGCGCTGCAGCAGCCTGAGCGCCGCCGCCACCACCTGGTCCGCGCCTATGCGCGCCACGTTTTCCAGCGACTGCGCGTAACCCACGGGAATGCGCGGCGCGCCCAGCCGCGCAACGCGCGCCGAGGTGTGCTCGGCGACGGTGGCGGCCACCTCGCCGCCAAAGCCCGCGGCCTGTATGGACTCATGCACCACCAGCAGCCGGCCGGTGCGCCCGGCAGACTCGAGCACCGCCTGCTGGTCCCAGGGCCAGATGGTGCGCAGATCGATGACTTCGGCGCTCACGCCTTGCGCGGCCAGCCGTTCGGCGGCTTCGGTCACCGCATGCACCTGCTTGGACCACGACACCAGCGTGATGTCGCTGCCCGCGCGCACGCAGTGCGCCTTGCCCAGCGGCACATGCTGCGCCGCGCCCGGCGTGACCTGGCCTTGCAGCGACCACAGTTCCTTGTGCTCCATGAAGACCACGGGATCGCCCGAGGCCAGCGCCGAATGCAGCAGGCCGTAGTTGTCGGCGGGCGTGGCCGGCGCGACCACGACCAGGCCGGGCACATGCGCGAACCAGGCTTCGAACGACTGCGAATGCTGGGCCGCCGACGCCGTCCAGATGCCTATGGGCAGGCGCGCGACCAGCGGCACCCGGCCCTGGCCGCCGAACATGAAGCGGTTCTTCGCGGCCTGGTTGACGAGTTCGTCGATAGCGCACAGCGCGAAGTCGGCCACGCGCAGCTCGACCACGGGGCGCAGCCCCGCGAGCGCCATGCCCACGCCCGCGCCCATGATGGTCGACTCGGAAATCGGCGTGTCGATCACGCGCTGCGGGCCGAAGCGCTCGACCAGCGGCCGGCCGTCGGCGCCGCGGTACTGGCCGAACACGCCGCCGCGGCCCAGGTCTTCGCCCAGCGCCACGACATTGCGGTCGGCGTCCATGGCTTCGGACAGCGCCAGCGCCGCGGCCTGGGCATAGCTCAGCGTCAGCGTGGCTGCGGCCGGCGCATGCACGGCGGATTTTTGTTCGGGTGTCGATGCGACTGCGCTGCTCATGCCCAGACTCCTTGGCCGGTGGTGGCGATATCCTGATAAGCCTCTTCGGCCAGCGGAACGGGGGCGGCCTTGGCCGCGGCCACGGCGGCGGCGATCTCGGCCTGGGCCTGGGCCAGCACCTGGGCGGCGGCCTCGGCCTGGCCGCGCGCGGCGAGCAGCTCGCGCGCCCGCGTGATCGGGTCGGTCAGCAGCGCGGCCGCGACTTCGGCCGGGTCGCGGTAATGCGCGGGGTCGACCGAGACATGGCCCTTGTGGCGGTAGGTCAGCGCATGCAGCAGGCGCGGTCCGCTGCCGGCACGAATGCCGGCGATCAATTCCGCCGCGGCGGCGCTCACGGCCAGCACATCGTTGCCGTCCACCGGGGTCGCGGCAATGCCCAGCGCCTGGGCGCGCGCGCTCGCGGCCTGGGTTCCGGCGGTCATGGGCGCCGAGCGCGTGGTCGCGGAAATCTGGTTGTCCTCGCAGACAAACAGCACCGGCAGCTGATAGATCTGCGCCCAGTTGAGCGCTTCGAGAAACGGCCCGCGGTTGATCGCGCCGTCGCCGAAGAAGCACACGGCAATCGCATCCTCGCCGCGCAGCTTGAGCGCATGCGCCGCGCCCACGGCAATCGGCAGTCCGGCCGTCACCACGCCATTGGCGCCCAGCATGCCGACCGAGAAATCGGCAATGTGCATGGAGCCGCCCTTGCCCTTGTTGTAGCCCGTGGCCCGGCCAAACAGCTCGCACATCATGCGCGTGCTGTCTGCGCCCTTGGCCAGCGTATGGCCGTGGCCGCGGTGGGTCGAGGTCAGCAGGTCACGCGCATGCAGATGCGCGCAGACGCCTGCGGCCACGGCCTCCTGGCCCGTGGACAGGTGCAGCGGCCCCTTGACCAGCGCCGGCTCGGCATCGGGCGCGGCGCTCTGGCCCCAGATTTGCACGCCGCCCTGGCTGGCGCGTTCGGCCGCGTCTTCAAAAGCGCGGATCCGGACCATGGTCCGGTAAAGGGAAAGCAGATCGTTCATGGAAATGGGGACCGCCGCGCGGGCGCACGGTCGCAGGCAGGAAAACGCATGAAGGAATACCGCCAGCCATCCCGCTCGAACGGCCGCTGCGCGCCGTGCGCGGGCTGCCGACAGCCCGGATCGGGCGCCGGCATGCGACCGGATCATTGTGCGTACAGGATGCGCCATTGCGTCCTGGGAATGACACCTAGCTGCGGCGCCGCGGCCGGGACGAATGCTGCTTGCACGACTACAGGCCTGCCTTGCTCGCCTGTCGCCTACTGGACAGGCGCGTCGTGCGCGCCTGGAAGGAGCCTGCCATGCGTTTGCTGCAATCGATCAATGTCCTCCTGCCGCTGGCGCTGGCTGCAGCGCAGGCGCTTGTGGTCCCGGTCCATGCCCGCGACCCCGAAGTCAAGTTCATCCATGGCGTCGAGGAGCTGCAGGCGCTGCGGGATCAGCCCGACGGTCATTACGCGCTGGCCGGTCCGATTGACGCCAGCGCCACGGCTGGCTGGAACCATGGCGCGGGCTTTGCGCCGATCGGCCGCGATGGCGCGCCCTTCACCGGCAGTTTCGACGGCCGGGGCCATGCGATCCATGGCCTGTTCATCGAGCGCCCGGGCGAAGCCAAGGTCGGGCTGTTTGGCCATGCGCGCAATGCCACCTTGCGCAATGTGCGCCTGGTGGGCGGCCAGGTGACGGGCGGCGAGAACGTCGGTGCGCTGGTCGGCCACCTCGAAGCCGCGGGCGGCGAGGCGCGCATCGACAGGGTCTGCGCCCAGGTGACCGTCACGGCATCGGGAACCGCGGGCGGCCTGGTGGGGCATAGCGAAAGTCACCGCGGCAGCAGCCTGATCTCGCGCTCCCATGCGGGCGGCGCGGTGCGTGCCGCAGGCAGCAATGTGGGCGGACTGGTGGGCCACAACGAGGCTTACGACGGCAGTGCCACCATCACGCGCGCCTATGCCAGCGGGGAAATCGCGGGCGGGGATTATGTGGGCGGGCTGGTGGGCTACAACGACGCGCTGCGGGGCATCTCTGACATCTCGGACAGCCATGCGAGCGGTGCCGTGCGCGCGCGCGCCGAGGTTGCGGGCGGACTGGTGGGGCTGGATACCGGCGGGCGCATTGCGCACAGCTTCTATGCGACCACGGACGGGCAGGGGCGTGCGATCAATCGCTTTGCGGCTGCATCAGGGACGGGCTTGCGTCTGGAGCAGCTGCTGCTCACGCCGGCGGTTGCGGTCTGGCATGGCAAGGGCTGCCAAGGTGTCTACATGACTGATCGATGAAGTGGGTAATAACCTTTGGTTTTTTTTGCGAAAATTATCAAATTGTCACTTTTTGTTAAAATAGCGGGAGGCTATTATTAAATGTGAGCTGATTGATGAAGAGTTTGAATAATCTGGTTGC
>NZ_JAVWWA010000016.1:0-23890 GCF_036666375.1 Comamonas sp. | reverse complement strand
CTGCCGGCAGCGCCCAGCAATATTGCGGCGCAAACCGCAGCGGCAAAACCAGCGACGCAATCAGACCAGGTGATCCGATATTCGGCGGGTGATTCCATACCGGTGGGTCATCCGACGGCGCAGCAGGAGCGCCTGCTGGCAAGCGTGGAGAAGCGGTCGAAAGGATATTCCGGTGCCGCCGGCATTCCCCTTGCTGGCGCGCTGGGCGACAGTGTGACCACACACATCGGCATCAGCCAGGCGGGTCTGACCGAATCCAATGGATTTATCCACACATCGCCCGCAGGACTGGTGGGCTTGTTTGTGATCAAGGCCGGAATGGTCTATTACTTCGATAACCAAAAGCCTGAAGTGCGCAAGATGGGATTGAAGACGTCGGCCGGCGTCTGGAGTGGCGTCACCATGAACAATCTGCTGTTGATTGCCGGCTCCACCAATCCCGTGAGCCTTGTGGGCGGCGCTTTGTTTGGTGCATATATGTACTATCGCGAGGGAATTGCGCTGGACAAAGAATCCGCCGCCAAAGCCGCTCAGGGATTGCATGCACAAACACGATGACCAAGGCACCTTCCGGTGCCTTTTTTCATGGAATTCACAGTTTGCAAATGCCGGCCGGGCTGTTGTCAGGGCCACGCGAACCGCTGGCTGCGATCAAGCTGTGTTGTCGGCGCAACGCTGAATGTCGCTCAATCGCCCTGCGCCGACAAGGCATTGGCGCATGCTATCGCAGTCGCATGTCGTTAGACTCTGACCTCAATGCGCCGCCTCGTCCTCATTTTCATGATGTGCCTTCTGCCCCTCCAATGGAGTTGGGCGGCTGCGGCCAGCGTGTGCGAGCATGAGCAGGGGGCCGCCCATTTCGGCCACCACGAGCACCGCCACGGCGATGACGCGTCCGCTGACGATGCCGGCACACCGGTCAATGAGGCACTGCAGCCACATCCCGATTGCCACAGCTGCCACGGCATCGGTGTGGCGTATCTGCCCGCGTCGGATGCTCCGCACCCGCCCTGGGCCGAGGGCTATCTGCACGCGCACCGCAGCGTTGCGTTTCCCGAGCCGCCGCTCGCCAGCCTGCTGCGTCCCCCTTCCTCTTTCGTCGCCTGACGCCGGCGCGGCGCGGCCACGTCCCTGAACCAGGGCGGGCCGTCTGCGTCGACCTTTGGACCCGCGGGCACGCGCCCGCATTCACGACGAACAAAAAATGAAACGCAAACGCTGGGGCTCCCTCGGCATTCTGGCGGCCGCATTGCTGACGGCCGCCATATCGGGCCATGCCCAGACGGGCCCGGCCCAGACGGGCCGTGACCCATCCTCCTCCCCTGCGCCGCTGCGCCAGGGTTTTGAAACCGCCTGGGCCAGGCAGCCCGAGCAGCGCGCCGCAGGCCTGCGCCGCGACGCCGCGGCCGCCGGCCTGCGCGCGGCCGAACGCTGGACGCCCGAGACTGCGGCGCTCGATCTGTCGACGCGCAGCGATCGCTGGCACCGCAACGACGGCGCGCGCGAGTACGAAGCCGCGCTGTCCGTGCCGCTGTGGTCGCCCGGCGAGCGCGCGAAGTCGCAGGCGGCAGCGCAGTCCCAGGCGCAGGCGGTCGACGCGCTGCTGGGCGCGGCGCAGTGGCGCCTGGCCGATGAAGTGCGCGAAGCCTACTGGACGCGGCAGCGCGCGCGCATCGAGCACGAAATCGCGCAGCAGAAGCTCGCCAGCGCCCAGGGTATTGCGCGCGACGTGCAGCGCCGCGTGACGGCTGGCGATCTCGCGCGCGCCGATGCCCATCAGGCCGATTCAGCGGTAGCCGTGGCGCAAAGCGCGGTTGCCGAAGCCGCGGTCGCCGAAGCGCAAAGCGCCCAGGCCTGGGCCATGCTGACCGGCCAGGACCTGCGCGAGGGTCCGCAGGAACCGTTGCCCGCGCCCATGCCGCTCACCGCGCATCCCGCGCTGCGCGAACTCCAGGCCAGGGTCGATCTCGCACGGCGCCAGCAGGATCTGGCCGGCGTGCAGACGCGCGCCAACCCGGAGCTCTCGCTGGGCACGACGCGCGAGCGCGATGCGCGCGGCGAGCGCTCGGCGCAAAGCATCAACGTCGGTCTGCGCATTCCGCTGGGCCGCTTGAGCGCCAGCGATGCCAGGCTTGCGAATGCCAGCGCCGACCTGCTCGAAGCGCAAAGCCAGCTTGACCTGGAAACGCAGCGCATCGATGCCCGGATCGCGCTGGCGCGCACCCGCGTCGAACTGCTGACCCAGGCCCGCGACTCTGCCCAGCGGCGCGCGGCGCTGGCCGGCGAATCGCGCGGCTTTTTCGACAAGGCCTTCCGCCTGGGCGAGAGCGATCTGCCCACGCGGCTGCGCATCGATCTCGAAGCTTTCGAGGCCGAACGCCAGGCCGCCCGCAGCCGGCTCGAAGTCGGCGCCGCCATTTCTCAACTTCGTCAGGCGCTCGGGCTGCTGCCCGAGTGACCGCAGGAAAAACCATGTTCAATGCATTCATTGCAGGCGCAAGCCTGCTCGCGGGCCTTTACAGCCCGCTGGCCCTGGCCGATGCCGGCCACAGCCACGACGCGCCGGCGAGCACCGCGTCGGCTCCCGCGATTCCGCGTTTTGCCGCGGTCTCCGAGCTGTTTGAAGTCGTGGGCACGGCCAACGGCACGCAGCTCGCGCTTTATCTCGACCGCTTTGCCGACAACGCACCGGTTGCGGGCGCGACGCTCGAAGTGAACGTGGGCGAAGCCACGGTCGCCATGAAGGAAATCGCCGCGGGCGAATTCGAAGGCACGCTGGCCCAGCCCCTGCCGTCCGGCGTGACATCGGTCACGGTGACCGTGGACGCCGCAGGCGAGACCGATCTGCTGGCCGGCGATTTCGATGTGCACGCCGAGGCCGCCGACGAGCACGCGCAGCGCGACTGGCGCGCATTGCTGCCTTGGGGCCTTGCGGCTTTGGGCCTGGCCGGTGGCGGCCTGTGGCTGGCGCGCCGTAGCGGCGCCCGCCGCAGCGCAGGAGGTGCAGCATGATGCGCCCGCTGTTGCTCACACTTTTGCTGGCCGCCGCCATGCCCTCCTGGGCCGATGCCGGCCATGACCATGGCGGCCCCGCGCCCGTGGGCAATGCCAACGGCCCGGGCCGCCAGCCCGACGGCAGCGTGTTCCTGCCCAAGCCCGCGCAGCGCCAGATGGCCTTGCGCACGCTGGTCGTGCAGCCCGCCGAACTGCCGCGCACCCTGGAGCTCGCGGGCCGCGTGGTGATGGACCCGAATGCCGGCGGCAAGGTCCAGCCCATGGCTGCGGGCCGCATAGAAGCCGGCCCCAAGGGCCTGCCCGTGATCGGCCAGCGCGTGCGCAAGGGCGAAGTGCTGGCCTATGTCACGGCCGCCACGGCTGCGATCGAACGCTCCAGCCAGGCCGCGCAGATCGCCGAGCTGCGCGCCGCGAAGGCGCTGGCCGACAAGCGCCTGGCGCGCCTCAAGGAGCTGAGCGACACCGTGCCGCGCAAGGAGATCGAGGCCGTCGAGTCGGAAACCGCAAGCCTGTCGGCGCGCATTGCCGCGCTGTCAACGGCCGTGGGCGCACGCGAGGCGCTGGTCGCGCCCGTGTCGGGGGTGATTGCCGCGGCCTACGCCGTTGCGGGTCAGGTGGTCGATGCGCGTGAACTGGTCTATGAAATCGTCGATCCCGCGCAGCTCAACATCGAGGCCCTGGCGTTCGATACCGCGCTGGCGTCCGATGTCGCCAGCGCGCGCATGGTGGCCGGCGGCGAGCGCGTGGAATTGCGCTTTGTCGGCGCCGCGCGTTCGCTGCGCGAGCAGGCGCTGCCCATGGTGTTCCGTGCCCAGGGCGAAGCGCTGGCAACGCTGGCGCTGGGCCAGCCGGTCAAGGTCTTTGTGCGCAGCCGCTCGACGGTCAAGGGCATTGCCGTGCCCGCGGCGGCGCTGCTGCGCAACCCCGCGAACCAGGACATCGTCTGGGTCAAGACCGGGGCCGAACGACTGGAGCCGCGCGTGGTCACGACGGCACCGCTGGACGGCGCCCAGGTGGCCGTGACTTCCGGCCTGCAGGCCGGTGACCGGGTCGCCACGCAAGGCGCGACCCTGGTCAATCAGATCCGCTGACAGGAGCCACTCACATGTTCAAATGGCTTCTCGTCAACAGCCTGGCCAACCGGCTGCTGGTCATCATCGCCAGCGTGGTGCTGATGTTCTACGGCGCGTGGACGCTTTCGCGCACGCCCGTCGACGTCTTTCCCGATCTCAACAAGCCAACCGTCACCGTGATGACCGAGGCCGGCGGCATGGCCGCCGAGGAGGTCGAGCAACTGATCACCTTTCCGCTCGAGACCACGATGAACGGCCTGCCCGGCGTGGAGACCGTGCGCTCCGTGTCGTCCGCGGGCCTGTCCTTCGTCTACATCACCTTCGACTGGAGCACGGACATCTTCCGCGCGCGGCAGATGGTGTCGGAGCGGCTCGCTTCCATGGAGGAGGGCATAGCGCCCGGCGTCGTGCCGCGCATGGGGCCGATCAGCTCCATCATGGGCGAGATCATGCAGATCGCGATTCCCGTCGACACCGGCAAGATCTCGCAGATGGCGGTGCGCGAGTACGCCGACTGGGTGCTGCGCCCGCGGCTGATGGCCGTGCCGGGCGTGGCCCAGGTGATTCCCATCGGCGGCGAAGTGCGCCAGTTCCAGGTGCAGCCCGACACGCGGCGCATGGCGGACCTGGGCATTTCGCATGAGCAGCTCGAAGCCGCGCTCAAGGGCTACTCGTCCAATACCTCGGGCGGTTTTCTCGAACTCAACGGCCGCGAATACCTGATCCGCCACCTGGGCAGAACCTCGCGCCTCGAAGACCTGAGCAATCTCGCGCTCACCGCGAGGAACGGCCAGCCCATACTGCTGCGGCAGATCGCCGAAGTCACGTTTGCTGCGGCGCTCAAGCGCGGCGACGCGGGCTTCGAAGGCAAGCCCGCGGTGATCCTGGGCATACAGAAGCAGCCCACGGCCGACACCATCGCGCTGACGCGTTCCATCGAGCAGGCGCTGGCGGGAATGAACGCCTCGCTGCCCGCGGGCATGGACGCGCCGCGCGTGACCTTCCGCCAGGCCAGCTTCATCGAGGCGTCGATAGACAACCTCAAGTGGAAGCTGATTGGCGCGTCGGTGTTCGTTGCCGCCATCCTGTTCTTCTTCCTGGGAACGCTGCGTCCGACCATCATTGCGCTCACGGCGATTCCGGTGTCGATCTTTCTCACGGCCCTGGTCTTCAAGTATTTCGGCCTGTCGATCAACACCATGACGCTGGGCGGGCTGGCGATCGCCATCGGCGGCCTGGTCGACGACGCCGTGGTCGACGTGGAGAACATCCTGCGGCGCCTCAAGGAAGACCGCGCGCGCCATCCGGGCCAGCGCAGCAACGCGCGGGGCGTCCCGGTGCTGGCGCTGGTCGCGCGCGCGTCCATGGAAGTGCGCTCGGCGATTCTCTACGCCACGGTGATCATCGTGCTGGTGTTCGTGCCGCTGTTCGCGCTGCCGGGCATAGAGGGCCGGCTGTTCATTCCGCTGGGCATAGCCTTCATCGTCTCGACGCTGGCCAGCCTGATGGTGTCGGTCACGGTCACGCCCGTGCTGTCGTACTACCTGCTGCCGACGATGAAATCGCTGGACCATGGCGACACGCGGCTGCTGGCCTGGCTCAAGCGCCAGTACGCGGTGGGACTCACGAGCGTGCTGAACCGCCCCAAGGCCACGCTCGCGGCCGCGGGCGTGGCGGTGCTGCTGGCCATCGCCTCGGTGCCGTTCTTTCCGACGACCTTTCTGCCGCCGTTCAACGAAGGCACGCTGATGATTGGCATCCGGCTCAACCCGGGCGTGACGCTGTCGGAGACTTCGGCGCTGGCGCGCCAGGCCGAAGTGCTGGTCATGCAGGTGCCCGAAGTGACCCATGTCGGGCGGCGCAGCGGCCGCGCCGAACTCGACGAGCATGCCGAAGGCGTGCACGTGAGCGAGCTGGACGTAGGCCTCAAGCCTGCGGGCGAACTCACGCGCTCGATGGCGGAGATCTCGGCCGACATCCGCGCGCGGCTGGCGAACCTGCCGGCGGCGATTTCAATCGGCCAGCCGATCTCGCACCGCATAGACCACATGCTGTCGGGCGTGCGCTCGCAGATCGCGATCAAGATCTTCGGCGAGGACCTCGACACGCTGCGCGGCCAGGCCGATGCGCTGCGCGCGCGGCTCGCGGCCGTACCCGGCCTGGCCGATCTCGAAGTCGAAAAGCAGGTGCTCGCGCCGCAGATCAAGGTGCGCATCGACTACGCGGCCGCCGCGCAGTACGGCGTGCCCGTGCCGCAGGTGCTGGCGACGCTGCAAAGCCTGGTCGAAGGCGAACGCGTTACGCAGATCGTCGAGGGCGGGCGGCGCTTCGCTCTGGTCGTGAAGCTGCCCGAGGAGACGCGTTCGGCCAACGGCCTCAAGGACATCCTGATCGAGACGCCCACGGGGCGCGTGCCGCTGTCCAAGATCGCGAGCATCGAGGAAGGCGACGGCCCCAACCAGATCAGCCGCGACGATGGCAAGCGCCGCATCGTGCTCTCGGCGAACTCGCAGGGCCGGCCGCTGTCCGACATCGTCGCCGACATGCGCCAGGTGATTGCCGACACGCCGCTGCCCGAAGGCTATTTCGTCACGCTGGGCGGGCAGTTCCAGGCCCAGGAGGAGGCCTCGAAGCTGGTCGGCCTGCTGTCGCTGGTGTCGCTGACGCTGATGTTCATCGTGCTCTACAGCCGCTACCAGTCGACGCGGCTGTCGCTGCTGATCATGGCCAACATCCCGCTGGCCCTGGTCGGCGCGGTGCTGGGTCTGTGGCTTTCGGGCCAGCCGCTGTCTATCGCCGCGCTCGTGGGCTTCATCACGCTGGCCGGCATCTCGGTGCGCAACGGCATCCTGAAAGTCAGCCACTACGTGAACCTGATGCGGCTCGAAGGCGAGGACTTCGATCACAAGATGATCGTGCGCGGCTCGCTCGAGCGGCTCGCGCCCGTGCTGATGACCGCGCTGGTGACGGCGTTCGCGCTGGCGCCGCTGCTGTTCGAAGCCGAGCAGCCGGGCACCGAAGTGCTGCACCCGGTGGCGGTCGTGATCTTCTCGGGCCTCATCAGCGCCACCTTGCTCGACACCTTCCTGACCCCCGCCATGTTCTGGCTCTTCGGCCGTGCGGACGCCGAGCGTCTCATGCAATCCAAAGACGTAGAAGCCCTGTGATTCAACCAACCGAAAGGACTCCCATGAAAACCGCAATTGCCACGCTTTCTCTCGCCATCCTGGCGGCCGGCGCTCCGGTCTTTGCCGCGGGCAACCATGCCCATGACCCCGCGCACGGCGGCGTCGTCGCCGCGGCCAAGGAGGCGGACTATGAACTCGTGGCCAAGGCTGACGTGCTGCAGCTTTATGTCTCCGACCACGGCAAGGCGCGCGACCTGTCCAGGGCCAGCGCCAAGCTGACGCTGCTCGCGGGCAAGGACAAGCAGGAGGCCCAGCTGCTGCCCGCGGGCGACAGGCTGGAAGCCAGGGGCGCGTTCAAGGTGGCGCCGGGCACCAAGGTGGTGGCCGTGGTCACCGATGGCGGCAAGGCGCTGGGCACGGCGCGCTTCACGCTGAAGTAGGCGCGCAGCGCGCGGGCAATGGCGCGCCAGCGGGCATGCGCAACATTGCCACGGCAGAATGCGCGCACGGACCAGGCACCGGCGGTGCCGGTCATTCGCGCCGCCGCGCCTGCCATTGCCTGGATTGCCTGTGTTCCACGTCTACTGCGCCATTGCCTATCTGTTTGTCGTCGCCCGCGTCATCGCGCCCCTGCCCATGCGGGGGCGCTGGCGGCTGCTGGCCGCGGCCGCGCTGCTGCCGGGCGCGCTCTACCAGTTCTGGACGCGCCTGTTCTTCGGCACCATGTTCTCGGCCGAGGTGCCCTACGCCGTTGCCGCGCTGCTGGGCTGGACGTTCTGCAGCTTCGTGCTGCTGCTGGTGTTCACCATCGTCGGCGAAGTGCTGTCCATGCTGTATTGGCTGCTCACGCGCCGCTCGGCCGCTCGCCGCGCTAACCCGCCCAGCGGCACGGCGCGCCGGCTGATCACGCTGGCGCTGGCCTTCGGGCTGGGCGGTTTCGGCTTCATCCAGGCCACGCGCCAGCCCGAAGTGCACCGCGTGGACCTGGCCGTGAAGAACCTGCCCGCCGCGCTCGAAGGCTTCAAGCTGGTGCAGCTCAGCGACCTGCACATCAGCAAGCTGTTCCAGCAGGACTGGGTGCAGGGCGTGGTCGAGCGCACCAATGCCATCGATGCCGATCTGATCGTCGTGACCGGCGACTTCATCGACGGCAGCGTGCAGGCGCGCCGCGACGATGTGGCGCCGCTGGCGCAGCTCCAGGCGCGCCACGGCGTGCTCGGCATTCCCGGCAACCACGAGTACTACTTCGACTACGCTGCCTGGAAAGCCCGCTTCGAGGAGCTGGGCGTGCGCATGCTGACCAATCAGCATGCGGTGGTGCAGCACGGCACGGCGCAGCTGACGGTGGCCGGCATCGCCGATGCCGTGGCCACGCTCTATGGCTATGAAGGCCCCGATCTGCCCAAGGCACTTGCCGGCGCGCCCGCGGATGCGCCTGTCGTGCTGCTGTCGCACCGGCCCGCGGGTGCGGCGCGCAACGCCCAGGCCGGCGTCGCGCTGCAGCTGTCGGGCCACACCCATGGCGGCATGGTGCTGGGCATGGAGCCGGTGTTCGGGCCGCCCAACGAAGGCTATCTGACGCGCGGCTACCGCGTGGGCGACATGCAGCTCTATGTGAGCAACGGCACGGGGCTGTGGATGGGCTTTCCCATACGCCTGGGCATTCCTTCGGAGATCACCGAGTTCGTGCTGACGCGCGCGCAGTAGCGCGGGCCGTGGGGCGCGCGGCATGAATGCGGGTGCGAGAATCCAGCCATTCCCGCGGCGACACAACAGGCTCTCGATGGACATGTTTTCCGATCTCGCTTTTTTCTCCCTGGTGATCAGGCATGGCTCGCTCGCGGCCGCGGCGCAGGAGATGGGCCTGACCCCGCCTTCGGCGAGCAAGCGGCTGTCCAACATCGAGGCGCGGCTGGGAGTGCGCCTGCTCAACCGCACCACGCGCCGCATCAGCCTTACGCCCGAAGGCGAAATCTACGTGAGCGAAGGCGCGCGCGTGCTCGCCGAGATGGAGGCACTCGAGCGCCGCGTCGCGGGCGCGAAGGCGCTGCCGCGCGGCCAGATCAAGCTCAGCGCGACGCTGGGCTTCGGGCGGCAGTTCATCGCGCCCGCGCTCTCGAAATTCGCGCGCCAGTTTCCCGACGTCGAAGTCCAGCTGCGCCTGACCGACAAGCCCGTCAATCTCGTCGAGCAGGGCCTGGACGCGGTGATTCGCCTGGGAGAGATGCCCGACGCACAGCTCACCGCGCGGCTGCTCGCGCCCAACAGGCGCATCCTGTGCGCCGCGCCTTCCTATCTGCAGCGCGCCGGGGTGCCGCTGCAGCCCGCGGCCTTGCAGCGCCATGCCTGCCTGTTCATCCGCGAAAGCGACGACACCTTCGGCACCTGGCATCTGCGCGCGGGAACGCGCCAGGAAAGCGTCAAGGTGCGCGGACCGCTGAGCAGCAACGACGGCGACTGCGCGCTGACCTGGGCACTCGACGGCCATGGCATCCTGATGCGCTCGCTTTGGGACGCCGCGCCCTACCTGCGATCGGGCCGGCTGCAAGCGGTTCTGACGGAATGGACGCTGCCCGGCGCCGATATCTATCTGGTGTTTCCCAACAGTTCCAATCTGTCGGCGAAAACCCGGGTCTTCGTCGACTTCATGGTCAAGACCTTTGCCCACCACAGGGCGGCAAAGGACGAGTTCCTGGGCTGGTAGACAACACGCTTTGCGCGCCGCGCCCTGCCTTTGCGGCGCGCCCATGGCACTGGGATAAACCAGCAATATTCGTTCTTCTGCCGACCGAAAGAAGTAACTTTTTCTATATTTCACGGCTTCATTGCATCTATACGATGCGTTGCTCCACCTGCAAAAAAATGGAGACAACGATGATGAACCGCCGAATCTTCACCACCATGCCCACGCTGCTGGCGCTGGCCTGCGCCGCCATGGCCGCGCAAGCCCAGTCCGGCGACTATCCGGCGCGTGCCGTGAAGCTGATCGTTCCCTATGCGCCCGGCGGCAGTGCCGACATCGCCGCGCGCCTGATCTCGGCCGAATGGGCCAAGGCGCTGGGCGGCGAAATGTTCATCGAGAACCGCGCGGGCGCGGGCGGCAACCTGGGCGTCGATTCGGTCGCGAAATCCGCGCCCGACGGCTACACCATCGGCCTGCAGACGGTGTCGCTGGCGATCAATCCCGCGCTGTTTCCCAAAATGCCGTTCAACACCGCCAAGGACCTGGCTCCCGTGGGCATGGTCGCCAGCTCCCAGCATGTGCTGGTCGTGGGCCAGCAGTTCGCGCCCAAAAATGTCGCCGAGCTGATTGCCGCGGCCAAGGCCGCTCCGGGCAAATACAGCTATGGCTCGGCGGGCGCGGGCAGCACCTTCCACATGTCGGCCGAACTGTTCAAGGCCAGGGCCGGCGTGTCCGTGCTGCATGTGCCTTACCGCGGTGGCGGCCCGGCGCTGATAGACACCATTGCGGGCCAGGTCAACATGAGCTTTCCCGTGCTATCCGCGGCATTGCCCCAGGTGCAGGGCGGCAAGCTGCGTGCCCTGGGCGTGACGGGTGCCAAACGCTCGTCGCTGATGCCCGATGTACCGACCATTGCCGAGGCCGGGCTGCCCGGCTATTCCTTCGAGACCTGGTTCATGGCATTTGCGCCCGCGGGCACGCAGCCCGCCTTGATAGAGAAGTTGAATGCCGCGCTCAACAAGGCGCTGGCCACGCCCGCCATCCGCGAGCGCATGATCAAGGAAGGTTTTGATCCCATTGCGTCTACGCCCGTGGCTGCACGCGCCCGGCTCGAGTCCGAGATGCCCCAGTGGGCCGCGCTCATCAAGGAGCGCGGCATCACCGCAGAATAGTTTCCGTTCGCCCCTATCGATCCCACCATGACACCAAGAACGCTTTATCAAAAACTAGTCGACTCGCATACGGTCGCGCGATTGGACGAACAGAACGTGCTGCTGTTCTGCGATCTGCACCTGATGAACGAGTACACCAGCCCCCAGGCTTTCGCCGGACTGCACGAGAAAGGCCGCGGCGTGCCCATGCCCGGGCAGAACGTCGCGGTGGTGAGCCATGTGATTCCCACCGAGCCGGGCACCATACGCGTGATCCGCGATGCCGCGCCCGCGCTGCAGGCGAGCAATCTGAAGAAGAACTGCGAGCGCCACGCGATCCCGCTGTTCGACACCAACGACATGCTGCAGGGCATAGAGCATGTGGTCGCGCCCGAGCACGGAATGATCCGCCCCGGCATGGTGGTGATCTGCGGCGACTCGCACACCACCACCTACGGCGCGCTGGGCGCGCTGGGCTTTGGCATAGGCACGTCCGAAGTCGAGCATGTGCTCGCCACCCAGACCCTGGTCTACCGGCTGGCCCAGGACATGCGCATTCGCATCGACGGCACGCTGCCCGTGGGCACCACGGCCAAGGACCTGGTGCTGATGGTCATAGGCCAGATCGGTGCGCAGGGCGCGCGCGGCCATGTGATCGAGTTCTGCGGCACGGCGCTCGACGCCTTGTCGATCGAGGCGCGCTTCACGGTCTGCAACATGGCCGTCGAAGCCGGCGCACGCGGCGCATTGATCGCGCCCGACGCCAAGGCCAGGCAATACGTGCTGGAGCGCGCGCCGGACATCGAGGGCAGCGTGCGCGACGCGGCGCTTGCGCATTGGGACACGCTGTTCTCCGACGAAGGCGCGCCATTCCATATCGAGCACTGCTTCGACGCCAGCGACGTCGCGCCGCATGTGACCTGGGGCACCAGCCCCGACCAGGTGGTGCGCATCGACGGCCGCATTCCCGAGCCCGATGACCAGCCCGCGGGCCCGCTGCGCCGCAGCACCGAGCAGGCGCTGCGCTACACCGGCCTGGCCGCGGGCGCGGCGATAGAAGGCACGCCCATCCAGCATGTGTTCATAGGCTCGTGCACCAATGCGCGCATCGAAGACCTGCGCGCCGTGGCGCGCGTGGTCGAAGGCCGTCAGGTGGCCAGCGGCGTGCGCGCCATGGTCGTGCCGGGCTCGGGCGCGGTCAAGCATATGGCCGAGCAGGAAGGCATCGCCAAGATCCTCCAGGATGCGGGCTTTGAGTGGCGCGCGCCCGGCTGTTCCATGTGCCTGGCGATGAACGGCGACATCCTGGAGGCCGGCGTGCGCTGCGCTTCGACCACCAACCGCAATTTCGAAGGCCGCCAGGGACGCGGCGCGATCACCCATCTGATGAGCCCGGCAATGGCCGCGGCCGCCGCGCTCACGGGCGCGATCACCGACGTTCGCCGACTGGAGTCCGCCCATGCGTAAGCAGCATATTCTTTCCGGCAAGGCTGCCGCATTGCCGATCGAAAACCTCGACACCGACCAGATCATGCCCAAGCAGTTCCTGCACGGCATCGACAAGGCCGGGCTGGCCAAGGGCCTGCTGTATGACCTGCGCTTCGACGCGCAGGGCCGCGCGCGTGAAGACTTCGTTCTCAACCGGCCCGAGCGCGCGGGCACCGAGATCCTGGTCGCGGGCGCGAACTTCGGCTGCGGCTCCAGCCGCGAGCACGCGGTCTGGGGCCTGCAGCAGTTCGGCATCCAGGCCGTGATCGCGCCGAGCTTCGGCGAGATCTTCTACTCGAACGCGATGAACAACCAGCTGCTGCTGGTGATGCTGCCCGAAGCCGACATCGCGGCGATGATGGCCGATGCCCAACGGCTGGAGACCGCGGAGATGGCGATCGATATAGAGAACCTGCGCGTGCGCAGCGCGAGCGTCGACGCGGGCTTTGCGCTGTCGGCGCGCCATCAGCGCATGCAGCTCGAAGGCCTGGACGTGATCGGCCTGTCGCTGACCTATGAGCAGCAAATCCAGGCCTTTGCCGCGCGGCATTGGCAGGCCCAGCCCTGGGTCAAGGATGTGGCGGCGCACACCCGGGCGCGGCTGGGCTGAGCCCTGGTGGGCTGGCATGATGCACGCATGACTCCAGCCACCCAACTGACCATAGACCTCGGCGGCATCACCCAGAAGGCCCAGATCCTTGCAGCGCTAGGCGCCGCGCTGTGCCTGGGCGGGCCCGATGGCAACCATCCGGTGCGCCCCGGTGAGGACCGGGGCTGGGGCATGAACTGGGACGCGCTGTTCGACTGCCTGCTGAACCTGCATTCGGGCGGCATATGGGGAACGGCGCCGCGCCTGGCCTTTCCTGTGAAGCTGACGTTCGCCCACGCCCAGCCGCTGGCCCGCGCCAATCCGCAGGCATTTGCCATATTGCGTGACATCCTGGAGCAGACGCGCGCCGCATACGCCAGGCAGAACCGGCAATTTGACTTCGAACTTGTCGCCCTGGCGTAAGGCAGGGCGACAAGATATGGGTACGATGCAGCGCATGCCGCCGGGCGCAACATGGCCCGGTGCCACCGAAGCAATTCGTGGCAATCAATGACGTATCTGCGGGCGGGGCAACTGCCTGGCAAGCAACCCACCAAATATGGACACCCGTTCCTCCGTGCGCGGACTGGCCGCGCTGACCTTCGCGCTGACGCTGAGCCAGTTCTTCCGCAGCTGCCTGGCCGTCATGGCGCCTGAAGTGCAGAGCGATCTGCAGCTGTCGCCCGCGGGCTTCGGCCTGCTGTCGTCGTGCTTCTTTCTGTCCTTCGGCATCGCCCAGATTCCCGTGGGCATGGCGTTCGACCGCTACGGCGTCGGCGCGCCCACGCGCTGGCTGCTGTCGCTGGGCGTCGTCTCCGCGGGCCTGTTCGCGCTCGCGCCCAACGGGCCCACGGCAATGCTCGCCCAGGTGGGGCTGGGCCTGGCCTGTGCGCCGGTCTTCATGGGGCTGATGCACTTCGCGGCCCAGGTCCTGCCGGCCCATCAGTTCGCGACCTCGGTCAGCCGGGCCAACGCGGCGGGCATGCTCGGCGCGCTGTGCGCGACCGCGCCGCTGGGCTGGGCCATACACGCTTTCGGCTGGCGCGCGCCCATTTTGGCGGCCGGCGTGCTGATGGCCGTGGCCTGCTGGCTGGTCGCCGCCCAGGTCAGGGACAGCGGCAATGTCCACGCGCAGGAAGAGGGTCTGGGCGCGATGCTGGGCGCCAGCGGCCGGCTGCTGTTCATTCCCGCGCTCTGGACGCTGATTCCCATGTGCATGGCCCTGGCCGTGGGCACGACCTTCCGCAATTCCTGGGGTGGCCCCTATCTGGCCGATGTGTTCGGCCTGAGTGCGGGCGCGCGCGGACTGGCGCTGGCCGTGCTGAGCCTGGCGGCCATCTGCGCCGCGGCCGCGCTGCCCTGGTTCGTGCACCGCTTCGCGGTACGGCAAACCGTGCTGGCCTGGGCGCTGGCCGCGTTGACCGCGGGCGGCGCGCTGGTGCTGCTGCCCGGCGCGGGCGTGCTGCTGGACATCCCGCTGCTGGCGATGCTGGCCAGCATAGGCGTGCTCCATCCCCTGGTCATGGCCCATGGCCGGCTGCTGCTCGCGCCCGAAGTGCATGGGCGCGGCCTGGGCCTGCTCAATACCTTCGTGTTTCTCGGCTCGGCGGCCGCGGCCTGGATCTTCGGGCTGATCGCCGATGCGAACCTTGCCAGCGGCGCGGCGCCGGTCGCCGCCTATACGCGGATCTTCGGCTTTGCCTGTGCCATGGTGCTGGTCGGGGTGGCGGCCTATATGCTCAGTCCGTCGATGGCGCGTGCTGCGGCGGGCGGCGCCAAGCCCGCGGCCTGAGTTTCTTGAATCGAAGTTATCTAGGAGGACGGACAAGATGAATGGTGCAAAGAGCCTGGTGAAGACATTGCTGGCCGCGGGGGTGGACACCTGCTTTGCCAATCCCGGAACAAGCGAGATGCACTTTGTCGCGGCGCTCGATCAGGTGCCCGGAATGAAATGCGTGCTGGGGCTGCAGGAAAACGTGGTCACGGGCATGGCCGACGGCTACTACCGCATCGCGCGCAAGCCGGCCTGCACGCTGCTGCACTGCGGCCCGGGCCTGGCCAACGGCATGGCCAACCTGCACAACGCGCGCCGCGCGCGCAGCGGCATCGTCAATATCGTGGGCGACCAGGCGATCTATCACCGGCCGTTCGACGCCGCGCTGACCGCGGACACCACGGGCATGGCGCAGACCGTTTCCGCCTGGGTGCGCACCAGCACCCGCAGCGCCGATCTGGGCCGCGACGCGGCCGAGGCGGTGCGCGCCGCCCAGGTCTATCCGGGCCAGGTCGCGACGTTGATCCTGCCGGCCGATGTGTCGTGGGAAGAGGGCGGCGTCGTCGCTGCGCCGTTCGATGTGCCGGCGGCGCCCGCAATCGACGCCGCTGCCATAGAGCAGGCCGCGCGCACGTTGCGCGACCAGCGCGATGTGCTCATTCTCCTGGCCGGTCCCGGCGTGCTCGCCGAAGCCCAGGCCCTTGCCTGGCGCGTCGCCAGCGCGACCGGCGCGGCCGTGATGGCCAGCTATTCGTCGTCGCACCTGGCGCGCGGCCGCGGCCGCATGCAGCTCGAGCGCGTGCCTTATGTCATGGACCTGGCCATCAAGGCGCTGGACCGCTTCAAGCACATCATCCTGGTGAACGCCACCGAACCCGTGGGCTTCTTCGGCTATCCCGGCATGCCCTCGACCCAGGCCAATCCCCAGGCGCAGTTTCACGTGCTGTCGCGCCCAGACCAGGACGCGGTCGAAGCGCTGCGCGGCCTGGTCCAGGCGCTGGGTGCGCCCGAGGTCGCCATTCCCGATCCCGGCCCGCGCCCCGAGGCCGCGCGCGGCGCGCCCACGCCCGAAGGCCTGGCGCAGACGCTGGCCGCGCTGATGCCCGACAACGCCATCATTTCGGATGAAAGCGTGTCGTACGGCCGCGGCTTCTACAAGTTCACGCACGCCGCGCCCGCGCACGACTGGCTGCACCTGGCGGGCGGCGCGATCGGCGACGGCATGCCCGTGGCCACGGGCGCGGCGCTGGGCGCGGGCAAGCAGCGCCGCGTCATCAACCTGCAGGCCGACGGCTCGGCCATGTACTCGCTGCAGTCGCTCTGGACCCAGGCGCGCGAGCAGCTGCCCGTGACCACCATCATTCTCAACAACAGCAAGTACAACATCCTCATCGGCGAATACGCCAACGTGGGCGCGACGCCGGGCGCGACCGCGATGAGCATGCTGGACCTGGGCAATCCATCGATCGAATGGACCAAGCTCGCCAACGGCATGGGCGTGGAAGCCGCGCGCGCGACCACGCTCGACGAACTGGCGGCGCTGATGCAGTCCAGCTTCGCGAAAAGCGGGCCGTTCCTCATCGAGCTGATGATCTGAGGCAGGCCAGCAGCGCGCGCGCTGCTGTGTAGTCTCAGACGCCCATGTGCGATCCACAAGGTTGCCGGGGGCGTCGCGCCAAGGTCAACTGCCGGGGTCCGGTTTGATGACGCCCTGTAGCATGTTCTACTGGTTTTTTATCGGGAATACAGATGTATAGCAGCGTAGGGACTGATTCGGAAAACGTTGTCGCTGGTGTCGAGGCGCCAACCGCTGTCTTGATAGCCTTCGATCTGGAGGCTGACCCGACGCTCGGTTACGCATCCATTCAGAACGCGGTTCCGGTCGTCAGGGGGCTGACCGTCACGAACAGCAGTGACAGTGCGCTGGACGAGGTCGAGATCAGGGTGTCCTGCAACCCGCGCTTCGCGCAGAGCGCGTTGCTGCGCTTCGACCGACTGGCTCCAGGCGAATCACGCCGAGTCTCTCCGCTCGATCTGCGTCCGGACCACGCCTATCTGGCGGACCTGTCCGAGTCCGTGGTGGCTGCCATCAATGTCGTGGCCACGGTTGGCGGTCAGGAGCTGGCACGTGTCAGCCAGGACATCGAAGTGCTGGCCTACGACCAATGGGCCGGGACCCGGGCGCTGCCGGAACTTCTGGCGGCCTTCAGCATGCCGAACAATCCGGCGGTCGATTCCATCCTGGCCAAGGCGTCGACGCTGTTGCGCGATGCACATAACGACCATTCGATGAACGGCTACCAATCGAAAAGTCGCGACGTCGTCTGGAAACAGATTTCTGCCATCTACAGCACCCTGGCCGCAGCGGGCCTGCACTACGCCGAGCCGCCGGCATCTTTCGGCTCCGATGGCCAGAAGATCCGGACACCTGACCGCATTCTCGATACCAAGCTAGCGACCTGCCTTGATTTGGCGATGCTCTTCGCATCGTGTTTCGAGCAGGCCGGTCTGCGCCCGGTGGTGCTGTTCAAGAACGGCCATGCATGGGTCGGCGTCTGGCTGCACGAGACGCGCTTTCCTGATCCGCTGACGGATGATGTTCAAGCCGTGCGCAAACGTGTCGACAGTGGTGAGTTGCTGGTCTTCGAAACCACGGGCATTGCGGCGCACCACAGTCAGCGGCCCAGCCTGCGCATCGCGATGGAGACCGGTAGTGCGCATCTGCTGGCGGAAGATATGTTCCGGTATGCCGTCGACATTCATCGCGCGCGCGAAGTCCAGATTAAGCCCTTGCCTTCGCGTGTGGCGATGGTGAAAACTTCTCCGGAGTTGGGCGAGGATATCGCTCCTCGCATCGAGTCGACACCGGTGCTCCCTGAATTGGACGTGGCCACGGTGGTGATGGACTTGCCGGTGGACGACACGCCCGAAGGGCGGCTCACCAAATGGAAGTCCCGGCTGCTCGACCTGACGCTGCGCAACAAGCTGCTGAACTTCAAGACCACGAAGTCCACCCTGCGTTTCGCTGCTCCGAGTCTCGCCCTGCTGGAGGATGCGCTGGCTGATGGGAAAGACTTCAAGGTCCGGCCGCGGCCCTCGCTGATGGAAGGTCAGGACCCGCGCATGGCGCAGGTGCACGCCAGCCGGGGCGGGCGGACTGCGCTCGACGACATGACGCTGAGCGCGCTTGGCAACCGCGAGCTGCTTTCGGATGTGCAGAGCGAGGAACTCGACAAGCGATTGCTTGGCATTTTCACGGCTGCCCGTACCGGCCTGGAGGAGGGCGGTGCCAACACGCTTTACATCGCGCTCGGCTTGCTGCGCTGGACGGAAGACGAACGCTCGGAGCGCCGCAACCTGGCGCCGATTCTGCTGATCCCGGTCACGCTTCAGCGGCAGTCGGTGCGGTCCGGTTTCCGGCTTGCGCGCCACGATGACGAAGCCATCATCAACCCTACATTGCTGCAATTCCTCAAGGCCAATTTCGAGCTGCGCATCCCGGGGCTGGAAACCTTGCCAGTGGATGAACGCGGTGTGGATGTCGAGCGCGTGCTGCAGGCGTTCCGGCTCGCGGTCGCTGAAATCAAGCATTGGGAAGTGATCGAGGAGGCCCATCTCGGCCTGTTCTCGTTCACCAAGTATCTGATGTGGAAAGACCTGCAAGACCGCACCGAGCAGTTGAAGGCCAACCGCGTTGTAAAGCACCTCATCGAGAACCCAGGTCAGGCCTTTGCGCGAGAGGATGACTCCGACTTGGTGTCGGTGAATCTGGACAAGGCTTTCAAGCCCCAGGACATCTTCGCGCCGCTGCTGTCCGATTCGTCGCAGATGAAAGCGCTGTGCGCGGTGGCTACCGGTCGCGATCTGGTGTTGGAAGGCCCTCCGGGCACCGGCAAGAGCCAGACCATCACCAACATCATTGCCCACTCGCTGGGTCAAGGCAAATCGGTGTTGTTTGTCTCTGAAAAGATGGCAGCACTGTCCGTGGTTCACCGGCGGCTGGAGGCGATCGGTCTCGCACCGTTCTGCCTGGAGCTGCATTCTTCCAAGGCCAAGAAGTCGGAGGTGCTTCAACAGCTTGGGCTTGCACTCGATGCTTCAGGCCAGTACTCCACGGATGAGTGGGAGCGTGAAGCAAACCGTCTTGGTGCGCTGCGGCAAGACCTCAATGGCTTGGTGGAGTCTCTGCACAAGGAGTACCCCAACGGCTTGACGGCCTTCAAGGCGATGGGCACGTGCATCGCCAGCGTGGGTCAGGAGCCGTCGCTGATGCCTTGGCCGGATGCCTTGGTGCACCAGCGCGATGACTTGGAGGCGTTACGGGAAGTCGCTCGCAGCATGGGCACGTTGGGAAGTTCGGTCGGAGGGATTGCCGGCCACCCGTTCGCGCTCGTGGGTGTCAGTGACTGGACTCCGACCTGGGGCGATGGCTTGCTGAGCGCCAGTCGGCAGCTCGCCCAAAACATTGCCCAGCTCAAAGACAGCCTGGGCGCGCTGGAAGGCTTGTTCGGCAGTGGATTGGCGGGCGCAAGCTTGCCCACGCTGGAGCGCATCGATGCGCTGGCTGACCTGCTGCTCGCGGCACCCAAGGTGCCGCCCACTCTTGCACGCCAAGCCCATGACGCCAAGTCGCGCACCCAGTTGGCCTTGCTCATCCAGCATGGAAAGGCCAGGGCCGAACATTGGGCCCAGGCCGGCGCCGGCTGGAGCGCGAATCTTGCCAAGCTCAATGGCGCCGAACTGCTCGCTGAATGGACCCAGGCGTCGAACGCATGGTGGTTGAAATCGATGCTCGGCAAGCGCGCTGTGACGGGCAAGCTGGCGGCATTTCGCACCGACCGCAAGCGACCCACTGCCGGCCAGGTCGATGCCATGCTGCAGCCGCTGGTCGAAGTCAACGAGAGAGACCAGCAACTGCGGGTGCTGGAGGTGGATGCCAAGGCGCTGCTGGAGGACTCGTATCAAGGGCTGGAGACGGATTGGACGGCGTTGGCCTCCCATCAGGACTGGGCGCTAAGTTTCAGCGAAGCCGTCGCGCGCCTGGCCGCCGGCGATAGTGGGCGGCTTGCGGCGCTGCAGGCCACGCTGCAGGCCACCGTGTCCGGCCAACGCATGTTGCTCGCGCCGGGAGAGCCTCTGGGCAAGGCCCTGCTCCTTTATCGCGCGGCCTTGCGCGAGATGAAGCAGGCGCTGCAAACCGTGGGCGATACGGCCAGGGTGACCGCCCCTCTGGCCGGTGTTGAGCCTGCTGATGGCGCGCTGGAGCGCATTCTCGGCAATCTGGCCGCCTGGCAAGCTGCGCCGAGCCGGCTCCAGGCCTGGTGCCTGTGGCGCGGTGTTCGCGACAAAGCCATCGCGCTGGGTCTGCAAGGCCTCGTGGTCGACGTGGAGGCGGGCCGTATCGAGCTGAGATCCGTCGTCAATCACTTTGAGTTCAGCTACCGCAACTGGTGGGTGAAAAAGGTGATTGATGTGGATCCGGTTTTACGCTCGTTTTCGAGTGCGGAGCATGCACGCAAGATTGTCGAATTCAGGGACGCCGACGCGCAGTTTCAGAAGTTGACGGAGCGTTTTCTGGCCGCCAAGCTCGCGGCCAAGGTGCCGTCGGCCGAAGGCGTGGCGGCGAAACCAACCACCGAGATGGGGCGGCTGCTGCGCGAGCGCCAGAAGCAACGCGCGCACATGCCCGTGCGCCAGTTGATTCAGGCGATGCCTACGCTGTTGCCGCGCTTGAAACCGTGTTTGCTGATGTCACCGCTTTCCGTGTCGCAGTACCTGGACGCCGGTTTTGCCCAGTTCGATCTGGTCATCTTTGACGAAGCCTCGCAGATTCCGGTGTGGGATGCGGTGGGCGTCATCGCACGGGGCAAGCAAGTGGTCGTTGTCGGTGATCCCAAGCAGCTGCCGCCCACCAGTTTTTTCAATAAGGCGGCCGACGCGGACGAGGCGGGTGCGAACGACGAGGAGCGCGTCGAGGACCTGGAGAGCATTCTCGACGAATGCCTGGGCGCGGGCATGAACAAGCTGAGTCTCAAATGGCACTACCGCAGCCGCCACGAGAGCCTCATCACCTTCAGCAACTATCGCTACTACGAGAACTCGCTGGTCACCTTCCCATCGCCGGTGACGGACGACATCGCGGTGCGGTTCAAGCGAGTGGCCGGGGTCTACGACCGCGGCGGCAGCCGTACCAACCGTGCGGAGGCCGATGCCATCGTCGGCGGCATCGAGGAGCACTATCTCAATCCGCGCAAACGCACACAAACGCTGGGTGTCGTCACGTTCAATCAAACGCAGCAGTCGCTGATCGACGAGCTGCTGGATGCACGCCGGCAAGCCAACCCCGAGCTTGACCGCGCGATCGCGGCGCAGACCGGCGAGAAGCTGTTCATCAAGAACCTGGAGAACGTGCAGGGCGACGAGCGCGATGTCATCTTCTTCTCGATCACTTACGGGCCTGACATCGCGGGCAAGATCACGATGAACTTCGGCCCGCTGAACGGTGAGGGCGGGCATCGCCGCTTGAACGTGGCGATATCCCGAGCGCGTGAAGCCGTGGTCATCTACAGCACGCTGATGCCCGAGCAGATCGATCTGGCGCGCGTGCGCGCCGCTGGCGTACGCGACCTCAAGCACTATCTGGAATTCGCCATCCGCGGGCACCGAACGCTGGCCGGCCAGAGCAGCGCCACGGGCCTGGAGCCTGACAGCCCGTTCGAGGTCGAGGTCATCAGGACGTTGCGCGAGCTGGGCTGGACGGTCCACCCCCAGGTGGGATGCAGCGGCTACCGCATTGACATCGGTGTTGTCGATCCACGCGCACCGGGGCGTTACCTGTTGGGAATCGAGTGCGACGGTCGCTCCTATCACAGCGGCGCGACCGCGCGTGACCGGGACCGGCTGCGCCAGTATGTTCTTGAGGGGCTGGGCTGGAACATCCAGCGAGTCTGGTCGACCGACTGGTGGGTCCATCCTGCGGGCGAGGTGCAAAAGCTGGTTCAGCGCCTGCAGGACCTGGTTGCAGAACCTCTGGAGGACGACGAAGTCCATGAGTCCACGGTGGTCGAGTCGGCTGCGACATCTTACGACCTGTCCGATGCCGCAGTGGAATCGCCAGGCGATGGCATGGCGTCAAGCCCCGAGTCGCGCGCGGCGCCGGTAACCCCGCCGCCCAGCCGCGCAACGTACGCGACGACGAGGCTGGAACCCGGCCATCCCGGTGGCTTTTACGACCCGGGCGCCGATGAGATGCTGAAGGCGCAGCTGACATTGGTCATAGAAGGCGAGGGGCCGATCGCCGAATCCGTGCTGTTTCGTCGTGTCGCCCGCGCCTGGGGGCTGGAGCGCACCGGCGCGCGCATCGTCGAACGCTTGCGTGGCCTGGCGCCGCAGGGTGCGGTCGTGGTTGCCGACGCCACGGAATCCTTCTACTGGCCAGCAGGTACCGACCTGGCCGCTTGGCGCGTGGTGCGTGAAGTGGGCGCCGCGGAAGACTCCAGGCGGAATGTGCAGCAGGTCGCTCTGGAAGAAATTGCGGTCATGGCGGGCTGGCATCTGGCTTCCCTCGGGTCATGCCCGCGCGTGGAGCTGGTTCGCCTTGTCTGTCGGTCGTTTGGCATGGCGCGTGCAACGGCAGAGGCCGAACTACGCGTCATCAAGGCCCTGGAAACCATGCTGGATGACGGACGCGCGCATGAGGTCGGTGCCGTCATTCATGCCCGTTCGACGGTATCGTTGGGGGCTGACGACCAGACATAGGCCACGGCATTGCCGTACCCGTCAGAGCGTCATGTGGTCACCCCGCGCCACAGGGTGCGCGAAACTCGCACCAAAGGGCCCGGGAGTCGATGTGGGCATGCTTTTGCTTGGGCGGCGTGAAGCGCGAATCCAGCGTGCCCAGCGCAAAGCAGATCCAGTCGCTCCAGTCGCCCCGGGTTCTGGACCAGAAAAGCGATGAACCGCAGTGGCCGCAAAACTGCCGCTGCACGAACTCGGACGAGGCGTAGGACTTGATCTCCAGCGCGCCGCTGACGATGTGCAGGTCGCTGCGCGCGACCGCGCCATAGGTGGCGAACGCCGCGCCATGGCCCTTTTGGCATTGGCTGCAATGGCAATGGGTGACGGCCCGGGGCTGGGCGTGCACTTCGTAGCGCACTCTAGCGCACAGGCAGCTTCCCAGATACGACTCAGCCATGGTGGGCCGCCGCCGCGAGAAAGGCCTGGGCCTGGGCCGGTCGGGTGAGTTCGGTCCACTGCAGGTGCGCGAATTCGGGCTGCGCGCGCAGCGCTGCGAACTTGCGCTGGTTGCTCGCATAGGTGGTCCAGGACCAGCGCAGTATCGAGTCCTTCGACAGGAATGCCATGCGCAGCGACTCGCGGTTGTCCTGGAACAGCCGGGTGCGCAGCAGGCCGCGGCTCAGCGTGCGCCACAGCACGCGCGAAAACACCGTGAACCGTCCGTAGTTGAGCCAGACCACATGCGTGGCGTGCGGCCAGAGCTCGTCGCGCACGGCGCTGTAGTTGCCGTCGGCGACCCAGCGCTCGCCCCGGGTCGCGGCCACCACCGAGCGTTTGAATTGTTCAGCAGGCACGGCCTGCCAGTCCGGCCCCCAGTAGTGGGCGTCGAGCTCGATATAAGTGGCGTCCGTGGCGGTTGCCAGCGCCTGCGCAAACGTCGATTTGCCCGCGCCGCTTGTGCCTATCACCAGATAGCGCATTCCCGTGCTGCGCGCTGGAATCAGACTGCCATGGGCGCCGTGATGTGCGCGTGGTGCTGGTAGCCTTCAAGCGTGAAGTCCGAAGGCTCGACTTTTTCCAGCCATTCGGGCTCGTATTTGCCCGTGACCGCGTAGTCGGGAATGCGGTCGGACAGCACCAGCCGGGGCGCTTCGAACGGTTCGCGCGTCAGCTGCTCCTTGAGCATGTCCACATGGTTTTCGTAGATGTGGGCATCGCCGATGAAGTAGGTGAACCAGCGCGGCTTGTAGCC
>NZ_JAVWWA010000015.1:60403-69181 GCF_036666375.1 Comamonas sp. | reverse complement strand
TTCAAGGCTGCAATGTCATACCGACATGCGGCTTTTTTTCTTAGCGCCTTGCACCGATGCGGCATGGGCGATCTGCTTGCTGGTTGAGTGACGCCCGCTTAACCTTCTGACACAAAGTTACGTTACGATGGTTTTCCAGGCATGGCTTTTTGCCAGCCCACATTGGGAGGAAAACATGACGTTTCAGGAATCCATTCGGGTTTGCTTTGCCAAATATGCGGATTTCAGCGGGCGCGCGACCCGCTCCGAATACTGGTGGTTTGTTCTGTTCATCATCCTTGCCAGCCTGGGCATTTCGATGATCAGCGACGTTCTGGGCGGCATCTTTGGCCTGGCGACCCTGCTGCCGTCGATCGCTGCCGCGACGCGCAGATTGCATGACACCAACCGCAGCGGCTGGTGGCAGCTGATCTGCCTGGTGCCGCTCATCGGATGGATTGTGCTGATCGTGTTTCTCGCCCAGGACAGCACAAGCGAAAGCGCCTACGCCCAGGCCTGAGGGTCACCAGCTCAGACCGTGGTCAAATCGGCCGCCGTTGCCGGCCGTCCATACAACCAGCCCTGACCTCTTGCCTGCGGGTGCAGCGTTTTCAGCAACTGCTCCTGCGCTTCGGTTTCTATGCCTTCGACGATCAGTTGCACCTTGAGTGCGCTGGCAATCGACATGATTCCCGGAATGACTTCGCTCGCCAGCGATTCCGTGCCAATCGCATTCGTGAAGGCGCGGTCCATCTTGATCGCGTCCAATGGCAGCGCGGCGAGATACGCGAAGTTCGAATAGCCCGTGCCGAAGTCGTCGATCATCACCATATGGCCGGCATCGCGCAGCGCCTGGAATGCATGGCCCAGGTCCACATAGTCCGCCGTGGAGCGCTCGGTGACTTCGAGCGCGACCCGGCTCGCGGGAATGCGGTGTTCACGGCACAGTTCTCCCAGATAGTCGCGGAAATGCCGGTTGGTGATTTCCTCCGAAGCCACGTTCACGCTGACGTAGAAAGACTGCTCTGAACGCAGCCGGTCGCCGAGATCACGGAAGGTGCTTCTGAGCACCGAACGGGTCAGCGCATCGAGCCAGCCCATTTGTTCCGCCAACGCAATGAACTGGTCCGGCGGAATGTTCTTGCCGTCCGCATCCGACCAGCGTGCAAGCGCCTCGACGCCGACCAGGCGCCGGTCTTCGAGCATGCGTATGGGCTGGTACATCACGCGTATCGCTTCCCTGTCGATCGCTCTCTTGAACTGGACCGCCATGGCGCTGCGTCGCGCGAAATATCCGCTGACCGTGAGGCCAATGCCCGCTCCCGCGAAAATGCCCAGGAACCCCAGCGCCGCAAGCAATCCCCACGACTGCGCCCACAGCGGCGAGCGCGGGCTCGATTGCACCACGCAGATGGAGCGGCTCGCATGGCACAGCGCAATCGCGTATTTGTGCAGTGCGTCCAATGACTTCTCACGAAACGCCTTGAGCAGGCGCTCGCCGTCGCCGAAGCTGCGGAACACATAGGCGCCATCACGCGAAAGAACCAGCGTCTTGATCGCCGGATCGGCAAAACCCACGCCGTCGAACGCTCCGGGCGCGGTCACCACGGCCATTGCGCCATGGGCGGTCATGTCCGACTGCACCTCGCCTATCGGCGTGGAGATGATGTCGCGCCAGAAACGAAAAGGTGCAATCGCATGATGCGGTGCGGGCAGCGCAAACGGCGTGGACAGACTTCCCCATGCGGCACTGCACGCAATGGCACCTTTTTCCAGCCGGGCGACATCGCGCACGAAGCGCGAATGGAAGCTCAGCAGCCGCAGCTGATCGAGGTCCGCGGCGCTGCAGGGAACGGTATCGAGGCTGCGCGCTTTCTGCAGGATGAGATCGGTCTGGTCGGCAATGTCGACGGCGCGCACCAGGATGCGCGTCGCGTGTTCATGGAGCGTGGCGATGTTTGCGCGGTCTATGAGCTTTTGCGCGGCCACCAGCGTGGTGGCCAGCGTCACGGCCATGGAGGCGATGAGAATGACCTGGGTGTGGCGTCCCGAAGAACCGAGAACTTTTCCAAAAACGGATAGCGGCATGGGAAATTTCTGGACCGGCGCGATTTCTCCACTTGCGTCGTGGAACTGCTGAACTCGCCGGCAGCTGAAACAAATTCGGCTCGAAAGAGCGCTGAGCGTACGCCACAGATGATCTCAGGCATTGCGGCCGGTGCCAAGCAGATGCCGCGCAGATTTCTACAGACATTCCCTGCGCGCGCAGGACCAGCGCCCGGCCCGCGCACCCTGATAAAGTGATAGGCCATTCCAAGCGCAACACCATGGCCTTGCCCCCGCCCCTCCAAGTCGATCTGCGCAGTTACGCGGCGCACAGTGACGAGCACAGCCACAGCTTTTCGCAGCTGGTGCTGCCGCTCGCCGGAACGCTGCAGATGCGCATAGGCGCGCATGACGGCTGCGTGCAGCAGGGCCGCGCGGCGTTCGTGCCCAGCGGCACGCTGCACTCCCAGGCCGGGCGCGGCGCGAACCGGTCACTGGTGCTGGACCTGGGCGATGCCGACGTCACGGGAGAGTTCGTCGAACACATGGCTACGCGCCCGTTCGCCCCCGTGTCGCCGGCCGCATACCGCCTCATCAGCTACATGGGCCTGGCGCTGCAGCAAGGCAGCGCGCGGGGCGAGATCGTCGCACATTGGGTGCCGTTGATGCTGGACGCGCTGAGTGCCCGGACCGCGCGCCCGGTATCGCGGCTGAGCGCGCTGCTGGCCATGGTCGAGACCCGGCCGGGACAACCCTGGACCACCGAATCCATGGCGCGCGAGGCTTGCCTCAGCGTGAGCCGGCTGCATGCGCTGTTTCGCAGCGAACTCGACACGACGCCGGCCGCCTGGCTCACGCAGGTGCGACTGGAACGCGTGCAGGAATGGCTGACGCAGACCAATCAACCGATTGCGCAGATCGCCCTTGCAGCAGGCTATTCGGACCAGAACGCGCTGACGCGAGCGATGCGCAAGGCCAGGGGCATCACGCCGGCCGCATGGCGCCGCCAGGCAAAAGCCCGGGCCTAGTTTTCAGGAGTCCGGGCCCAGACCCGGCGCGGCCGAACAGCGACAGTACAGGCATGTCCCTGCACACGCTTTCCGCCCCCCTCATCGACCGAAGAACCTTCACGGGCATTGCCTGCGCCATGGCCGCCGGCGCGCTCTGGGGCCTGGTGTTTCTTGCGCCCGAACTGGCAAACGAGTTCACGCCGCTGCAACTCGCCGCGGGGCGCTTCCTGGCCTACGGCATGTTTGCCGCCGCCCTGCTCTGGCCCCGCTGGTCTGCGCTCAAAGCCAAGCTCGCCGCGCGCGACTGGTGGGTGCTGTGCGGCCTGAGCTTTCTGGGCAACGCGCTGTACTACGTGCTGCTGGCAAATGCGGTGCAGCGTGGCGGTATCGCGATGACGTCGCTGGTCATAGGCTTTCTCCCCGTGGCGGTCACGGTGATAGGCAGCCGGCAAAGCCAGGCCCTGCCGCTGCGCCGGCTCGCGCCGTCATTGCTGCTGGGGCTGGCCGGGGCGGCCTGCATAGGCTGGGAGTCGCTGGGCGGGCAGGCCGCGCGCGGCGGTCTCGCGGGCGTGCTGTGCGCAGTAGGCGCGCTGGTGTCGTGGACGCTTTATGCGGTCGGCAACAGCCGCCAGCTCGCGCGGCTGCCGCAGGTCTCCGCGCACGACTGGAATCTCGCCACCGGCGTGGTCACGGGCGCGCAGGCCGTGCTGCTGCTGATGCTGGCATGGGCGCTCGAGAGCAATGACCATACGTCGGCGCAATGGTGGCTGTTCATTGCCGTGGTGAGCGGCGTGGCGCTGGCTGCGTCCATAGGCGGCAACGCGCTGTGGAACCGTACCAGCCGCCTGCTGCCGCTCACGCTGGTCGGGCAGATGATTCTTTTCGAGACGCTGTTCGCGCTGCTGTACGGCTTCCTGTGGGAGCAGCGCCTGCCGACCTTCTGGGAAATGGCGGCGATGCTGCTGGTCGTTGCCAGCGTGCTGGCGTGCGTGCACGCGCACCGCCCCAGTCAGCGGACAGAGCACACCAACCTGCCCTAGCCCTCAGACGCCGGCCCACAGCGCCAGCAGCGCCAGCGCCGCGGGCAGGGCCTGGATCAGCAGGATCTTGCGGCTGGCGGTGAACCCGCCGTAGAGGCCGGCAATCAGCACGCAGGCCAGGAAGAACAGCTGGAATTCGAGCCCCGCGCTGCCGCGCGCCAGGCCGTAGAACAGGCCCGCGGCAAGAAAACCGTTGTACAGGCCCTGGTTCGCCGCCAGCGTGCGCGTCTGGGCCGCGAACTCCGGCGTCAGGCCGAAAGCGCGCCGGCCCGCGGGCTTCTCCCAGAGGAACATTTCAAGCACGACGATGTAGCAGTGGATGGCCACGACAAGGCCTATGAGAATGCTGGCGATCATGGAACTGCTCCGGTATCAAACAGGAATCGGCGGCGCGGCGCGCGCGGAAGATCTCAAGGGCGCAACAGTACCTTGCCCTTGCGGCCCGGCTGCAGACTCGCGGCCGCGGCCCGGGACACATCGGCCAGATCGTAGACGGCTTCGACCGGGAGCTTGAGCGTGCCGCTCGCGGCCAGGCCCAGCAGCTCGCCTATCAGACGGCGCTTGTCGTCGACCGACAGCGCCGCGCTGACCTTGCTGCCCCAGAAGCCCTTGACCGTGGCCTGCTTGAAGATCAGGTCGCCCGAAGCAATCTGCATGGGCTCGCCGGCCATGGTGCCGAACGACACCAACAGGCCGCCTTCGCCCAGCAGCGCCAGCAGTTCGCCGCTGGCCTTGCCGCCAATCGAATCGACCGCCGCGCGCAGCGGCGCGTCGCCGGCCAGCGCGCGCACTTTTTCCTTCCAGCCGGGCTGGGCGGTGGAGACCACGTTCGCAATGCCCAGCGCCGCGAGCTCGTCAACGCCCGCGTCGCGGCGCACCAGGTTGATGGTGTGCACGCCGCGCGCCGCCGCCAGCATGGCCAGGGTCTTGCCGACGGCACCGTTGGCGGTGTTCTGCACTATCCAGTCGCCGCTTTGCACTTCCAGGAATTCAAGCAGCATCAAAGCGCTCAGCGGCATGGCAATCAATTGCGCGGCCGCCTCGTCGGCAATCGCCGCGGGCAGCGGCACCAGCAGCGGCGCGGGCGCGATGAAATATTCGGCCCAGCTGCCGTGCACGCCGGCGACGGCCACGCGCTGGCCCAGCGCCACGCCCTGCACGCCTTCACCGAGCGCATCGACCGTGCCCACCGCTTCGCTGCCGCCTATCGCGGGCAGCGTGGGCTTGTAGCCGTACTGGCCGCGCACGGTCCACAGATCGTGGTTGTGTATGGGCGACAGCAGGGTCTTGATGCGGACTTCGCCCGGACCGGGCTGGGGCACGGGGCTTTCGCCCAGCGCGAGAACGTCGGCGGGTTCGCCGAAAGAGGTGTGGATGGCACTGCGCATGGAGGCTCCTGGTGGATTCTATTGGGATGGCTCAGGCCAGCTGCTGCAGCAGCGCCTGGGCGCATGCGGCGGAGCTGCCGGGGTTCTGGCCCGTGACCAGACGGCCGTCGGTGACCACAAACGATTGCCAGTCGGGGCCTTTTTCGTAATGGCCGCCCAGGCGCTGGAACTCGTCTTCGATCAGGAACGGCACCACCTTGGTCAGGCCCACGGCGTCTTCCTCGCTGTTGGAAAAGCCCGTGACGCGGCGCCCGGCAATCCAGGGCTTGCCGTCGGCGCCGCGCACCTTGATCAACGCGCCGGGCGCGTGGCACACCAGCGCCGCGGGCTTGTCGGCGCGTGCAAATGTTTCGAGCAAGGCGATCGACGTGGCGTCATTGGCCAGATCCCACAGCGGGCCATGGCCACCGGGATAGAACACCGCATCGAAATCGGCCGCATTCACCTGGGCCAGGGGCAGCGTGTTGGCCAGCAGTTGCTGGGCTGCGGGGTCCTGGCGAAAGCGCTCGGTCTCGGCGGTCTGGGCGTCGGCTTCGTCGCTTTTCGGATCGAGCGGCGGCTGCCCGCCCTTGGGCGAGGCCAGCGTGATGTTTGCGCCCGCGTCCTTGAACACGTAATACGGCGCAGCGAATTCCTCGAGCCAGAAGCCGGTTTTCTTGCCGGTGTCACCGAGTTGATCGTGCGAAGTCAGTACCAGAAGAATGTTCATTTTGAAGTCCTTTCAGGGGAGGGAGACGCCACGGCGGGCGCCCGGTGATTGCAGGCCAGCAGATGTTCGGTAGCCGCCAGCGCCTGGTGCAGCGGCGTCCTGTCGCGCCCGAGCTTCGCCAGCAACGCCGCACCCAGCCACATCTGGTAGAGCACCTGGGCCAGGGCCTGGGCATCGGCGCCCGGCGGCAGCGAGCCGTCTTCGCGGCCTTCGCGCACGGCAGCGGCAATGCGCGCCACCAGCGCGGCCACGCCGTCGTTGAGGATGCGGCGCATGTCTTCGGACAGGTCGGCGACTTCGGCGGCCAGCTTCACGACCAGGCAGTCTTCGGCCCAGCCGCGGTGCTCGGCCGTGCCCAGCCAGGCCTGCCAGTACGCCATCACGCGATCACGGCCGCTGCTGTGCTCGGCCAGCAGGGCCTGCAGGCGCTGGCCATAGTCGGCGACATACTGCTCGAGCAGCGCGCAGCCAAAGGCTTCCTTGGAGGCGAAGTAATGATAGAACGAGCCCTTGGGCACGTTGCAGGCCGTCAGCAGCTCCTGCAGCCCGACGCCGACAAAGCCCTTGCGCAACACCAGCGCATGGCCGGAGTCCAGCAGCTGCTGGCGCGTGGCTTCGGCTTTCTTGGTCAATTTCATGCCTGTATTTTATACAGAATAGACCAGTCGTCTAGTTTTTTGATGTCGCCTGGAAGACAGGACAGCTGCATCCGCCGCCATGACCCCAGCCTTGGCGCGTATGGCATGCTGCGGGCACAATCGCCCTCCCCTTCACTGTTTCATTGCCGCACCATGCCCGCCACCGAAATCACCGTCACCTCCGCTGGCAAAGTCGCGGGCCAGGAACTGCTGGTTCCCACGGGCCAGGAAGGCGCGCATTACGCGCATATCCAGGACTGGCTCACGGCCCAGCTCAAGGCCAAGAAATCGGTGCGCGACGTGAGCCAGAAAGTGCTGGTCAAGGGCATCAAGCAGTGGGCAGTCTATGAAGGCAAGTCGGGCGGCAAGCCCGTGCGCTGGGTGTTCAAGATCACCTGAAATCAGCGCGCGACCACGGGCATGGCGGGCGCGAAATGCCTGGCGCCGACAACGCACAGAATGACGGCCAACGTCACGCCCACCATGCCCAGACTCACGGCTTCGTGCAGCAGACCCGCGGCCAGCGCCAGGCCGAAAAACGGCTGCAGCAGCTGCAGCTGGCCGACCGCGGCAATGCCGCCCTGGGCCAGGCCGCGGTACCAGAAGACAAAGCCTATCCACATGCTGAACACCGACACATAGGCCAGGCCCAGCCAGGCGGTGGCGCTCACCTGCGCCATGTCTGCGGGCCAGCGCAGCGCCGCCAGCAGCAGCATCGCGGGCAAGGCGAGCACCAGCGCCCAGGAAATCACCTGCCAGCCACCCAGATCGCGCGACAGCCGCCCGCCTTCCGCGTAGCCCAGGCCGCAGATGGCGATTCCCAGCAGCATCAGCAGATCGCCGCGCCAGGACGCCGCCATGCCCTGCGAGGCGGCAAAGCCCATCACCAGCGCGCTGCCCAGCAGCGAGAAAAACCAGAATGACGGCTGCGGGCGCTCGCCGCCGCGCAGCACGCCGAAGATCGCCGTCGACAGCGGCAGCAGGCCCATAAAGACCAGCGTATGCGCCGCGGTCACCTGCTGCAGCGCCAGCGCCGTGAGCAGCGGAAAGCCCAGCACCACGCCCAGCGAGACCAGCCCCAGGGAGCGCCATTGGTCCGCGGTCGGGCGCCGCTGGCGAAACAGCGTCAGCGCGGCCAGCGCCAGCAGCCCCGCGATGGCCGCGCGGGCGCCGGTGAGAAACAGCGGGTCCAGCTGCATCACCGCAACGCGCGTGGCGGGAAGGGAGCCGCTGAAGATCAGCATGCCGATGAAGCCGCTGCTCCATCCGCTCGATGTTTTGCCCATGATGTGCTTTCTTGTGTGGCGATGTGAAAGCGTTGATGCTAGGCAGCACCATCAATACAATCAAATAATTGTCATGGATACACTGCGCTATGCCCCAAGCCCGCTACAAGCCCCTGGTTGACCGACTGGCGAAAGACATTCGCTCGGGCCGGCTGCCGCCGGGCACGCGCCTGCCCACGCACCGCCAGCTCGCGGCGCGCGAAGGCCTGGCGCTGGTCACGGCAACGCGCGTCTATGCCGAACTCGAAGCCATGGGCCTGGTCAGCGGCGAGCAGGGCCGGGGCACGTTTGTCAAGGAGACCGCGCTGTACGCGGGCCAGAGCATAGACCTGCACAGCGCGGCCGCCGACATGGTCGATCTGAGCTTCAACTACCCGTCGCTGCCCGGACAGGCCGAGCTGCTGCGCGTCGCGCTGCGCCAGCTTGCGGGCTCGGGCGACCTCGAAGCGCTGCTGCGCTACCAGCCGCATGCGGGCCGGCTGCACGACCGCGCCATGGTCGCGCGCCACCTGCTGCGCCGCGGCCTGAGCGTGCCGGCCGAGCAGGTGCTGCTGGTCGATGGCGCCCAGCACGGCATCGCGATCACGCTGATGGCGCTGCTGCTGCCCGGCGATGTGGTGGCCGTCGATGCGCTGACCTATCCGGGCTTCCGCCTGATCGCCCAGACCCAGCATCTGGAACT
>NZ_JAVWWA010000015.1:35771-60303 GCF_036666375.1 Comamonas sp. | reverse complement strand
CGGCCGCCGGCGCCGGCCCCGATCTCGAGGCGCTGGAAAAGCTCTGCCGCCAGCGCAGCGTGCGCGCGATCTACACCATGCCCACGATGAACAACCCGCTGGGCTGGGTGATGGATCTGCCGCGCCGCCAGGCGCTGGTGGCCATTGCGCGCAAGTACGGCGTGATCCTCATCGAGGACGGCGCCTATGCGTTTCTGGCCGAGGACCCGCCGCCGCCGCTGGCCACGCTGGCGCCCGAATGCACGGTCTACATTTCAGGCTTCTCGAAGAACATCGCCGCCGGCCTGCGCGTGGGCTTTGTCGCCGCGCCGCTGCCCTGGGTCAGCAAGATGGAACGCGTGATACGCGCCACCATCTGGAACACGCCCGGGGTGATGACCGCGCTGGTCAGCAGCTGGATAGACGACGGCACGGTGGTGCGGCTTGAAGGCGAGAAGCGCCAGGATGCGCGCGCGCGCCAGCGGCTCGCCACGGAAGTGCTCGGGCCGCTGCCGCGCGTGGGCCACCCCGGCTCGTATTTCGTCTGGCTGCCGCTGGCCGAGGAAGTGCGCGCCGACCGCGTGGCCGTGGCGCTGATGCGCGAGCAGGTATCGGTATCGACGGCGCAGCCGTTCGCGACATCGGCCCATGTGCCGCATGCGATCCGGCTCGCGCTGGGCTCGGTCGCGCCCGACGCGCTGCGCCAGGCGCTGACCAAGGTGCGCCGCGCCATCGAGCAGCACACCGACTGTTGAACGCCGGCGCGGGGCCATTGCTGCCAAGGTGCACGCACCGCCGGCTGCAGCCCGCACAATGCCCGCTGTCGCCCGCGGCATCCCCCCCCGTTCTTCCCTGTTGCCTGACCATGCGCCTGTTTGCCGCCTTTCCCGCCTTTTTCCGCGACAACTATCCATCCGCCGAACGCCTGGGCGTGCCCGTGGCGCGCTGGCGCGCCAGCCTTTACCGCACGGTGTTCGAGACCAACACGCAGATGGGCAGGTCGTTCGAGCGCTATCTGACGCTGGCCATCGTGCTGAGCCTGGGCGTGGTGATCGCGCACAGCATTCCCGAGATCTCCCAGGGCTGGCGGCTGACGGCGCTGCGCGCGCTCGAGTGGCTGTTCACGCTGGCGTTCACCGTGGAATACGGGCTGCGGCTGATTTCGGTGCGCAAGCCCTGGCGCTACGCGCTGAGCTTCTACGGCATCGTCGACCTGCTGGCCATCATTCCAGCGTATCTCGCGATCTTCTATCCCGACGCGCAGTTTCTTGCCGTGGTGCGCGCGCTGCGCCTGGTGCGCACCTTCCACATCTTTCCGGTGCTGCGCGGCTTTCTCGACGAATACCTGATGCTGGGCCGGGCGCTGCAGGCCAGCGCGCGCAAGATCTTCGTGTTCCTGAGCGTGGTCGCGGTGCTGGTGTTCATCACGGGTACCTTGATGTTCGTGATCGAAGGGCCCGAACATGGCTTCACCAGCGTGCCCATGGGCATCTACTGGGCGATCTCCACCGTGACCACCGTGGGCTATGGCGACGTCACGCCAGCAACCTCGCTGGGCAGGTTCTTCGCTTCGGTGATGATGTTGCTGGGCTGGGGCATCCTGGCCGTGCCCACGGGCATTGTCGGCGCCGAGATCGCACGCAGTCCGCGCGCCAGCGGAACGCGCGCGCGCATGAAAGGCGTCGAATGCCAGGCCTGCGGCGAGAACCGGCATGAGGAAGATGCGCGCTTTTGCCGCCGCTGCGGCACGCGGCTGCAGCCTGCCATGGCACCCGCAGGGCAGGCGCAACCGGCTCCTCACGGCCACGCGCCAGCGACTGCCGAAGCGGACAGCACCTGCCGGCTGTAGGCCCGGCGCGCAAGCCCAAGCCGGCAGCCTGCGACATGGACCCGCGCCCCGTTGACAGGGGCCGGTGGCAGCCCACTACAATCGCTTCACTGCGCGTTTGCGCACGCCACCATTTCACCAATGCAGAGGGAGTTTTGACATGTCCAGCAATTCCGACGACGACAGCCAACAGCGGTTCGCGCTGGGCCTTGTGTTTGCCCTGATCGCCCTGATCGTCTCGACCGTGATCGGCACCGTGGTCTACCAGCGCGTGCTCAAGGCACCTTCCGCGGCAAGCGGCGCAGTCGTACCAGCCGTGCTGATCGTCGAAGAAGCGCTGGTGCGCGTCGACAACGGCGTGGTCAAGTTCTACTTCGCCACGGGCAAGGCCGATGTCGCCATCGGTGGCAATGTCGCGCTGGCCGACGTGGTGCGCGGCGTGACGAACGGCAAGCGCGCGCGCATTTCGGGCTTCCATGATGCGACCGGCGATGCCGCCGTGAATGCCGAACTGGCCAAGCAGCGTGCCCTCGCCGTGCAGGCTACGCTGCTCACGCTGGGCGTGGACCAGAACATGATCGAGCTGAGCAAGCCCGAAGAGACCCTGGCCGGCGGCAGCAATGCCGAGGCGCGCCGCGTTGAAGTGATTCTGATCGACTGACCGGTCTCTTCCACCCAGCAGCCAACCGGCAGCCTGCAAGGGCTTGCCGGTTTTTTTGTGCCCGCAGCAGTACCGGGAAAGCCCTGCGATGGCGGCGATGGAACTGCGTGCAGGTGCCAGTTACCAATGGACGCAAGGATAGGAATTCACACAACGCAACGCCTATAGGCAACCCAGGAGCAAGACTCATGAGCAGTGTTTCAGGTGGGCCGCTTCCGACTCTGGTCGATCTTTCACCCGCATCCACGGCGTCCTTCAAGCCCTTCAGCGCATTGGCCCAAGTGGCCGAAAAAATCGCGCGCGGTCTGGGCAGCATTTTCAAACGCATGGACTCGCAGCCGGCATCGTTTGGCCCGCAGTTCGGCGTGCGTTTTGCCAGCCAGGCGGCGCCAGGCACGACGCTCAACGGATACCGCGTGCTCGGCGACAAGGCCAAGGGCGTCGAGCCCGGGTTCACCGCGCTCAAGGACTGGCAAGCCGACGATGATGCCCACCTAAGACAGCCCGGCCATGCGCTGCATGGCGCCGCCAGGCAGTGGGTCGTGGAGCAGATGCGCGCCGGCGTGGGCCCCCATTGCCCGGTTCTGGCAGAGATAGTGCACGCGGCGGTGGAGCTGCTCGCGCGCGAAGGCGTTGGGGATGCCGCGCGCGCTGACATGCTCAAGGCCATGCAGGACCCGCAAAAAGGCAAGCTCCACTTCCTCATGTGCACCGACAGGCAGCTGGTGAACGAGATCAGCGAGCGCGCGCTCACTTTGCTGGTGGAGAACGACAGTCCCATCGAAACAGCGCATGTGCATGACGCGCTCAAGCAGCACCTGATGGAAACACAGCCGAAGTTCACCGAAAAGCACTACATCAAGCTGGACTACTACGAGGCCAACAAATCGCTGACCGGCAACTACACCATCCCCTACGCCAAGACCAAGACAATCGGGTACTTCCCCGTCGTGAGCAACCTGCTGCACAAGCTGGGCAAATCCATTTCGCCGCGTGAAATCAATCAAGGCGCGGTCAACGAGAAGCTGGCAAACGACCTGATGGGCGTGCTGGGCATGAAGACCCAGACGCTGGATCTGGTCAAGGCCACCTATGCCGACGGCACTCCCAAGCTGATGCTCGACAGCACGCACATCCAGGGCTTCAACGATTTCGACGGCAAAAAGGATGCCGCCAAGGGCAGCGTCTACATCAAGGACGGGGTACTGGTGAAGAACAGCCGGCTGCCCACGGATTTGCCCGGCGAGTTCAACGGCCCGCCGCAGCTGCATGCCGGCATCGAGGAACTGGGCGACAAGAAAGTGATGATGCTGCTGCTTGCCGATCGCGACGCCCTGGGCAGCAATGGCGGCAACAAGGGGTATGTGGCCAACCAGTTCTTCGCCATAGACCCCGGCCATGCGCTTGAAGAAAAGTTGCTGAGCAAGCGTGGCGATGTCAAGAGCGATCTGTCCTTTGACCCGGCCTCGGCAGCGGGACCCAGGGACTACAAGAACTTCAGCATCTTCGACCAGTCGACCTTTGCCCAGAAGATGGAAGGCGTGCGCAAGCTGCAGCAACTCCAGGGGCGCGACAGCGCATTGTTTGACGAATACGCCAAGCAATACGGCCCGGAGAACGGCAGCGAGGCGCTGGACTTTCGTGACCAGCTGCTCGCGACCCAGGCGCAGTACATTGGCCGCAGAAACGACATACTGCAGACCTTCTCCAGCCGCCTGGCGGTCGACAACTACGCGTTTGGCGCGCAGGTCGACAACGACCCCGCGCTCAAGCGCAACTACCGCGACCAGACGCTCAACCTGCTTGACGGCCTGGAGAAGCTCACGTCGACCACCGTGGGCCGCGCCGACGGCAAGAAGGACGGCGTTCGCCTGAACATCCCGCAGGTGCGCAAGCCCGCAGACCGCAAGGCATGGGATGTGCGCCAAAACGGCGACAACATCGTCTTCAGCTTCCATGGAAAGCCTGCGGAAGCCAGGAAGATGCTGGAGACGCTCAGGGATTTCTGCCGCCAGACCAGCGTCCAGTCGTTGCCGGACTTCGCGACCGACGGCGCCGGCGCCATCACGCTGAGCGTGCCCAGGGACCAGATACTGCAGGCGCAGTCAGCCCTGGACTACAGCCGGATCATGCAATACAAGCACGGCTGATCGCCGCCCTTCACTTTCTCATTGGAAGCCTTCATGAACGCCGTCGCATCCTCGCAGCCCTACTCGCCCCAACAGGTCCTGGCCCAGGCCTTCGACCTGGAGCCGGCGCTGCTTTTCAGTGAAACCGGCCAGGGCCAGATACAGCTCGACGGCGCCTTGCTGCATCTGCAGCTCTATCAGGAAAATGCCAACGTGCTGCTGCTGATGGCCGACCTGGGACAGCTGCCGGCCAACGACCGGCGCGTCATTTACCAGCAGATGCTGGTCGCCAACAGCGGCTGGAGCGCGCTGGCCGGCGGTGCGCTATGCACCAATGAGAGCGGCGAGCGCGCGCTGCTGCGGCTGCGGCTCGATCTGAACACGCTTGACAGCGAAAAGCTGACCCATTGGCTCACGGCCTTTGTGACTGCGGCCGAGCATTGGGCCGCGCAACTGGGGGCTGCCTCGCCGGTCCACGATCAGCACGCAGGCGCCATCACGGCGTCGCCGCAGAGCGTCGCCTTCCTCCACCCCATCCATCTGGCCTGAGCCGCGCAAGAACATGCCCACTCTCGATTTTCCAGGATTGGTACAACGCTACTGTCAGTCCGTGCGCCTGCCTTCGCCTGTGCTGGACAATGGCGCACTGTGCGTGATCGAGCCCGAAGACAGCAGCGCCGTGATTCTTGCCTGGGACGAGGAGCGCGACGATGTCGTGATCATCGTCCCGCTGGACACCCGGTCCGCCGAACTCGACAGGCAACAAGCCCATGACATTCTTTGTGCGGCTTTCGTCGGGCAGAACCTGCGCGGCGCGGCCGTGGGCATAGACCCGACGACGGGCGTGCTGACGCTGTGGCGCCGGCTGGCCGGCGAAGCCGCGAGCCTGTCGCGGCTGACGCTGGACATCCGCAACACCATCGAGGTGGCGCAGGAACTGCGGCGCTGAAACCGCTGCGCGCTCAGAGCTGGAAGCCGACGGTGCGCACCATGCCTTCGAAGATATCGCGCGGCCACGACGGCCGGCGCAGCACATAGGGATCGGCGCCGGCGAGCAGCGCCTCGTGCCAATCCTGCAGCCACTGCACTTCGGCCCGGCCGTAGAACGCGGTCATGGCCTCGTAGTTGAGGAACAGGCTGCGCGCGTCGAGGTTGAGCGAGCCGCTGAGCGCCCATTCGCCATCGACCAGCACGCATTTGGCGTGCAGCATGCCGGGCAGCAGATGGATTTCGGCGCCGGCCTGAGCAAGCTGGCGCAAGGCGCGCTCGCGCGCCCAGTCGGCGAGGCGGTGGTTGGAACGCCGCGGCAGCAGCAGACGCAGGCGCACGCCGCGCCGGCAGGCCAGCGTCCAGGCAGCGAGCAACGCATCATCGGGAACGAAATACGGCGTCACCGCGACGATGCTTTCGCGCGCCTGGAACGCCGCGGACAGCAGCAGCGCGTGCAGCGTGTCGTCGGCATGATCGGGGCCACTGGGAATCCACTGCGTCCAGGACTGGCCCGGCGCGGGCGCGAGCGCCGCGGGCCGCACCACCGCGGGTGCACGGTGCTTCTTGCGGTGGATGCGCCCCGGCGCGGCGCGCCAGTCGGCGTCGAACTGCGCCAGCGCCTGGGCCGCGAGCGGGCCTTCGACGACAAAGCCCAGGTCTATCCAGGGCGGCGCGCCGTTCTTGCCGATGAAGTATTCGTCGGCAAGATTGCGCCCGCCGCTCCACAGCAGCCGGGCATCGGCAACCACGAGCTTGCGGTGGTTGCGCAGGTTGAGCCGGCCGTAGAGCGGGTTGTGCAGCAGCGGCATGAAGCGCCGCACGGCAATGCCCATGCCGCGCCAGTCGCGCAGCAGCGTGCGCGGCGTCTGCAGGCTGCCGATGGCGTCGATCAGCACGCGCACCCGCACGCCGCGCGCGACGCAGCGCTGCAGGGCCTGGGCCACCTGCTCGCCCGTGGTGTCGGCGGCCAGCACATAGGTGCTGAGCACCAGTTGATCCTGTGCGCTGTCTATCGTCGCGAGCAAGGCCGCGAGCGCCTCTTCGCCGCTCGACTGGAACTGCACACGCGTGTTGCGCATGGCTTCGGGCAGGTCGAGCGCACGCAGCAGGCGGGCCACCCATTCGGGCGGCGCCGTGCCCGCGTCTTCCACGCCATCGCCCAGATAGCCCTGGTCGCCCCAGGTCTGCGGCGCCGGCAGCGCCGCCGGCTGGCGCTGGACGGGGCGCAGGAACTTGCGGCTGCCTATGAGCAGGAACAGCGGCAGCGCGCCGTAGGGAAAGGCGATCATGGCCACGACCCAGGCCAGCGCGGCCGAAGGGTGGCGGCGCTGCTGGCCTATGCGCGTGGCCACCATGTAGACCAGCAGGCTCGCGATGACCACGATGCTGTGGCCCAGGCCCGAAAGCAGCGCCAGCGTGGTCAGGTGAAAGGTCAGCAGGTTCATGCCCCCAGCATAGCGGCTGTCGCCTTGCGGGCGCTGCGTGCCGGCCCTACGGCGGCCCCGCCGCGGCGTGGGCCAGCGCGAACGGGCCCAGCCAGGGCTGCCGTGCATCGACCACGGTGGCGCGCGCTGCGGCCCTGGCCAGCAGCCACCAGCGGGTCTCGTTGTGCGGGCCCTGCTCTATGCCGTCCTGCAGCACCGCGAGCCCGTGCAGCGTGGCCGCGAGCGCCGGCCCCAGGCAGGCCAGCGCCTGATCGTGCGCCGCCGCGACGGCCTGGGCCGCGGCGCCGGCCGAGGTGCTAGGCTGCAGGGCCAGATGCGGCAGATGCTGGCGCAACCAGGGAGCGGCCTCCTGCAAGGCCACGGGGTGGGCGCAGACCGCCTGCAGCTGCGCCAGCGCGACACCGGGGCGCGCCATCAGGCTGTAGCCCAGCTGCAGCCGGCATTCGCCCACGACCTGCAGCACGGGGCCAGGCAGCTGGCGCCAGGTCTCTTCAAGCAGCGCCAGCAATTGCGGCAGATAAGGCGTGGCGCCGACCAGGCGCGTGCTCACGGGCAGGCAGACCGCATCGACCAAGCCCTGGGCCAGCGCCTGCAGGGCTTCGTCTGCAGCCATGGCCTGCATTGCGGGTCCGGGCTGCAACTGCGCAGCATCGCGCCACTGCAGACAGGCCTGATGGGTCCAGGTACCGGCCGGCCCGAGATAGGCCAGGCGCCGGCCGGGCGCGCGCAGCGCATCGGGCCAGCGCGAGTAGACGCCGGGCGCGCAGCCCGGTTTCATGCGGGCAGCAGCGCCAGCACTTTCTCGGGCGGACGGCACAGCGCCGCGCCGCGCGGCGTGACGACGATGGGCCGGTTGAGCAGCACCGGGTGGGCGGCAACCGCGGCAATCAGCTGGGCATCGGTGACCGCGGGTGCCTCGAGCTGCAGTTCGGCGTGGACCGTCTCCTTGCTGCGCAGCAGATCGCGCACCGGCATCTGCAATTGCGCGATCAGCGCCGTCAGCGCGGCGGCATCGAGCGGCTGGGCGATGTAGTCGACGATGGTCGGCTCTATGCCGCGCTCGCGTAGCAGCGCCAGCGCACCGCGCGAATTGCTGCAGCGGCTGTTGTGGTAGATGGTGACCGGGAAATCCGTGGTGGGGGAAGAAGGGTTCTGGCTCATGGCACCAGTTTACCCAGCGCCCGTCACTTCGAACGCAGCGTGCGGCTCAGCATGATCACCGGCACCAGCCCCACGGCGACCAGCGCCAGCGAGGGCAGCGCGGCTTCGCCCAGGCGCTCGTCGCGCGCGAGCTGGTAGGCGACCACGGCCAGGGTGTCGCTGTTGAACGGCCGCAGCACCATGGTCGCGGGCAGCTCCTTCATCACGTCGACAAACACCAGCAGCGCCGCCGCGGCCGTGGAGCGCTTGAGCAGCGGCCAGTGCACGCGCGCCATCAGGCCCCAGCTGCCCGTGCCCAGCATGCGCGCCGAATCATCGAAGCTCACGGGAATGCGCGCATAGCCGCTTTGCATGGACTGCAGCGCGACCGCGCAAAAGCGCACCAGATACGCCCAGACAATGCCCGTGGCCGTGGCCGTGATCAGCGATGCCAGGCCCCAGTCGGGCGCGGCCGCCTGCAGCCAGCCCACGGGCAGCAGCAGGCCGACGACAATCACCGCGCCGGGCACGGCATAGCCCAGGCTGGCAAGCTGCACCACGCCACGCGTGAGCGCGTCGGGGCGGCGGCGCACGGCAAAGGCCAGCGCCAGCGCGATCGCCACGGCCAGCACCGCGGTGATGCCGCCCAGGCGCACGCTGTTCCAGGCCCAATCGAGAAAACGCGACCAGGGCAGCACCGACCAGTCGGCCGCCAGCGGGCGCAGCATGAAGAACACCGGCGCGACAAAGCCCATCAGCACCGGCAGCAGGCAGACCAGCCAGGCGATGGCGGCATGCGTGCCGCGCAGGCGCATAGGCTGGGCTTCGGCCGAGCCCGCGCGGCCCACGCCGTTGGTCACGAAACGCATGCGCCGCTGGGCGCGCACTTCGACCTGCAGCAGCACTACCACCAGCACCAGCAGGAAGGTGGCGAGCTGCGCCGCGGCAATGCGGTTGTCCATCGACAGCCAGGCCTTGTAGATGCCGGTGGTGAACGTCTGTATGCCGAAATAGCTCGCGACGCCGAAATCGGCCAGGGTTTCCATCAGCACCAGCGCCACGCCCGCGGCCACGGCCGGGCGCGCCAGCGGCAGCGCCACCGTGAGAATGCGCCGGCGCAGCGGCGCGCCCAGCAGGCGCGCGGCTTCCATCAGGTGCGCGGCGCGCTCGCCCAGCGCGGTGCGCGCCAGCAGATAGACATAGGGATAGAGCGAGAAGATGAACACCCAGACCGCGCCGCCCAGGCTGCGCACTTCGGGCAGCAGCCGGCCTTCGAGGCCGTAGGTTTCGCGCAACCAGACCTGCAGCGGGCCGCTGAACTGCAGGAAATCGGTATAGGCATAGGCAGTGACGTAGGCCGGCATGGCCAGCGGCAGCAGCAGCAGCCATTCGAGCGTGCGCCGGCCGCGGAAATCAAACAGCGTGACCATGGCCGCGGCCACGGTGCCGACCACGGCCGCGCCCAGCGCCACCATCAGGCCCAGCCAGACCGTGGTCCAGACATAGCCGGGCAGCACGGTGGACGCCATTTCGCGCAGGATGGGACCGGCCTGGGTGTCGGTGCCGCCCCAGGGCAGCCAGGCGGCGAACACCGCGAGCACCGGCAAGGTGAGCAGCAGCGCCAGCAGGATCAGGGGCAGGGAGCGGAAGGCAAGAGTGATGCGGCGCAAGATATAGCTCGGCTGGGGGAGTGAGGCACGGGAGCTGCGGCGTCGGCCAGGGCCTTTCGCGCAAATGCGAATTCTAAGCATTTGCACCGCCCTACAATCAAGGAATGTTTCTCAAGGTCTCCCAACTCGGGGTGCGCTATGCCGGCCGCCCGCAGGCCGCCGTCCAAGGCGTTTCATTGAACCTGAACGCCGGTGACATCGGCGTGCTGATCGGCCCCTCGGGCTGCGGCAAGACCACCTTGCTGCGCGCCGTGGCCGGGCTCGAGCCCGTGAGCAGCGGCGAAATCCGCCTGCAGGACCAGATCGTCAGCAGCGCCACGGTCTCGCTGCCGCCCGAACAGCGGCGCATAGGCATGGTGTTCCAGGACTACGCGCTGTTCCCCCATCTGAGCGTGGGCGCGAACGTGGCCTTTGGCATCCACACGCTGCGCAAGAGCGAGCAGGCGCAGCGCGTTGCCGAAGTGCTGACGCTGGTGGGCCTAGAAGGCAGCGCCGCGCGCTTTCCCCACGAGCTGTCGGGCGGACAGCAGCAGCGCGTCGCGCTGGCGCGCGCGCTCGCGCCGCGCCCGCAGCTGATGCTGCTCGACGAACCGTTTTCCAACCTCGATGTCGACCTGCGCGAACGCCTGGCGCACGAAGTGCGCGCCATTCTGAAAGCTGCGGGCGCGACCGCGCTGTTCGTGACCCACGACCAGCTCGAGGCCTTTGCCATCGGCGACGTGATCGGCGTGATGAACCACGGCGAGCTGCACCAATGGGACGACGCCTATACGCTGTACCACCGGCCCGCGACGCGCTTTGTCGCCGATTTCATAGGCCACGGCGTGTTCCTGCCAGCGCGCCTGGTGATGCGTGAGCACGGCGTGGTCGCGCAGACGCCGCTGGGCGAACTCAGCGATCTGGACGAATGCCCGCTGCCCGCAAGCTACCCCGATGGCGAATGCGACGTGCTGCTGCGCGCCGACGACGTGGTGCATGTCGACGACGCGCCGGTCAAGGCGCAGATCGTGCGCAAGTCATTCCGCGGCTCGGAATTCCTCTACACCATGCGCCTGGCCAGCGGCCAGACGGTGATGGCCCATGTTCCCAGCCACCACAACCATGAGATCGGCGAGTGGGTGGGAATGGCGCTGGCGATGGAGCATGTGGTGGCGTTTCCCAGGGAAAAGTAGCGCCTGTCTGAGGGCAGGCCGTTCATCCTTCGACAAGCTCAGGACGAACGGGGGCAGTAACTGGAGAACCCTATGGGCTTCTGGGTCTACATGCTGCGCTGCCATGACGGCAGTTATTACACCGGGCATACCGATGCGCTGGAGCGGCGGATTGCGGAGCACGCTTCCGGCGCTTTCACCGGTTGCTACACCTTCCAACGACGGCCTGTAGAGTTGGTCTTTGCGCAGGAAGTTGCCACGCGGGAAGAAGCGCTTGCGGCTGAGCGGCGCATTAAAGGCTGGAGTCGCGCGAAAAAGGAAGCAATGATTCGCGGGGACTGGGACGAAGTCTCGAGGCTGGGACGTTCATCCTTCGATCCTTCGGCAGGCTCAGGGCTCAGGACGAACGAGGATTGAACACCCTGCTCTATTTAAGATTTTCAACCTTCTCCACCCCGTTCGCCCTGAGCCTGTCGAAGGGCGTTTCAGGGCGCAGCCTGCTACAGGCAAACCCTGAACAAGACCTACTTCCGCCCCAGCAACTTATCCAGAAACTGCTGAGCCCGCTCGCTCTGCGGATTGGAAAAGAACGCATCCGGCTGCGCCTGCTCGATGATCTGCCCCTGGTCCATGAACACCACGCGGTCGGCGACCGAGCGCGCGAACTCCATTTCGTGGGTCACGCAGACCATGGTGATGCCCTGGCCCGCGAGTTCGACCATCACGTCCAGCACCTCGTGCACCATCTCCGGGTCCAGCGCCGAGGTGGGCTCGTCGAACAGCAGGATCTGCGGCGCAAGGCACAGCGCGCGCGCGATCGCCACGCGCTGCTGCTGGCCGCCCGAGAGCTGCTGCGGAAACTTGTGCGCCTGCTCGGCAATGTGCACGCGCTCCAGTTGCGCCAGCGCCTGGGCTTCGGCCTCGGCGCGCGGCAGCTTGCCGACATTGCGCGGCGCCAGCGTCAAATTGTCGAGCACGCTCAGGTGCGGGAACAGATTGAACTGCTGGAACACCATGCCCACGCTGCGGCGCACCTGCTGCACCGCGCGCAGGTCTTCGCGGCCTTCGACGGCCAGCGCCACGCCGCCCACCGTCAGGCTGCCTTCCTGGAAAGGCTCGAGCGCGTTGATGCAGCGAATCAGCGTCGACTTGCCCGAGCCCGAAGGGCCGCAGACCACGAGGCGCTCGCCGCGCGCGATCTCCAGGTCGATGTCGCGCAGCACGTGGAAGTCGCGCCCGAACCATTTGTTCAGGCGCTCGAAGCGGACCATGGGAGTGTCTGGCATGCAGCTCTTCTTTCAACGGGCCAGGCCGCGTGCATGCCGCTGCTCGACCCAGAGGCTGTAGCGTGACATGGCCGCGCAGACCACAAAATAGATGGCGGTGATGAACAGGTAGCCCTCCACCATGAACGGGCGCCACTCGGGGTCGCCGCTGAGCGCCAGGCCCAGCGATCCGGTCAGCTCGTAGAGGCTCACGATGGTGATCAGCGAGCTGTCCTTGAAGATAGAGATGAAGCTGTTCATCAGCCCCGGCACCACGGCGCCCAGCGCCTGGGGCAGCACCACCAGGCGCTGCGTCTGCCACCACGACAGGCCTATGCTGTTCGCGGCTTCAAGCTGGCCCTGGGGCACGGACTGCAGGCCGGCGCGCACGGTCTCGGCCAGATATGCCGCGGCAAACAGCGCTATGCCCAGCAGCACGCGAATCAGCACGTCGGGCGTAGCGCCCACGGGCAGGAACAGCGGAAACAGAAAGCTCGCCATGAACAGCACCGAGATCAGCGGCACGCCGCGCACCAGCTCGATGAACAGCGCGCACAGGCCGCGTATCGCGGGCATGCGCGAGCGCCGGCCCAGCGCCAGCAGCACCGCGAGCGGACAGGCCAGCACGATGGACAGCGTGGTCAGCATCAGCGTCAGCGGCAGCCCGCCCCAGCGCTCGGTGGGCACTTCGGCCAGGCCGGCGACGCCGCCGCGCATCAGCGCGAAGAACACTGCCCAGACCAGCACCCAGGCCAGCACCAGCCAGCGCGTCCAGAAACGCCGCATGCCGCTGGCAATCACCAGCGCCAGCAGCAGGCCGGTGGCCAGCACCGGGCGCCATTGCTCTTCGAGCGGGTAGCGGCCCAGCAGTATCAGTCGGTGCTTCTCGGTGATCACGCCCCAGCAGGCGCCCAGGCCGCGCGCGGCCTGGCAGGCGTCGGCATCGGCCTGCCAGACGGCGCGCCACAGCAGCCAGTCGAGCGCGCCGGGCAGCGCCCACAGCGCCCAGGCGAGCAGCGCCAGCGTGGTCAGCGTGCTGACCCAGCTGCCGAACAGTTCGCGCCGCACCCAGGCGCGCAAGCCGCCTGAACTGGGAGGAGCGGGCCGGGCAGGAATCGTTTCGCAAGGCTGCATGCTCATGGCTCCTGGCGCGCGAGATCGCGCTGGTCGAGCCGGCCCATCAGCAGCGCGGTGGCCAGCGACAGCGTGAGGTAGACCAGCATCACGATGGCAATGCACTCGAGCGCGCGGCCGGTCTGGTTGAGACTGGTGTTGGCAATCGACACCAGATCGGGGTAGCCCACGGCCACGGCCAGCGAGGAATTCTTGGTCAGGTTCAGGTACTGGTTGGTCAGCGGCGGCGCCATCACGCGCAGCGCCTGCGGGCCGGTGACCAGGCGCAGCGTCTGCCAGCGGCTCAGTGCAATGCTTTGCGCGGCTTCGATCTGGCCGCGCGGCACGGCGGCAATGCCGGCGCGCACCACTTCGGCAATGAAGGCCGCGGTGTAGAACGTCAGGCCCGCGAGCACCGCGAGAAATTCGGGCGACAGCGCCGCGCCGCCGTCGATGGCAAAGCCGTCGATGACGGGAACGCTCCAGTGCCAGCCATCCGCGCCGTGCACGGGAAAAGGCAGCACCAGCCCCGACTTGCTGAGAAACACCGATTGGCCCCAGGTCCAGGCTTCGGTGGTGTCGGGCAGGTATTCGACCAGCAGCAGATACCACACCAGCAGCTGCACCAGCAGCGGAACGTTGCGAAACAGCTCGACATAGCCGCGGCACAGCGCGCGCACCGGCAGGTTGCGCGAGAAGCGCCCCACCCCGACCAGCGCGCCCAGCAGCGTGCTGAGCACGATGCCCGCGAGCGCCACGCGCAGCGTGTTGAGCAGGCCGACGACAAACGCGCGCAGGTAGGTGTCGGTGGACTCGAACGCAATCGGCTGTTCGCCTATGTCGAAGCCCGCAGTCTGGCGCAGAAAATCCCAGCCGCTGCGTATGCCGCGCGCGGCCATGTTGGCCTGGGTGTTGTAGACCAGCCAGCCGAGCAGCGCCACGACGCCCAGCAGCGCCAGCAGCTGCCAGACCCGCGCGCGCGTTGCGGGGTGGTGCCAGGACCAGCCCGGGCGCGCGCGCGCCGGCGCGCGCCGCGCGGGAATCAAGGCTGCCGGGCGCGGTTCGCTCATCGCACCGGCAGGGCGTACATCAGGCCGCCGTCGGTCCAGAGCTTGTTCTTGCCCCGGGCCAGGCCGACCGGCGTCTTCTCGCCGACGTTGCGCTCATAGATCTCGCCGTAGTTGCCCACGGCCTTGATCGCGCGCACCAGCCATTCCTTGTCCAGGCCCAGCAGCTTGCCCGTGTCCTCGGTCTTGCCCAGCAGGCGGCCAATGGTCGGGTCGGTGGTATCAAGCTTGAGCTTGTCGACGTTCGCCTGGGTGATGCCGTTTTCCTCGGCCTCGACCAGACCGTGCACGACCCAGCGCACCACGGCCAGCCACTCGTCGTCGCCGCGGCGCACCAGCGGGCCCAGCGGCTCCTTGGAGATCAGGTCGGTGAGAATCACATGCTCCTTCGAGTCCTTGGCTTCCTTGGCGCGCACCGAGGCCAGGCCCGAGGCATCGGTCGTATAGGCCTGGCAGCGGCCCGCGAAATAGGCGGCGTTGGCGGCGTCGAACTTGTCGAACACCACGGGCTTGAGGTTGAGCTTGTGGATGCGCGAGAAGTCGGTCATGTTCTTCTCGGACGTCGTTCCGGCCTGCACGCAGACCGTCGCGCCCTTGAGCTGCTTGGCGCTTGTCACCTTGGTCTTGGCCGGCACCATGAAGCCCTGGCCGTCGTAGAACACCACGGCCGTGAACGCCAGTCCCATGGACGCGTCGCGCGTCAGCGTGACCGAGGTGTTGCGCGACAGCACATCGACTTCGCCCGACTGCAGTGCGGTGAAGCGCTGCTGCGAGACAAGGGGCACCCACTTGACCTTGCCGGCATCGCCCAGCAGCGCCGCGGCGATCGCCTTGCCCACGTCCACGTCGAGACCGCTCCACTGGCCCTTGCTGTCGGCGGCCGAGAAGCCCGGCACGCCGCTGCTGATGCCAATGCTGATCTGGTCGCGCTGCTTGATGGTGTCTAGCGTCTTGCCCGCATGGGCCGTGGTCGCCGCGGCCAGCGCCAGGGCCAGCAGGGATAAACGGGAAATTTTCATGGATGCACCTGTAGCTGTGATGTGAAAAAGCGCTGCGCGCAGCGTAACGCAAGCGCTGCGTTCTGCGCGGGACTTCAGGCCTGTAGGTTATCGCGGATTTCCGCGACCCCTATGCGCGAAAAACGACTAAGCGCGCCGGAGACGGTCGACTTCGGCCTGCAAGTCGCGTGCCCAGGTGCGGCGGTCGCGGCCGTCGGCGGTCTGGGCCTGGCCGTAGCCTACACGCGCAATGATCGCCGGCGCGCTGAGCGTGCGCCAGACCGAAGTCCACAGCGGCGTATCGCCCGCGTAGATCGGCGCTTCGCTGTCCTCGCCCGTCGCCGGGTCGATGAAGCGCAGGCCCAGCGGCTGCACGGGCGCGCCCGACTGCAGCGCGGCTTCGATCAGATTGGCGCGAAACGGCAGCAGTTCGCGGCCTTCGCCGGTCGTGCCTTCGGGGAACACCGCCAGCACATCGCGCTGCGCCAGCGCCTGGGCCATGACGTTGACCATGCGCAGCGTGTCGCGGCGCGAGTTGCGATCGATGTAGAGCGTTCCGGCGGCGCGCGCCAGCGTGCCCAGCACGGGCCAGGAGGCGACATCGGCCTTGGAGATGAAGCGGCAGTGGCGCGCGGCGTGCAGCACGGGAATGTCCAGCCACGACAGGTGATTGGCGACCAGCAGCACCGGCCCGCCCACCGGCGGCGTGCCATGCACCTGCAACTCGACGCCCACGCGCGGCAGCAGGCCGCGCGCCCAGGCCTGGACATGGGCGTTGCGCTGCTCCACCGACAGGCGCGGAAAGCGCGTGAAGATGACCCACAGCCCATGCAGCAGATGGCCTGCGAGGCGCAGCAGGCGCGCGCTGGCGCGGCCGCGCCGCGCCCAGCCGGACTCAGCCACGCTCGAAGGCAATGCGCCCCGCGACCAGCGTGCAGCGCACGCGCGCCGGCAGTTCGTAGCCGCCAAACGGCGTGCACTTGCCCTGGCTCACCAGCGCTGCGGGCGTGACTTCCCAATGCGCGTCCGGATCGACGATGCACAGGTCGGCGGCACCGCCCACCTGCAGCTGGCCGATCTGCTCCCTGAGCTCGCCCAGCGCCGTGCCCAGCACGCGCGCGGGCGCGGCGGTGATCACTTCAATGGCGCGCGCCAGCGGCACTTGCTGCGCCTGCGACCACTTGACGGCCAGCGACAGCAGCAGCTCGACGCCGGTGGCGCCGGGTTCGGCTTCGGCAAACGGCAGCACCTTGGCGTCGTCATCGACGGGCGTGTGATCGGACACCAGCGCGTCTATCGTGCCGTCGGCCAGCGCGGCCGACAGCGCGTCGCGGTCGCGCTGCTGGCGCAGCGGCGGGTTCAGGCGCGCGCTGCTGTCGAAGTAGCCGATGTCGGTATCGGTCAGGTGCAGCGAATTGATGCTGACGTCGGCGGTGACGCTCAGGCCTTCGGCCTTGGCGCGGCGCACCAGCTCGACGCCCGCGGCGCTCGACAGCCGGCACAGGTGAACGCGCGCCGCCGTGCCGCGTATCAGCTCGAAGATCGTGTGCAGCGCAATCGTCTCGGCCGACACCGGCACGCCCGACAGGCCCATGCGCGTGGCCAGCGGGCCGCTGGCCGCCACGCCCTTGCCCAGGTGCATTTCCTGCGGGCGCAGCCACACGGTGTAGCCATAGGTCGCAGCGTACTGCAGCGCGCGCTGCAGCGTCTGGGTGCTGGCCAGCGGCACATCGGCCTGGCCGAAGCCCACGCAGCCCGACTCGGTCAGCTCGTTCATCTCGGTCAGCACTTCGCCGGCCAGGCCGCGCGTGAGCGCGCCCAGCGGGAACAGCCGCGACTGGTGCAGCTTCTCGGCGCGGAACTTGAGCATCTCGACCAGGCCCTGCTCGTCAAGCACGGGGTCGGTGTCGGGCGGGCAGACCAGGCTGGTCACGCCGCCGGCAACGCTGGCCGCCATCTCGCTTTGCAGCATGCCTTCGTGTTCGTGGCCGGGCTCGCGCAGGCGCACGGCCAGATCGACCAGGCCGGGCAGCACCCAGCAGCCCTTGGCGTCGATCACGCGATCGGGCGCGAAGCCCGCGGGCTGGGCGCCGATGGCGGCGATGCTGCCGGCGTCGACCGCGATGTCGCAGACCTGGTCAAAGCCCCGGGCCGGGTCGATGACGCGGCCGTTCTGGATCAGTAGTTTCATACTTCACACCCAATGCCCCGTCCGGTCACGGACGGCTAGCAAAAATTTCAAGTCAAAAATTGATGGCCTATGAAACTGGCGCTCGCCAGCACGGGGACACCGAGGAAGGGCCGCCCCGCACCGAAGGTGTCGTCCCCCTCCACCGAAGGATGAGAGGGGGAAGCGGGGGCCGGCCATCCGGCGCAGCCGCTCAGGGGGTGCTTCAAGCCTCATTGCCGGCAACAATGGACATCACGGCCATGCGCACGGCAATGCCGAACGAGACCTGCGACAGGATCACGGCCTGCGGGCCGTCGACCACTTCGGAGTCGATCTCGACGCCGCGGTTGATAGGTCCGGGGTGCATCACGATGGCGTCGGGCTTGGCCAGGCGCAGCTTCTCGGCCGTGAGGCCGAAAGCCTTGAAATATTCCTGGCTCGAGGGCAGCAGCGCGCCGGTCATGCGTTCGTTCTGCAGGCGCAGCATGATGATCACGTCGGCGTCGCGAATGCCTTCTTCCAGCGTGTGGAACACGCGCACGCCCATCAGCGACAGGTCGGAAGGCACGAGCGTGCGCGGGCCGACGACGCGCACTTCGGCCGCGCCCAGCGTGGTCAGCGCATGGATGTCGGAGCGCGCCACGCGCGAGTGCAGCACGTCGCCGACGATGGCCACGCGCAGGTTGGAGAAGTCCTTCTTGTAGTGCCGGATGGTGTACATGTCCAGCAGCCCCTGCGTGGGGTGGGCATGGCGGCCGTCGCCGGCGTTGACCACATGTACATGCGGGGCCACATGCTGGGCCACGAGGTAAGGCGCGCCCGACTCGCCGTGGCGCACGACAAAGATGTCGGCGGCCATGGCCGACAGGTTGGCAATGGTGTCGAGCAGCGACTCGCCCTTGCTTGCCGAGCTGCGCGCGATGTCCAGATTGAACACGTCGGCCGACAGGCGCTTGGCCGCGATCTCGAACGTGGTGCGCGTGCGCGTGCTGTTCTCGAAGAACAGGTTGAACACGCTCTTGCCGCGCAGCAGCGGCACCTTCTTGACTTCGCGGTCGTTGACGCTGACGAAGTTGGCCGCGGTGTCGAGGATATGCGTCAGGATGTCCTTGGACAGGCCTTCGGTCGACAGCAGGTGAATCAGCTCACCGTTCTTGTTGAGCTGGGGATTGCGCTTGTACAACACGGTCAGGCCTCTTGGATGCGGAAATGGAAGCGTCCCTGGTCGTCGCGCGCCAGCGCCAGCGCCTGGGCCGGCGGCAGCGCGATGCGCGCCGCGGCGAAGTCGGCCTGGATGGGCAGCTCGCGGCCGCCGCGGTCGACCAGCACGGCCAGGCGCACGCAGTCGGGCCGGCCGTAGTCATAGAGTTCGTTGAGCACGGCGCGTATGGTGCGGCCCGTGTAGAGCACGTCGTCGAGCACCAGGATGTCGGCGCCGTTGACGTCGAAGTCGATCTGCGTCTGGGCGCTGGTGGCCATGCCGCGCTGCGCGAAGTCGTCGCGGTGCAGCGCCGACGACAGCACGCTGGGCGTGCCGGGCAGGTTCAGGTCCTTGTGCAGGCGCTCGACCAGCCAGGCGCCGCCCGAAGTGATGCCCGCCAGGCGCGTCGACGCTCCCATGAGGCTGCGCACGCCGCGCAGCAGTTCACGGTACAGCGCCTCGGCGTCGAGCACCAGGCTGCCGCTGCCGGCGCCGCCGGCGATGGGATCGTTCATGGAAGACTCCTCAGAAACTGTTCAAGAATGATGCAGGCCGACGCGGCGTCGGCATCGCGCGCACCGCCCGAAATGGCTTCGGTGGTGCTGTAGCGCTCGTCGACTTCGAACACCTGCAGGCCGAAGCGTCCGCGCAGCTGGCGGCCGAACTTGAGCGCGCGCGCGGTGTTCTCGTGCGCCGCGCCGTCGGGGTGGTAAGGCACGCCTATGACCAGCGCGTCGGGCTCGAATTCCTTGATGCGCGCCGCGACCTGCAGCATCCGCGCATCCGCGCCTTCGGCCTTGATCGTCGCCTGCGGAGTCGTCAGCCCCATCATGCGGCTGCCCGTGGCCACGCCCGTGCGCTTGGTGCCGAAGTCAAAGGCCAGGAAACTCTGGAAATGCGCGGGCACGACCACGGCGGCGCGCAGCGGCGCATCCGTGGAGGCGCGCGCGGGCGACGGTGCCGCAGGCACCGTGTCGGGAGAATCGCTCATGCGTGCCCCACTTCCGGGGACAGCGACCAGGCCTGCAGGCCCAGAAGGCCCAGGGCACGGTCGTAGCGCTCGGCGACGGGCGCCTCGAAAATCAGCGCCACGTCGGCGCCCACCGTGAGCCAGGTGTTTTCGGACAGCTCGGATTCAAGCTGACCCTCGCCCCACGAGGCATAGCCCAGCGAGACGAACACCCGGCGCGGGCCGGCGCCGTTGGACAGCGCTTCGAGCACATCCTTGGAGGTCGTCATTTCAAGACCTCCGGGAATGGTCATGGTCGAGGCGTAAATGGACTCGTCGGACGGAATGCTGCCTTCGGCCGTGAAGGCCTCGTGCAGCACGAAGCCACGGTCGGTCTGCACCGGGCCGCCCCGGTACACCATGTCGGTGCGCAGGTCTTCGCGTCCGAGGGAAAGATCGATCTTGTCGAGCAGGCCTTCAAGGCTCAATGGCATGGGCTTGTTGATGATCAAGCCCAGAGCGCCACGCTCACTGTGCTCGCACAGGTACACCACGCTGCGCGAAAAAGACTCATCTTCGACGCCGGGCATGGCGATCAGAAAATGGTGCGTCAAGTTGATAGGCGCAGAATCAGCGGGCATTCCTAGATTTTAACGGTGATCCATGGCACTTTCGGGACCTGTGGGCTTGGTCTGGTTGCGACGCGACCTGCGCACGCGCGACCACGCCGCCCTTTTTCATGCCTTGCGCGGCTGCGCGCAGGTGCATTGCGTCTTTCTTTTCGACGACGCCATCCTCGCGCCGCTGGCGCGCGCCGACCGGCGCGTCGAGTTCATCCACGACAGCCTGGCCTGTGTCGATGTCCAGCTGCGCACGCTCGCCGGCCAGGCCGACGCCGGTCTGATCGTGCGCCAGGGCCTGGCCGAAGAGGAAATTCCGCGCCTGGCGCAGCAGCTGGGCGCCACGGCGGTGTTCGCCAACCACGATGACGAGCCCCAGTCGCTGGCGCGCGACGCGCGCGTGCGCGCTGCGTTGCAATCGGCGGGCGTGGCGCTGCACACCTACAAGGACCATGTGATCTTCGAGCGCGACGAAGTGCTGACGCTTGCGGGCGCGCCGTTCAGCGTGTTCACGCCCTACAAGAACGCCTGGCTGCGCAAGCTCAACGCTTTTTATCTGTCGTCCTACCCGGTGGAGCGCTATGCCGCCCACCTCGCGCCCCGGCCCGCGCAATATCGCCACCTGCCCACGCTCGCCGAGACAGGCTTCGAGCCCACCAATCTGCACCAGCTGGCACTGCCCACGGGCAGCGTCGGCGCGGACCAGCTGCTCGCCGACTTCGTGCCGCGCCTGGCGCAATACGGCGACACGCGCGATTTCCCGGCCGTCAAGGGCCCGAGCTATCTGAGCGTGCATCTGCGCTTTGGCACGGTGTCGATACGCGAACTGGCGCGCCTGGCCTGGACCGAATCGTCGCAGCACCAGAGCCCGGGCGCGGCCGTGTGGCTCAGCGAACTGGTGTGGCGCGACTTCTATCACCAGATCCTGGCCCATCATCCGCGCGTGGTGACCCAGGCTTTCAAGCCGGCCTACGACGCCATCGCCTGGGAAAGCGGCGCCGAGGCCGAACGCCTGTTTGCCGCCTGGTGCGAAGGCCGCACCGGCTACCCGCTGGTCGACGCGGCCATGGCCCAGATCAACCAGACCGGCTACATGCACAACCGGCTGCGCATGGTCGTGGCCAGCTTTCTGGTCAAGGACCTGGGCATCGACTGGCGCTGGGGCGAGCAGTACTTCGCCGAGCAGCTCAATGATTTCGATCTCGCGGCGAACAATGGCGGCTGGCAATGGGCGGCCTCCACGGGCTGCGACGCCCAGCCCTACTTCCGCATCTTCAACCCCATCAGCCAGAGCGAGAAGTTCGATGCCGCGGGCCGCTTCATCCGCCGCTATCTGCCGCAGCTCGCCGCCCTGCCCGACAAGCTGATCCACGCGCCGTGGAAGGCCGGGCCGCTGGAGCTGGCGGCGGCAGGTGTGTCGCTGGTCGATGCAGGCGAAGCGCTGGGCGCTTCAAGCTATCCGCGCCCCATCGTGGACCATGCCGAGGCAAGGGATCGCACGTTGGCGCGGTTTTCCGTGGTCAAAGGGGCCGTGGACTCTCAATAAACAGCGGCGCTGGCTCAGCACGAACGCTTGGTCCGTTCGGGCTGAGCCTGTCGAAGCCCCGGTATTCAGCCGTTCACTCCGCGCCAATCACTTACGCAACCGACGTGGTATGAGCCATTGCCAACGCAGCGTAGTGCTGCACCAGACTCAGCAGTTCCTCATCCGAATACGGCTTGCCCAGATAGTGGTTGACGCCGATCTGCTGCGCATGTTCGCGGTGCTTTTGCGCAATGCGTGACGTGATCATGATGATGGGCAGATCGTGCAGCCGCGCATCGGCGCGGATGTTGCGCGCCAGATCGAAGCCGTCCATGCGCGGCATTTCGATGTCGGACAGCACCACAGCCGGGCGCGCGCCCTGCAGTTTTTCTAGGGCCTGCAGGCCGTCGGATGCGACCTCGACACGATAGCCTTCGCGCTGCAGCAGGCGCTGGGTCACGCGGCGCACGGTGATCGAATCGTCGACCACCAGCACCAGCGGCACCTCGCCCGCGCCCGCGGCCTGCGGCTGCACCGTCGCCACGCCATCGCCGTCGGCCAGCGGCTGCGGCGCGCGCGCGGGCTGGCGGCGCAGCTGCTCGCGCACCCGTTCGCCATACACGGTGGCCAGGGCCACCGGGTTGTAGATCAGCACCACCGCGCCCGAGGCCAGCACCGACATGCCGGTCAGACCCGGCAGACGCGCGAGCTGCGGGCCCAGAGGCTTGACCACGAGTTCCTGATTGCCCAGCACTTCATCCACATGCAATGCGAGCCGCTGGGCCGCGCTGCGGAAGATCACCACGGCGCGCGTCTTGCCCACGTCTTCGAGGCTTTGCGGCGACGACTGCCACAGCGCTCCGCCCCAGAAGAACGGCAGCGTTTCGCCGCTGGCAGCGTCTTCAAGCTGACCACTGCGGTAGGCCTGCTCCAGCGGCGCCAAAGGCACGCGGCGCACGATTTCCACCAGGTTGGCGGGAACGCCCACGGCGAACTGGCCCACGCGCAGCATCACCACCTGCGTCACCGCCGTGGTCAGCGGCAGCACCAGGCCGAACGAGGAGCCCGCGCCCGGCGTGCTGTGGGTCTCGATGCGCCCGCCCAGCGCGTTGACTTCGGAGCGCACCACGTCCATGCCTATGCCGCGCCCCGACACGCCCGTGACTTCGCTCGCCGTCGTGAAGCCCGGCTGGAAGATCAGCTGGCCGGCCTGTTCGGCCGTGATGTCGGCATCTTCGGCCACGAGGCCGCGCGCCACGGCCACGGCCTGGATGCGCTTGAGGTCCAGGCCCGCGCCATCGTCGTCGAAACGCACGCGCACGTCGTTGCCTTCGTGCTGCAGCGTCACGCTGATGGTGCCGGTCGCATCCTTGCCCTGCGCCTGGCGCTGCGCGGGCAGCTCGATGCCATGGGCCACGCAGTTGCGCAGCAGGTGTTCGAAGGCCGGCACCATGCGGTCGAGCACGCCGCGGTCCATCTCAATCGTGCCGCCGACGATGTTGAGCCGCACCTGCTTGCCCATTTCCTTGGACGTCTGGCGCACCACGGCGTAAAGGCGTTCGGAAATCGCGTCGAATTCCACCATGCGCGTGCGCAGCAGGTCGCGCTGCAGATCGCGCGCCTGGCGGCCCTGGGCGACCAGGTCGTCTTCGGCCGCGGCCAGATCGCGCTGCAGATTGCGCTGCACCGTGGCCACATCGTTGACCGACTCGGCCATCATGCGCGTGAGTTCCTGCACGCGCGTGAAGCGGTCGAACTCCAGCGGATCGAAGCCCGCGGCGGAGTCCTTGGACAGCGCCAGCCGCGACTGCATCTGCGTCTCGGCCTGGACTTCGATGTCACGCAGCTGCTGGCGCAGGCGCTCCAGGTTGCCGTTGAGGTCGTAAAGCGAGGCGCGCGCCTGCACCAGGCGCGCATCGATACGCGAGCGTGCAATCAGCACTTCGCCCGACTGGTTGATCAGCCGGTCGAGCAGCTGGCCGCGCACGCGCACCGACTGCTGCGAGGCCGAGCGTGCGGCCGTGAGCGGAACGATAGGCGTGAAGGTCGGCGCGCGCAGGCCTTCAATGCGTTCACGCGCCGGCTCGGGCGTCTCGGCCGCAGCGACAGGCGCCGCGGCGATGTCGTCGCCGAGCGCGCGCAATGCCGCGAAATGGCCGTTGAGGATGTCGAAGCTGCCCAGCAGCGGTTCGATCTGCGCGGCCTGCGCTTCCTGCGCGTCTATGTGTTCAATCGCCGACTCGAGCCGGTGGGTGATTTCGCCCAGGCGCATCGCGCCCGCCAGGCGCGCACTGCCCTTGAGCGTGTGCAGCGCGCGCAGGCTGGCATTGCGCGCTTCGAGGCGCTGCGGATGCGCGGCCCAGTCGCGCAGCGCCGTGCCCAGCACCGGCAGCAGCTCGGCCGCCTCTTCCTCGAAGATAGGGAACAGGTCGGGATCGAGCGCGTCCAGCACTTCGATGTCGTCATCGATGGCGCTGTCCAGGGCCATGGCCGGCTGCAGCACGGGTTCCGCCGCAGATTCGGGTTCGGCCGCAGATTCTCGTTCGAGTTCGGGTTCGGCCGCAGATTCGGGTTCAGCCGCAGATTCGCGTTCGAGTTCGGCTGCAGATTCGGGTTCGGCCGCCTGCACTG